>DAOMSB010000045.1:0-21147 GCA_035446145.1 Promineifilum sp. (SeqCode) | reverse complement strand
AGCTGGCCGTCATCGAGACGCTGCCCGAAGAAGACGATGAGGGCAACGAGATCGACGACACCCGGGAGCTGTTCGTCATCATCAACCCCGAAATCTACTGGGAATCGCGCGAGACGGCCAAAGGGCTGGAAGGTTGTCTGTCTATCCCCGGCTATCTGGGCGAAGTTGAGCGCGCCGAGTCGATTCGCGTGCGAGGACTCGACCGTCACGGCCGCAAGTTTCGCCGCCGTTTCTACGATTGGGACGCGCGCATCTTCCAGCACGAGATTGATCATCTCAACGGCGTGCTCTATATCGACAAACTGACGGCACCGGAGAATATCTGGACCGAGGAAGAGTTCGAGGCGATGCGCGAGGCACGCCGGAAAGAGCAGGAGCAATCGGAAAGCCACGATCCGGTTGTCGGCGACTAGGAATAACCCCTATTGGAGAGCAAACGTATGTCCCTGACCCGTGAAGACGTCCTCAAAATCGCCGATCTGGCCCGCCTGGCCCTGACCGAGGAAGAGCTGACTCATTATGGCGCGCAGCTGTCGGCCGTGCTCGGCTACGCTGCGCGGCTCAATGAGATAGACCTGAGCGGTCTCGAAGCGACAGGCCTTGCCGGGGAGCGCCCCGAAGGTCGCTACAATGTCATGCGCGAAGACGTGGTGATGCCCTCCCTGACCCCGGAAGACGCTCTCTACAACGCCGCCTCCACCGCCGATAACCAATTCCTGATCCAGCCAATCCTGGAGGAATGACCTGCTACCTTACTGACCCACTGCTCAACTGATCTACTGCCCACTGACCTACTGACCCACTGCCCTGCTGATCTACTGACCTACTGCCCCACCGACCACCCTATGGATATCACCACCCTGACCCTGACCGAACTACGCGATGCGCTTCGGCGCGGCGAAACCACCAGCGTGGCCGCGACCCAGGCCATGCTCGATCGTATCGTGACCCACGACAACACCATCCGCAGCTATCTGACCGTCACTGATGAGTTGGCGCTGGAGCAAGCGACGGCCGCCGACCGGCGACGCGCCGAGGGTGAGGATTCTCCCGTGCTGGGTGTGCCCATCGCCGTCAAGGACATACTGTGCATGACCGGCGCGCCGACGACCGCCGGCAGCAAGATACTCGACGGCTTCATTTCCCCTTATAGCGCTTATGCCGTCGATCGACTGGTGGCGGCCGGGGCGGTCATCCTGGGCAAGACCAACACCGATGAGTTCGCCATGGGATCATCGACGGAGCATTCGGCTTACTTCACCACCCGCAATCCATGGGATATTGAACGTGTTCCCGGCGGCAGCAGCGGCGGCAGCGCCGCCGCCGTGGCGGCGCGCCTGGCCTATGGCGCGCTGGGGACCGACACCGGCGGCAGCGTGCGCCAACCGGCGTCGTTCTGCGGTCTTGTCGGCATGCGTCCTACATACGGTCGCGTCTCGCGCTGGGGGGTCATTGCCTTCGCCTCGTCGCTTGACCAGGTGGGGCCTTTTGGCCGGACGGCGGCCGATGCGGCCGCCTTGCTTGGCGTTGTGGCCGGCCATGACCCGCGCGATTCCACCTCACTCGACGCGCCGGTGCCCGACTATGAAGCGGCCCTGACGGGTGATATCCGCGGGCTGCGCGTGGGCGTGCCGCGAGAGTATTTCGTCGAGGGCATGGAGCCGGAAGTAGAAGCGGCCGTTCGCGCCGCCATCGACGATCTGGCCACGTTAGGGGCGGAGATCGTCGAGATCAGCCTGCCCCATACCCGCTACGGCTTGCCGGTCTACTATTTGATCGCTCCGGCTGAGGCCAGCGCCAATCTGGCTCGCTATGACGGCACACGCTTCGGGCCGCGCGTGGTTGGGGCAGATATGATCGACACAGTGCGACAAACGCGGGCGCTCTTCGGCCCCGAGGTCAAGCGACGCATCATGCTGGGCACCTATGCCCTGAGCGCCGGCTATTATGACGAATATTACGGCCGCGCCCTCAAGGTACGAGCCTTGATCAAGGAAGATTTTCGTCGCGTCTTCGAGTCCGTTGACGTCATCGCCGCGCCCACCTGCCCGACGACGGCGTTCAGGGTTGGCGACCGGGCCGGCGACCCGTTGAGCATGTATTTGGGCGATATCTTCACGCTGCCGCTCAACCTGAGCGCGAGTTGCGGGTTATCGGTGCCGTGCGGGTTCGACAGCCGGGGGCTGCCCATCGGCTTGCAGATAATCGGCGATACGCTGCAGGAAGCGCGCATCCTGAACGTCGCCCATGCCTATGAGCGCGTCCGGCCGTGGTACAGGCAATTGCCGGTGGTGTAGAGTGAACTGTTCGGTCCACAGGTATGAAGAAGGCAACCCGGCAGGTTGCTCTGCGGCTTTCCGCGAGTCATTATCGAGGGAAGGGTTATAATCAGGCAACCGGCGGCCACGGGACAATTGGCCGTCGGTCATTGGGGAGAGAAGGCGTTATGCAAGAGCGGTATGAACCCGTCATCGGTCTGGAAATCCACGCCGAACTGCTTACACAATCGAAGATGTTTTGCGGCTGCCGGGTCGTCGACAGCGTCGAAGCGGCTCCGAACACGGCCGTCTGCCCCGTCTGTCTGGGCATGCCGGGCATGCTTCCGGTTGTCAACGGCCGCGCTGTCGAGTTCGCCATGCGCGTGGCCCTGGCTCTCGGCTGTGAGATTCAGCCCCACAACATCTTCGCCCGCAAGAGCTACTTCTACCCCGACCTGCCCAAGGGCTACCAGATTAGCCAGTACGAGTTGCCCATCGGCCGCCATGGGGCGCTTGATATCACTCTGAGCGACGGCACAATCAAGCGTATCGGCATTCGTCGCGTCCACATGGAAGAGGACACCGGCAAACTAACCCATCTCGATGGCGGCTCACTGGTTGATTACAACCGTTCCGGCGTGCCCCTGCTGGAGATCGTCTCCGAGCCGGACATCCGCTCCGGCGAGGAGGCGCGAGCCTATGCGACGCGCATCCGGCAGATTTTGCGCTACCTGAAAGTGAACACCGGCGACATGGAGAAAGGCGTGCTGCGCATTGAACCGAACATCAGCATCCGGCCGCGGGGCAGCGAGGCATTCGGCACGCGCATCGAACTGAAGAACCTCAACAGCTTTCGCGTCCTGGCCGAGGGCACGGATTTCGAGCTGGCGCGACAGGCGGCTGTACTTGATGGCGGCGGCCGGGTGGTGCAGGAGACGCGCGGCTGGCACGACGCCCGCCGCGAGACGTTTAGCCAGCGCGCCAAGGAAGAAGCCGAAGATTACCGCTATTTTGCTGAGCCGGACTTATCGCCATTGTTCATCGATTCGGCCTGGATCGAGCGGGTACGGGCGGCGCTGCCGGAGCTGCCGCAGGCCAGGGAAGCCCGCTACCGCGAGGCCTTTGGCCTGACGCCCTATGAGGCGGCCGTGCTGGCCGACGATCGCGCCGTGGCCGACTGGTTCGACACAGCAGTCGCTGCCGGAGGTAGCCCAAAGGCGCTGGCCAACTGGATTCTCAACGACGTGTTCCGGCTGATAAATGAGCGCGGCCAGGCTATCGACGCCATCGCGCTGACGCCGGCGGGGCTGGTCGAGTTGCTGGCGCTGGTGGAGCGCGGCACAGTGAATCTGACCGGTGCTCGCGAAGTGCTGGCCGAGATGATCGACAGCGGGCAGAATCCGTCGGCCATTATCGAAGCTCGCGGGTTGGGGCAAATTTCGGATGAGACGGCCTTGGCAGAGATTGTCGATAGCGTTATTGCGGAAAACCCGGGGCCGGTGGCCAACTATCTGGGCGGCAAGGAGGGCCTCATTGGCTGGTTCGTCGGCCAGGTGATGCGAGCCACTCGTGGCCAGGGCAACCCGGCCGTGATTAACGAGTTGTTGCGGAAGCGGTTGGAAGCAGAGCGTGGCAAGTAGCGCAGACATTCCTGTCTGCGAAACAGAATGCAACCTGGCAGGTTGCGCCACGGATACAGGCGAGTAGGCGGTTATGAATCAATTCGCGCTGCAATTCACGCCATTCTTAATGCCAATCATTGGCGCGGCCATTGTGCTGACACTGCTGGCATTCTACGCCTGGCGACGCGGCCAGGCCACGCCGGGCAGCACTGCCTTTACTTTTTTGCTCATCCTCTCGGCCTGGTGGTGTTACACCTACGCGCTGGAACTGATGACCACCGACCCGACGACGCTCCTCTTCTGGGTCAGGCTGGAGTGGATTAGCATCGCCCTGCTGCCCGTGTCCTGGCTGCTCTTCGCTTTGGCTTATGCGGGGCACGCGCGCTGGGTCAACCTGCCGGTCGTCATGCTACTCGCGGCAATTCCGGTCGTCATGATCGCGTTGGCGTGGACGACCCCATCTCACACCTGGCTCTATGTGAATCCCGGCGTCCGCGATGTAGGCGGTATCGTCGTCTTCTCGGCCGAACGCGGCCCGGCTTATATCATCCATGTCGTCTATTCCTATCTGCTCGTCCTGACCGCCACAGGGTTGATCATTCGCGTCTGGTTCCGCTCGACGGGGCCGCAGCGACAGTTGGCTTCCATCGTCGCCGTGGGCGCAATCTTGCCCATCCTCAGCAATGCCGTCTATCAATTTGGCATTTTCGGTGGGTTACCCATCTACGTTGACCTGACCGTGCCCGCGTTTGCCTTCAGCGCGGTGTTGTTCGCCTGGAGCTGGTTCCGGCTTCATCTGTTCGATCTGGTGCCGGAGCTGATCGCGCCGGTCCCGGCGTTCGACCGTCTCGATGCAGCGCTGGCCACGCAAAGCACGCAAACCCGCAGCCTGAACCTGGCTTCATTAAGCCTGTCGATACTCCTGTTTCTGACGCTGTCGCCGATTTTTACCTTGCTGCTGCGTGAGCCTGCCACGGCCGGCGGCCGCATTGCGGCCTATATCCTGATCTTCCTGTTTCTTCTCGCCATTGCACTCTGGCGCGACGGCTCATATCTTCTCCGAACCATAGGGTTGGCATTGGTCTACCTGGGGCTGGCGCTGCTCGATCTGCAAATCAGCGGCTTGTCGCCCATCGTTGGCTTCTTTCTGGTCACGTTCGCCGCCTTCGCGGCCGTGCTGCTGCCCTTGCGCCTGGCGACTCCGGTAGTTGTCATCGGCATTATCATCGTCGGTCTTGTTGCCATGAACGTCCCGGCCGAAGTCCGACCCCTTCCGGGTGGCATCTACGCGCTCAGCTATCTGCTGCTCAGCCTGGCCATGACCGCCGGGATGGTGGTTCTGATCCTGGTCGTCACGCGACGTGATATCCGAACGTTGTTGCGCCTGGCCCGAAGGCTCTCCCGCGATCTGGAAGTCGAACGGGCGCAATTGGAAGAGCGTGTGGCCGAGCGCACCCGCGCCCTGGAGACCAGCGCCGCAGTCAGCCGCCGCCTCTCGACCATCCTCGATCAACGACAACTGGTGCACGAAGTGGTGGAATTATTGCGCGACGCCTTTTCCTATTACCACGTCCATATATTTCTGTGGGATGAAGCGTTGGGCGCGTTGCGCATGGTCGGCGGCACAGGCGAGGCCGGGCAGGCGATGCTGATCATGGGTCACTCGCTGACGCCGGATGTAGGTCTGGTGGGGCGAGCTTTCTCAACCAATAGCCCGGTCGTCGTGCCGGATGTGACGCAGGACCCGGGCTGGCTGCCGAATCGGCTATTACCCGACACACGAACTGAGCTGGCCGTGCCCATCACCTATGGTGACGAAGTGATGGGCGTACTCGACGCGCAGGACAGCGAAGTGAATGGCCTTGGCCCCGATGATTCCCAACTGTTGCAGACTATCGCCGGGCAACTGGCCGTGGCCCTGCGCAATGCGCGCTTGCTGACCCAAATCCAGCAAGAGGCGGAGCAAGCGGCGCTCATCAATGCCATCAACCGCAAGATCGCCCAGACGACCGACATCGAAGGCGCGATGCGCGTGGCCGCGACGGAGCTGTCGCGGGCGCTGGAAGCGCGTGAGACGGCCGTGCGTCTGCACGTTGTCGGGGGGAATGGCCATGATGACGTCTAAGTTTGCGGCGACTCTGCTTGGGCCAAGCCAACGGATAGCCGATCCGGTCTTGTGGATCGCCGTTCTGCTCATCGGTGGGGCGCTGGTTGTCATCGGCTATCTGCTCTACCGCTCGCACCGGCGGACGATGGAAGCGCGGGCATTGGCCCACGCTGCGCGCGAGGAACTGGAGCAGACCCGGTTGGCGCTACAGGGTCAGGTCGAGGAACGCGCGCAGGCGCTGGCGCTGGCGGCGGCCGTTGGCCGACAGATCACGCGCATTCAGAGTCTCGACACGATGCTGGCCGACGCCGTGAGCCTGATTCGCGAGCGTTTCAATCTGTATCACGTGCAGGTCTACCTGCTTAGCCCGACCACGCAGGAACTGATCTTGCACGCGGGAACAGGCGCGGCCGGAGCCGAGCTATTGCGGCGTAATCATCGCCTGCCCATCGGGCCGGGGTCGATCAACGGTGCGGCGGCCGCCGGTCGTGAGCCGATTGTCGTGCCCTTTGCCCGCACAAGCCCGCTTTTTCTGCCCAATCCGCTGTTACCCGAGACGCAATCGGAGATGGCCGTTCCGATGATCTTCGAAGAAGGGGTCATCGGCACGCTGAACCTGCAAAGCCGCGTGCCCGGCAGCCTTGACACCGATAGCCTTGAATCGTTCTTGGTGCTGGCGGCTCAATTGGCAACGGCCGTGGAGAACGCACGACTGTTCACTGAGATCACTCAGACCCGCGAACAGCTGACTCGCCGCACACGGGAGCTGACGCGCGAGGGCTGGGGCCGCCTGATGACCGACCAGCCGATTGAACCTCTCGTCATCGATACGCCCGCCGGGATCGATGCCGTCGCACAACTGCGGCAGCCTATCCCGGTGCACGGGGAGACGATTGGCTATTTGGAGATGGGGCCGGCGGCCGATTCGCCGCGCGCACGCGAACTCATGGCGGCCGTGGCCGGCCAATTGGGATCGCATCTGGAGAATCTTCGGTTGACGCAGCAGGCTGAGGTGGCGCTGCATGAGGCTCGGCAGCGCGAGGATGAACTGGCGCTGCTCAACCGTATTGTTACAGCCGTCGCCGCCTCGGCCGACCTGTCGACCAGCTTGCAACTCATCGTCGACTACCTGGCCGAGGCCACCGGCATCGATCAGGTCGGCGTGGCTATCCTCAACGAAGAGAAAGACGGCCTGACCGTCGTGGCCGACCGATCGGCTCAACTTAATGCCGACAGCGCGGTCGGGTTTGTTATCCCGCGAGCCAATAACCCGGCAACGGAGATGGCCCTGATCGAGCGACGGCCGATTGTGGTGCCCAACGCCACGGAGAACCCGCTGACAGCCTCAGCCCACGAGGTGTTGCGCCAGCGCGGCGTGAAGACAATCCTTATCCTGCCGCTGGTGGTGGAGAACGAGGCCATCGGCACGGTCGGCCTCGATGTGGTGGAAGAGGGTATCGAACTGACCGACGACCAGCTACGCCTGGCTGAGACCATCGTCTATCAGGCGGCGGCGGCCATTCAGCGCGCCCGCCTTTTTGATCAGACCGAAGAGGCACGACATGACGCCGAACGGCTGTTCGCGCTGAGCGCGGCGCTGAACGCAGCGCGGGACGTGACCGATATCGTGGAGGCCATCGTATCGTCGGGATTGGTGGAGGATGTAACGGGTGTGTCGCTGGCCGTGGTGGAGAGTGACGCCGACGGACGGCCGCGCTGGTCAACCATTGTGGCCGGTACCGGGCGCAGCCACAATCCGGGCGAGCGTTTTCATCTGCCCGACATCGATATCGGCGAAGCTACCGGGCAGGGCAAGGCGGTATTGGTGGAAGATGTCACACGCGACGAGCGCGTCGATGGGATGCTGCGCGCGCTTTATGACGGGATGGGCGCGCGGGCCACGGCTCTGTTGCCGCTGCGCGTGCGCGATAGCTGGGTCGGCCTGGTCGAGTTATCGTGGGCGGAGCCGCGCCGATTTACGCCGCACGATCACCGTATCTTTCGCGCCATGGCCACCCAATTGGCCGTTACCCTGTCGAACCAGCAACTATTGGAAGAAGTGCGCGACCGGTCGAACCAACTGGAAATCTTATCCCGCGTTGAGGCGGAGTTGTCATTGGCGACGACTGAGAGCGAGATCCTGACTGCACTGGTCGGGGGGCTACCGTGGCGTGAGCCACCGTCGCTGGAACTGATCTACCTGTCGCCGTTGCCTGACGGGACAATGCCGGGGGAGACCGTCTGGCGGGTACCGAGCGGCGCCGCAGGCATTGCGCCGGGCGAGGGGCCACGGCCAATCAGTGACCTGCCCTTGAGCGCGTTATGGCTTGACAAGCCGCGCGAACTGCTGGTTGTTGAGAGCGCGTGGCGGGATAGCCGACTGGATGAAGGCATGCGTCGTCAACTGGAACAGGCGGGATGGCGAGCGGCGGCGATTATGCCGCTGCGTCGTGCGGGGCAATGGCAGGGCGTGCTGATGCTGAGTTGGCCCGATTCGCACGAAATGACCGCCGATGAGTTGTTCGTCCTGCGGCGACTGCGCGAGCCGTTGGCGGCTACTATCGCCAGCCGCCGCGCCTATTTGGCGCAGGAGGCAGCGCTGGCCCGCACCGAGACGGCGTTGGCCGACCAGGCGCGATTGTCGGGCGAGCTGCGAGCGGTGTCGGATGTCAGCGTGGCCGCGGCCGCCACGTTGGACGTTGACCGGTTGCTGGCGGCCGCGTCTGACTTGACGAAAGAGAACTTCAACCTCTACCACACCCACATCTACCTGTTGGACGACGATCGAAAGACACTGGCGCTGCGGGCCGGGGCGGGTGAGGTTGGCCGCGAGATGGTGCGCGAGGGTCGGATCATTCCGCTCGGCGAGCGCTCCATCGTTGCCCGGGCGGCGCGCGAGCGGGACGTGGTGCTGGTGAGCGATACGCGGCGCTCGACCGACTTCTTGCCACACCTGTTGTTGCCCGACACGCGCTCGGAGATGGCCGTCCCGCTCATCATCGGTGATCGATTGCTGGGCGTGCTGGACGTTCAATCGAACCAGTCAGGCTATTTTCGCCCTGAAGACCGGCAAGTATACAAGATTCTGGCCTCGCAGTTGGCTGTGGCGACTCAGAACGCGCTCTACTTCGGCGAACAACTGGAGATGGCCGAGAAGTTGCGCGAAGTTGACCGGTTGAAAACCGACTTCCTGGCGCGCATGAGCCATGAGCTGCGCACCCCGCTGAACTCGATCATCGGCTTTGCCGACGTGCTGCTTCTGGGTCTGGATGGTGATCTGACCGAGCGGATGATTGAGGATCTGGAGCTGATTCGCGGCGGAGGTTACCATCTGCGGGACATCATCAGCGACATTCTGGATATGTCGAAGATCGAGGCAGGGCGGCTGGAATTGGTCTATGAGGAGTTCGACGCGCGACGAATAGCGTCTGAACTCATGGCCACCGCCGCGCCGCTGGCCGAGCAGAAGGGGTTGGCGCTGCGGCTGGAGATCTCCGAGGGAGTTGAACCGATCACGGCCGACCGGACACGCGTGCGGCAGGTGCTGTGGAACATCATCGGCAACGCGATCAAGTTCACCGACCACGGCAGCATCGATGTCGCCATCTGTCCCGACGACGATGGTGTGTTGTTTGCCGTGACCGACACAGGTATTGGCATCAGCCCGGCGGATCAGGAGCGCATCTTCGAATACTTTAGCCAGGTGGACGCGGGGCGGCGGGAGTCGATCAGCGGCACCGGGCTGGGGCTATCAATCAGTAAGAGTCTGGTGGAATATCACGGCGGCCGCATCTGGGTAGAGAGCGAGCCGGGGCGCGGCAGCACGTTCCGGTTCACGATCCCGCGACAAGCGGTCGTTAATGGTGTGTTGTAATTTTGTAATTAACTTTCAGGCGGTTCAATTAGGATCAGGCTTAGCCAAAACGGGACGTGTGAGGAAAAAGCGGATGACGCGAAAGCGAGTTCTGTGCGTTGAAGATAACGATAGTAATATGCGCCTTGTATCGCGCATCGTGGAAGGGGAGCGGCACGAGTTCCTGGCGGCGGTCGACGGCACAATGGCGCTGGCGATGGCCCGGCGCGAGCAGCCCGATCTGATCTTGCTTGACATCAATATCCCCGGTATGGATGGGCTGGAACTGGCTCGACATTTGAAAGGGGATGCGACATTGTCCGTCATACCGATCATCGCCACGACGGCCAACGTACTGCACGGCGACCGGGAACGCTGCCTCGACGCGGGCTGCGATGCCTATCTGCCCAAGCCGCTGGACGTGCGGGAGTTGCAGTTGCTCTTGCGAGGATATCTACGATAACTCTGCATTACAGGAATCCTCTGAATATTTGGCTGCCTAAATAACCTGCGCTGCTTCGTAGTTAGGCGCTTCAGCGTCGCTCCGGGGACGCAACTATTGCATTTTACGAAATAATCACGTCTCGCTTCCGGGCGGGATCAATCCCGCCGCTGACAGACAAAACCGACTCAAGTCGGTTAACGCCTCTGTCGGAACGTTTCGCCGGCCACAAAATTCGCGTGATTATTAATTGGGTAACGTCCCGGACTGTCCGTGCAAGCTGCGAGGGAACCCGGAGACTGGGAGACGCGTGAAACGGCTCGCTATTATCCTTGTTGTTGGTGCGGCCGCTTTGCTGTCGGTGCTCAATGCACAGGCCCAACCGGCATTGCTGCCCATTGGCGCTATCCAGGGCATGGGCGACGTATCTCCCTATCTCAACCGCTTCGTTAACTTTCGCGGCGTGGTCGTCGGCCGCTATGAAGACGTAAACACCCGCGGCGATGTCTATTACACCCTGTTTGTCCAGGATATCCCCGGCGCGGGCGACGCCGACCCGGCCACATCCGACGGCATCGCCGTGTTCCTGGGGCGACAACCGCGCCCCGACATCTCGCTTGGCGCGGTGGTGACGGTCGGCGGGAAGGTGACGGAGTTCTATGGGCTGACGGAAATCGACGACAAAGGGCTGGTCGTGACGATCGAGGAGCCAACCGGCTCATTGCCTCCGCCCGTCTTCATCGATCCGCCCGCCGATATGGTCGAGATGGCCGCCTATTTCGAAGCGCTGGAAGGAATGCGCGTGGCTTATGAGGGTGGTGTGCTCGTTGCCGGGCCGACGCACGAGGGGTGTGGTTTTGCGGTTATCGCTGAAGCGGCGGCGGCTGAACTGCCCGCAATTCGGCGCGCGGACGACGATCCGGTCGGCCGCGTTGTCCCCGTGCTCTACCCCGGCGACCTGAGTTGCGACGACATCCCCCAGGTGAAGACCGGCGATCGCATCACCGGGCTGGCCGGGGCACTGACCTATAATTTCGACCAGTTCAAGATCATCTTCGACGCGCCTGCCAAGTTGGTTGTGGAGTTTGTGCCGTCGCCGTCGTTGCCGGAATTACCGGAAACGGGGCCGGAACAGATCGTTGTGGCGTCGATCAACGCCGAGAACTATTTTGACACGACACGGGACACTGATGAAGAGGGTGAGCCGGTCCTGACCGATGATGAACTGGCCGCTCGCCAGGCCAAGCTTGCCCATCTGATCGCCGACGCGCTGGAGTGCCCGACGCTCATCGGCTTGCAGGAAGTGGAACATGAGGCATTGTTACGCGAGTTGTCGGCCGCACTGGAAGCGCCTTGTGGTTTTACCTATCAGATCAGTCACCTGGAAAGCCCCGATGCGCGTGGCATCGATAACGCGCTGCTGAGCGACCCGCGTCGGGTGCGCGTCGACGCGGTTTCCCTGCGACAGGCCTGCTCGCCCGTGCCCACGGAGATTGACGATCTGTCCGTGGTTTGCGCGCCGGGCGATGAGCCGCTCTTCGGGCGGCCGCCGCTACAAGTCGACGCGCTCATCGACGGGTCTTCCTTCACGCTCTTTGTGAACCATTTCAAGTCGAAGCGAGGCGGAGAGATCGAGACGGGCCTGGAGCGTATTCGGCAGGCGGTCGTCCTGAATGGGTTGGCGGCCGAACTATTGGCGGTCGATCCGGCGGCGCGGATAGTCGCCCTGGGCGACTTCAACGACACCGACCGTTCCCCTGTGCTTGCCCTGCTGGCCGACTCCGCGCAAGGTGGCGTGTTTGCCAATGCGTTGGCGTTCGTTCCTCAGGCGGCGCGTTATAGCTATAACTTCGGCGGCGTGAGTGAGCTGATCGACGAAATCCTGGTATCGCCGTCGCTGGTGGGCGAGGTCGCCTGGGCGACGGTGGTTCACGTCAACACGGATTATCCCGTCGGCTGGCGGCTGGATACGTCACCGGAACGGCTGCCGTTTCGAGCGTCGGATCATGATGTGCCGTTGGTTTACCTGGGCCAATGGCCGCCGACGCCTGTGCCGGAACCAACCGCCAGGGCGACTCCTGTCACCCGACAACAAAAGACGGCCATAGCGCCGGCACCTGAAGTTGCCCCAACAAAGATCGCAACCCCTTCGCCATCACCGGCCGCTACTCATGAAGCAACTGCCATCATCGAATTACCGGCCGATGTAACTCCATCTCGCCCCTCAGTCTGGCTCCTTGTTCCGATCGGCGCGGCCGTGCTGCTCCTTCTTGCCCTGTGGTATCGGGCAAGACGATAGCTCGGCGACCGTTGACGGCCGACCGCCGACCACGGCAAGAGCGGTTGCACAGAGACGACAGACGACAGACGACAGACCACGGCAAGAGCGCGCCTATCGTACTTCGCCGTTCTTTGCCGTTCGCACTTCGTTATCCATCATCTTCACTCGCAACTCGTCACTCTTTTTTACGCTTCCTGCATGGCATCACCGTGTCGGCCGGATATCCTCTATAATGGAGTGAGTAGAGGCACAAGCCGTGACTGATATACAGGCAACCCCACCCGCGAGCGACGTAGACCCCGACGTGTTGCGCAATCTGTTGCAGCGTATCCCCCTGGGTGCAGCGCAGACCATCCTCATCACGCGCGGCGGGCAGCTCCTCACTTTTCGTGGCGCGCTGAAGCAGGTTGAGGCGCAGGATGTCGCCATGCATGTGGATCAGGATTGGCGCGATACCGGCCAGACCATGCGCGTGCAGTTCATGCGCCTGCCCCTGTCCCCTCTCTCCCGTTTGCTCGTCGTCCACCCCTTGCGCGATACCTATCGGCTCATCCTCGTCGATAGCGAAGATGCCTCGCTGGAACCGCTGCGCAAGCTGAGCAACCAGTTATTGGGCGTGCTCGATGTCGCCGGTATCGGCCAAAAACGGGTATAATACGCTTCCTGATCCGCCGCTTGTCGGCTTCCGATTTGCTTTCCCCGACTGTTTGATTTGCGCGGCCAGGTGGTGACTTGCCGTCGTGGTAGTGGGCTGAGAGAACGCAAAACCACGTGTCTGCATCCTAAGGAACTGTTATGACCACGGAGAAACTGGTACTCATCGACGGCCACGCGCTGGCCTATCGCATGTTTTTCGCTCTGCCGCTCGAGGCGTTCACCACCAAGGATGGCGAGCCGACCAACGCGACCTATGGCTTCACACGTACTTTGCTGGAACTCATCCTGTCCCCCGAGCCGCCGGAGTATCTGGCCGTCAGCTTCGACACGGGCGCGACCTTTCGTGACGCACTGTTCACGGAGTATAAAGGGACGCGCGAGAAGATGCCCGACGAGCTGCGCGTGCAAATCGAGCGGATCAAGGAGGTCGTGCGGGCGTTGAACATCCCCATCCTGGAGCTGGAGGGATATGAGGCTGATGACGTGCTGGGGACCGTGGCCGCACAGATGCATGGCCAGGTGCCGGTCTACATTATCACCGGCGACCGCGATCTGCTGCAACTGGTGGACGACAACACGCGGGTCGAATTGCCGGCTCGCAAGGCCAATGCCGGCGGCGAAGTCTATGACGCGGCGGGGGTGTTCGATTACCTTGGCGTACGGCCGGACCAGGTGGTGGACTATAAGGCGCTGGTGGGCGACGTTAGCGACAACATCCCCGGCGTGAAGGGGATCGGCGAGAAGACGGCCATCAAGCTGCTGGCTGAATATGACACGCTGGATAACCTTTACGAGCACCTGGACGAGATCAAGGGCGCGCTCCGCCAAAAGCTGGAAGACGGCCGCCCGGCGGCCGATCTCAGCTACAAACTGGCCCGAATTGTGACCGACGCGCCAATCCGCGTCGAGTTGAAGGATTGCCTGACCCACGACTACGACGTCACCCAGGTACTGGATATCTTCCGTGATCTGGAGTTCCGTTCGTTGTCGCGGATGCTGGCGGCGAGCACGGAAACGAGCGATCTTCCTGAACCGCCGGCGGGCGAAGGCGATGCGACGTGGCAGCCTACGGAGGTGGTCGTCGTGCGCGACGAAGCCACCCTGAAGGAGATGGCCGCGCGCATGAACGCGGCTCGATGGATCAGCTTCGATCTGGAGACCAACAGCCTGGAGCGTTTGTCGGCCGGCATCGTCGGTTTCTGCCTGGCGGTGGAGCCGCCGATAGCCTACTACGTACCTGTCGGCCATCTCGCCGGCGCGGCTCAGGCTGATTCGGGACAGATGAACCTGTTTGCCGGCGCGGCCGAGCTGGTTCCAGGGCAATTGCCCATGGGGCGCGTGCTGGAGGCTGTTCGTCCGGCATTGACCAATCCCGACATCCCCAAGGTGGCCCACAACGCCAAGTTCGATTGCATGATTCTGGAACGGTATGACATCACTGTCTCGCCGGTCAGGTTCGATACGATGATCGCCGAATGGCTTTCGGACCCGGCTACGAAGCATAAGGGGCTGAAGGATTTGGCTCGTCATCGCCTGGGCGCGGAGATGACCGACATCGATGAGCTGATCGGCCGTGGCAAGAATCAAACCTCATTCGCCGAGGTGCCGATTGAAGCGGCCGCCCCCTATGGCGCGGCCGACGCCGATATGACCCTGCGCCTTCTGCCGCCATTACAGCACGAACTGGAGGAGAAGGGGCTGACGAAGCTCATGGACCTGGAGATGGAATTGCTGCCGGTGCTCTCCGACATGGAGCGCATCGGTGTGCGCATTGACATCGAGTTCTTTCGTCATATGTCGCAGGACCTGGCCGCGGCCCTGCTCAAGTGCGAGCAAACGATCTACGAGATCGCCGGGGAACCGTTCAATATCAACTCGACGCAGCAGTTGAGCGACATTCTGTTCAAGAAACTGCAACTGCCGCGCGAGGGACTGAAGAAGATCGCCAGCGGCCATTACTCCACGGCGGCCGATGTGCTGGAGGGGCTGAAGGCAGCCGATACGACGGGCATCATCGACGCCATCATCGAGTATCGCGAATTGGGCAAGCTAAAGAGCACCTATGTCGACGCGCTGCCGCAGATGATCAACCCCGACACAGGTCGCATCCACACCAGTTTTAGCCAGACTGGCGCGATCACCGGGCGGCTGGCCAGCAGCAGCCCCAACTTGCAGAATATCCCCATTCGCAGCGAGGTGGGCCAGCTTATCCGGCGCGGCTTCGTCACCGATCCGGGCTGGACGTTCCTGTCGGCCGACTATTCGCAGGTGGAGTTGCGCATCCTGGCTCATATCAGCCAGGACGAGACGCTGCTGCGCGCCTTCCGCGAAGACCAGGATATCCACACCGCCACGGCCGCGGCTATCTATGGGATCCCGCCTGAAACCGTGACCAAGAACCAGCGCCGGTTCGCCAAAGTGATCAATTTTGGCCTCATCTATGGGATGGGGGCGTTTCGGCTGGCGCGGGAGACGGGGCTGACGTTGAGCGAAGCTGAGAATTATGTCAAGAGATATTTCGGCCAGTTCCCCGGCATTGAGCGCTATCTGAATGCCACGCGGCAGAAGGCGCGCACCGACGGCTATGTGGAGACGCTCTTTGGCCGCCGCCGCTACTTCCCGGTGTTCAGGACGAGCGCGGGGAGCGCCAATCGGCAGGCGGTGCAGCGCGCCGAACGCGAAGCAGTGAATCAGCCCATTCAGGGGACGGCAGCCGACATCATCAAGGTCGCCATGATCCGCCTGCACGCCGAGTTGGCGGCGCATTATCGCGCCCGGCTGCTGCTCCAGGTGCATGATGAGCTGCTGCTGGAGGTGCCTGAGGAGGAGTTGGACGCGGTGCGGGAATTGGTGGTTGAGACGATGAGCAATGCGTTTACGCTCGATGTGCCACTGAAGGTGGAAGCGGCCATCGGCGCGAATTGGCTGGAGTTAAAGGAGTAGCGGCGCTACGGCTCGGCAAACCATTCCACCTGGCGAAAATCAACGGCCGCCGGCCCGCCGAAAGTTGTCTGATAAAGCCCAACTTGCTGTGGCGTGACGTGGATTTTCCCCTGCCACAGTAATTCGCGATTGATCCGAACGGTGACGGCCGCCTGATCGTCACGATTGTCCACATCCAGCCAAATCTCATTAGTGGCCGTCCCCGACTGGACGTGAGTCCAGGTCTGCCACGGCATATAAGCAACAGGTTCCGCGTCCTTTCTTTCTTCCCGCACCGTCACATAGCCGAGAGGCGATAGCGCCACGAGCAGCCGGCCGTCGTTGTCGCCGAGCGTCAGCCCGTAGCCGCTGTCCGGCTCCCCGGTTGTGTGGGCGGCCGTCAGGCGGATGGAGAGACGGTCCGGGAATGCGGGCCACGGCGCGGCCAATGGTGTGACGGATTCACCTGAGCCGGTCACCGTTTGCAGACCGGGTTGTTCGGTCGACACAACTGGGCCAAATGGTCGGGGATCAAACGCGCCGAAGGCAATAAGAGCAACGGCAGTGGCAGCCAGGATGAACAGAGCGCCGGCCGCCCTGTTTAGCACCCGACGATGTTGTGCCTTCGTCGCGTCATTTTGTCCGGCCATCTCAATCCCTGGCCGGGAGAATCTCCGCCGCGACCTCGCCGAAGCCCACGCGATAGTCGTCTCGCTCGCACCAGCCCGATAGGGCCAGGCGATCGCCGTCCTCCAGGAAACTGCGTGTCTCTCCCGTCGGCAGCACCAGCGGACGCTCGCCCCCCCAGGTCAACTCCAGCAATGAGCCATACGAATCAGGCGTGGAGCCGCTGATGGTGCCGGAGGCCAGCAAGTCGCCCGGACGCAGGACGCAGCCGTTAGACGTATGGTGGGCCAATTGCTGGGGCATGCTCCAGTAGAGCCGGCGAAAGTTCGTGCGCGAGATGACCAGCGGCGGCAGCCCGGCGGCGCGCATGGCCGCGCTCTGCAGGGTCGCCTGGAGCTGAATGTCGAACGCCCAATTCTCCGCCCCGCGCAGATGGGACAGGGGGGCAGGGTCCTGATGTGGGCCGGAACAGCGGAACGGCTCCAGCGCGGCCAGCGGCACGACCCAGGGAGAAATCGAGGTGGCGAAATTTTTGCCCAGGAAGGGGCCGAGCGGCCGATATTCCCAACGTTGGATGTCGCGCGCGCTCCAGTCATTAACCAGCACAAGGCCAAAGATGTGGTCGGCCGCTTTGTCAATGGTCACCGGTTCGCCCATTCGACTGCCGGAGCCGATGAAGAACCCGACTTCCAGCTCGAAGTCCAGTTCGGCCGTTGGGCCGAAGACAGGAGTGGTCGCCCCGGACGGCAACATCTGGCCATGGGGGCGTCCCAGCATCGTATCCCCGGCGACAATCGTGCCGGCGCGGCCGTGATAGGCAATCGGGAGGTGCAGCCAATTGGGCATCAGCGCCTGCTCCGGTCCGCGGAACATGGCCCCGACGTTGGTGGCATGTTCTCGCGAAGAGTAGAAATCGGTGTAGTCGCCGATGTTGGCGGGCAGCAGCAGCTCAACCGATACCCTTGGTCGTAAAGCGTGGGCCACCTCCGGCGCAACAGGGGCGTTCCTCGCAACGGGGGCCAGCAGATCAAGCAGCCGGGCACGAACTTCGTCCCATGCCGGGCGGCCGAGCGCCATGAAAGCATTCAAGGCTGGTTGGGCAAAGATACTCTGTCCGCGCAGTGCCGGCCCGTCGAAGACGCCGTCGGCTTCCAACGCGGCGAGATCGAGCACCCAGTCGCCAATGGCTACACCTGCGCGAGCCGGTTCGCCCACGGCAGGGCGAAATATGCTGTAGGGTAAGGTATAAAGCGAAAAAGGAGAATCTATCGGGATGGTTAGATGCAAGTTTGTGCCTCGTGTTGAATCATCTTGCATTTTTATAATGCGGTTCTCGAATAGCGGCAACCGGTAGATAGCGATCCCGTACAAGTTGAGAGTTATTGCCCCTGACTCGATTTCCCGGTACGATTATAAGTGGCAAGCTGGCTGGGTGATCGCGGTTTCGGTTCGCCGAAGCTGAGGAAAGTCCGCACTCCACAGAGCAAGGTGCCGGCTAACAGCCGGGCGGGGTGACTCGACGGCAAGTGCAACAGAGAGGCATATTGCCGGAAGGGGCAACTCTTTCGGCGAGGGTGAAACGGTGGTGCAAGAGACCACCGGCGGCGGCAGCGATGTCGCCGGCCAGGCAAACCCCACCAGGAGCAAGGCCAAGCAGGGCGGAAGGGGGTCTTCGGACCGCCACGAGGCTGCTCGTCTCGTTTGACGTCCGGGTAGGCTGCTTGAGGCCGCCGGTAACGGCGGTCCCAGATAGATGATCGCCGGCGCTGTGTGATTCGTCACGTAGCGCGCACAGAATGCGGCTTATAGGCCGGCTTGCCAATCGCGAGAGTGATTCTCTTCGCGTAGTTTTGGAGGTTTCATGTCGGTTCGGGTGCTTTTTGTTTGTTTGGGAAATATTTGTCGCTCTCCCATGGCTGAGGCCGTGTTCCGAAAGCTTGTGGATGATGCCGGGCTGTCGGAGTCCATCATGGTCGACTCGGCCGGGACGAGCGCCTACCATGTCGGCGAGATCGCCCATCCGGGAACGCGCCGGGTGTTGGCCGGTCATGGCATTCAATACGACGGCCGCGCGCGGCAGGTTAAGCCACAGGACATGGGCGATGATTCGACCTGGATCATCGCCATGGACGGCGAAAACCTGGGCGAACTGCAGCGACGGTTTGGCGACGTATCCCATCTTCATCGGCTGCTCGATTTCGCCACACAGGCCGAAGTTCGCGATGTTCCCGATCCGTACTACAGCGATAATTTCGATTATGTTTATCGTCTTGTCGATGACGGCTGCCGCGGGTTGCTCGCGGCAATCCGCGAGGAAGAGGGTATATAGCTCTACTGCTCTTGCCGCCATGCATCCCCGCCTTTGCGGTTGATCCCGATTTCATCAACACCTATCGAATTGAACCAATAACTCATCAGGAGAGATAACGAGCATGCATATCGCGAGTGAACATGATGTCATCGTTGTGGGAGCCGGACCGGCCGGAGCGACGACCGCCACCGCGCTCGCACAACAAGGGCATGATGTCCTTTTAATTGATCGCCAAACTTTCCCGCGAGACAAGATCTGCGGCGACGCCGTCTCGCAGGGTTGCATTCGTATTATGAACAGCCTGGGAATGGAATCGAAGATCGAGGCAGCCATAGCTCGCGGCGAATTGTACCAACTCGACGGGATGCGGCTTGTTGGCCCCAGCGGTCATACTCTGGAAGCCCATTTCACCCATGGTGAAGACGGTGCCAAATCCTATGTGGCGCCGCGTATCTACTACGATGCCATTATCCAGCAACAAGCCGTGGAAAGCGGGGTGACCTTTCTGCAAGCCGAGGTGAAAGAGCCGATTATCGAAGGCGGCCAGGTTGTGGGTGTGTTGGCGCGCGTGGATGGCGAGACAAAAGCCTATCGCTCGCGGGTTGTTGTCGGCGCGGACGGGGTCACATCGACGATTATGCGCGCCTTGCGGCCGGAAGCGGGGCAACACGTCGACAAGCATCGTGCAGTCGCGCTGCGAGCCTACATCAAGGGCCTCAAACTCTACCCTCATGAAGTGGAATTCTTCCTCTATAATGAGATCTTGCCTGGCTATGCCTGGATTTTCCCCATCAGCGATGACGAGGCCAACATCGGGCTTGGTATGCGGCTGGACAAGTTTCGCAAGCACAAGGGCAATCTGAAGAAGATGCTGAAGGATTTCCTGGAGATGCCGGCCATTCGCGAGAGAGCCGTCAACGGGACGGAAATACGCGACGTGGCGATCTGGCAACTGAGCTTTGGCTCACAGAAAAATCTGCAACATGCCTATGATGGCGCGTTGCTGGTGGGGGATGCGGCCGGGTTCATCAACCCGTTGACCGGCGGCGGCATCCACAACGCGCTGATCTCCGGCATTCTGGCGGCCGACACCATCAAGGAGGCTCTGCGCGCCGGTGATTATTCTCGCGAGCGACTAAAAATCTACGAGACGCGTTGTCATGAAGAGATGTGGGACAGCATGAGCAAATCCTTCCTGTACCAGCGGGTGCTGTTGAATTACCCCATTGTCGTGGATTTCCTGATCCGCTACCTGGGACGGCATGGCGGTGTGGCGCAGACGTTCCTCTCCAAGCTCTAGCTTGGGACGATGTAGATTATTCAGCGGCCGGCGGTTGGAGGTGGGCGGCGATCTGCCCCGGCAGATCGAAGATCGACAGGTTTTTGTTGAAGAACAGGTCGGCCCCGGCCAGCAGGCTGTCCTGGCGCGCTTCGGGGCGATTGACGGCCGTATAGACCGCGATGCAAGGCGGGGCTTGCGGCAGCCGTTCGCGGATGCGGCGGCATACCTCCAGCCCATCCATATCCGGCATCATCAAATCGAGCAGGATGACGTCGGGGATGCCGTCGGCCAGCTTGTCCAGGGCTTCCTGCCCGCCGGCCACGCGATCAACCAGCCACTGGCTGCGCTCGAACACAATCTGGTAGAGATTGGCTAAAGGTAGACTATCGTCGACGATCAGGATGGAATATGTCATGGCATGGAGTCCGGATCCGTCAGGCTGACTTGTTGATATTGTATCTCCCGGAACGATTGTTTGCTAATGCTGCAGGTTATAAAAAAGCCCGCCGGGTGGCGGGCATATCTTCCAATACGTCGAACATACTGCTCCCGTGAGGGATGTTCGCGAGCTTACTGCTGACGGGCCTGAACGTTCTGCGCCTGTGGGCCTTTGCCGCGATCGATCAGTTCGTACTCCACCTTGTCTCCCTCGAACAAGTTGCGATAGCCGTCGCCGCGTATAGCCGAATAGTGGACGAAGACCTCCTTGTCTCCTTGATCCGGATTGATGAAGCCATAGCCCTTCAATCGGCTGAACCACTTGACAATACCTGTCTCGCGAAACA
>DAOMSB010000044.1:5159-21269 GCA_035446145.1 Promineifilum sp. (SeqCode) | reverse complement strand
CGCCGGCAATGGCCCGGCCGATCCACGGGTGGCCGTCGCTGCCGGTGCGCACGCGAGCGACAAAGGCCGCGCCCGGTTCCACCTCGCTGGTCTTCTCCGTGAAGCGGGTGATGGCGACGTCGGGGCCGTGGTAGGCCGGTGGTTGGGGATGGGCGGTATCGCGGACGGCCGCCGCCCAGCCGGCCAACAGGTTGCTCAGGTTACGGGTGTTCTCGCTCATAACACCCATCAATAGTAGCAGCAATCGGCCGGTATGCATGTACGAGTGGAGAGCGGCTTTGTTTGTAGTTAAGCGCTTCAGCGCTGTTCTGCATGACTCAAGAGAAGAGCCGCGCTAAAGCGCTGGACTACGAACGAAGCGCTGACCTACGAGCAAAGCGCTTAATTGACGATCTTATGACCGGGATTCGGCTATAATACGCACATGGAATTCGAATTCAGCGGCAAAATGTGGTTCTGGAAAGGCCCCGCCCCCTGGCACTTCATCACTGTGCCCGCCGAATTGGGCCTCGACTTGAACGCCATGGCGAGCGCCCTGACCTACGGCTGGGGGATGATCCCCGCCAATGTGCTCATCGGCGACACCGAATGGCGCACCGCCCTGTGGCCCAGGGACGGCAGCTACATCGTGCCCATCAAGGCTGCCGTCCGCAAGCTGGAAGACCTCAAAGTCGGCGACCAGGCGACGGTGCATCTGGAAATCGGCTGAGACTCCCCGACACGGCATTTGACAGATACCCCCGCGCGGCTAGAATCGCAAAACGACAGAAATCAATTCATCGGCAGACGAGAAGAGAAAACCCACGTGCCCCAGGAAGACGAATCCGACATTCAGCCAACAACACCCGACGACGACCGTCCCGAATACGCCCCGGACGAGACGGAAGCGGAACAACCGCCACTCGCCGACGCCCCGGCCGACGAGGCGCAGCCGCCCGACGAGGCGGCCGTCCCCGATAGCGAACCCGCACCCGAGCCGGTCGAGCCGCCAAAAGAGTACCGCCGCCTCTCCCGCGCCGAGCGCGACGCCATCGACCGCCAGCAACGCCGCTTCGTCGCCTGCGGCCGCTGCGGCTACTTCATCGCCGATTGCCGCGTAAAGCTGGGCGAAGAGGCCTTTCGGGAAGCTATCCTCGACTCCCGCGACGGCTGGCTGCGCTGGGAAGGCGGTCCCGTCATCCACCAAATGGCGATGGACGCCTACGGGGTCGACCTCAACGCCGAATTCGACCTCTTCGACAGCAGCTGCCCCGAATGTCGCCGCCGCTTCGTCATCGCCAACAGCGAAGACGGCGTTACACGCCTCAAGGTCCATGCCTGATGAGTGACGAGTTACGAGTGACGAGCGACGAGTGAAGAAAAGCACGAAGTACGAATGAGGAAGGGGAGAGGGGGAGCAGGGGCGCCCCCTTTCCCCTTTCACCCCTTCTCCCTTTCCCCTTTCACCCCTTCTCCCTTTCCCCTTTCACCCCTTCTCCCTTTCCCCCTTTCACCCCTTCCCCCTTTCCCCCCTCTGCCTCGCCGCCTCAAAAAGAATAATCCCCGCCGCCAGTGCGGCGTTGAGCGATTCGGTCGCGTCGTGCATGGGGATGGTCACCCGGCCGGTCGCCAGTTGCCCGGCGGCCGCGCCCGCTCCGTGGGCCTCGCCGCCGATGAGAATCGCCGACGGGCGCCGCCAATCCACCGCCGTGTAGGCCGTTGCGCCGTCCGCCGCCGCCAGCCACACATCCAGCCCCGCCGTTAGCGCGTCGATCTCCGCCCAAGACGCCGCCCGCACCGGCAGCCGCAGCAGCGCCCCCATGCTGCCGCGGACGACCTTCGGGTTATACGCATCGACGCAGCCCGGCCCCAGCAGCACCCCGTCGGCCCCCGCCGCCCCGGCCGCGCGCAGGATCGTCCCCAGATTGCCCGGATTGCCCACCGCGTCGAGGATCACCACCAGCGCCGGCGCATCGGGCCACGGCCGCGGCACAATGGGCAGCACGGCCAGCACGCCCGGCGCGGTCTCCGTGTCGCTCATGGCCGCCATGACCTCATCCGACACCGCCACGGCCGCGCCCAACGTCGCCGACAGCCCGCGCCCCTCATTGCTCTCCAGCCACGCCGCCGTGGCGAACAGCGCCCGCGGCACGGCTCGCGCGGCAACCAGATCGCGCATCCAGCGCGTACCCTCGACGACGAAGGCCCGCTCGTTGGCGCGAAAGCGCCGGTCGGATTGCAAGCGTCGAACATATTTGACCTGCGGGTTGGCAAGACTGGTAATCATGCGTGAAGTATACCGGAATTATGAATCAGGAACGGTGAAAAGGAGCAGGGGAGCAGGGGAACAGGAGGCGCGACAAGGTCGAAGCGGGCGCCTTCCTGCGCGTCTTATGAAGAATGGGAAGCGAGACCTTCCTAATTCGTAATTCGTAATTCGTAATTCGTAATTCCCAAACCTTCCCGACACCTTCCCAATCACCCAGGACAACCGGCCGCTATGCTATTCCTCAGATGGACTTTCGTGCCCATCAATTCAAACCCTTTTGAGGAGTAGATCATGAAACATGCAGACAGTATCAATCGCCGAACCTGGTCGATCCTGACCCTGGTCGTCATCGCCGTTCTGGCGCTGGCGGCCGCTTGTTCGGGTTCGGGCGCGCAGCAAGCCGCCGCGCCGGCGCCGACGGCCGTTCCGCCGACAGCCGTCCCCCCCACCGAGGCCCCGGCCAAGGCGGAAATCCCCGTCGTCACCGTCGAGGCCAAAGACGGCGCCTTTAATGTGCCCGAAGTCGTCCCCGGCGGCATCGTCCGCTTCGACATCACCAACGCCGGCAGCGACCCCGCCTCGCCGACACTGGCAAGAGTGAAGGAAGGCCACACCAGCCAGGAAGTGCTCGATGCCAATGCCAGGGCCGCGGCCGATCCCGGCGCGGCCCTCGGCGCCCTTGAAGTGGCCAACATCGTCCATGTCATTGGCGACATTGCCCCCGGTGCGACGAAGACCTTCTATGCCGATCTGCGCACAGGGGAGTTCGGTATTGGCGATGAACTCCGCCCGGATACCCTCATGGTGTTCTTCAAGGCCGATGAAATCGTCGGTACGACCGAGCCGGAGACGGCCGTCACGGTCGATATGGTCGACTTTGCCTACACCATGCCCGACACCGTGCCGGCCAAGGGACTGTGGGAGTTCATCAACACCGGCGACCAGTGGCATATGGCGGTGATGACGACCTATAATCCCGACGTGACGCCGGAACAACTCCTGGGGATGTTCAGCGAGGAAGGCGGGCCGCCGCCGGCCGACGCCCCAATCCAGGTGCTGGAAACCGGCATGCCGCCGATGTCGCCGGGCGAGCGGGTGTGGGTTGAGATGGACCTGCAGCCGGGTCAGTATCAGTTGGTATGCCCTTTGCCGGACCTCGTGGCCATGGCCGCGGGCGAAGAGCCGATGCCGCACTTGCTGCATGGTATGATGCATATGTTCACGGTTGAGAATTAGCCAGTATCCAGTATATTGAGACCTGACAGGTGGGCGCATCCGGGTACTTGCCCAATCGGCAGCTTGATCGCGCCCATCTGTCAGGTCCGGGAGTATAGCCATGAACCATTCACCTCTTTACAAAACAGCCATCATTCTGTTCGCGCTCCTTTGCGTACTCACCGTTGTGACATTCATACCCGCGTTGCTGGGCGGCCCTGATAACCAGAGCGCGGTCGCCGGTATCCCCCAGGTAATCATCATCTTCGCCACGCTGGTATCTGTGGTTGGTCTCGTTGCCGCCTATGGCGCCTGGCAGGGGCAGAAATGGGGCAAATGGCTGGTGATTATCCTCTCGGCCGTCAACGGGTTGAGCGCGTTGCCCGGCGTCACGGCCGCGCCGAGCGATTTTGCGCGTATTTCAGCCATCGTCACCGTTTTGGTTTCCGTTTTCGTCATCGTCGTTCTGTTGCTCCGGCCGAAGATAATCGCATCATAAGATCGGCCGTGGAATAGAAACCGGGTTTTTCCGATTAGAAACCGAGTTTTTCCCGAAAAACTCGGTTTCTACAGGTTGATTTCCTACAGGAATTACATCATGAACCATTCACCCCTCTACAAAACAGCCGTCATCCTGTTCGCGCTCTTCTCCCTGGTCAACGTCGTGGCGACCATGCCCCCGCTGTTGGGCGGCCCGGAAGATCAGGGCTTCGCCGCCGGCATCCCCCAGGGAGTCATTATCCTGGCGGCCATGAGTGGCGTGGCCGGTCTCTTCGCCGCCTACGGCGCCTGGCGAGGGCAGAAATGGGGCGTCTGGCTGACCCTTTTTCTCTGCGCCGTCGGCATTTTGAGCGCGCTGCCCGGTGTCCTGTTCGCCCCCAACAATGCCGCGCGGGCATCGGCCATCATCGGCATTGTCGTATCGATCTTCGTCATCGTCGCCCTGCTGCGCCGGCCAAAAGCAGCGGCATCGGGGAGATGATCATGAAATCCGAAACCAATACCCGCCCGTTCGCCCTGTTCGGCATGGCCGGCGCGGCTTTCTTCTTTCTCAACCTGATCGTCGAATATCGCTACGATCTTTTCCCGCCCGCTTCCGGGCCGCTCTTCGTCGCCAATCAACTGGGGTTCTTCGTCGGGATGATCGGCCTGCTGATCATGTTGATCGGGCTATGGCGGGCGCGAGCGGCCGGGGAAGGCCGGTTCGGCCGCCTGGCCCTGGGCCTGTTCATCGCCGCCTGGGCAACGCTGATCCTCGGCGGCTTCATCAGCCTGTTCACTGACGCCGGTTTAATCCTGCAACCCATCGGCGGGCTGGGCGGGCTTTTGGGCGCGTTGCTGACGGGAATCGCCGTCGTCCTGGCCCGTCGCTGGACCGGCTGGCAGCGGTTCGCGCCGTTGGCCCAGGGGCTGTTCATACCCGCGATGATGATCGTTCGCGGCACCTTCGATCCGACGTTCATCATCGAGGCGGTATGGATGGGCCTGTGGTTTCTAACCAGTCTGGCGCTGTATACAGCCCGGCCACGACCGGGGGAATGATGAAATTGCGTTTGTAACACACGGAATAAATTCCGTGGCTGCCAGATAAAACCGGCTGAAGCCGGTTGACGCGGCCGCCGGAAACGCGTTTCAACACGTTTCGCCTAACAGCGGCGGATTTGAATCCGCCGAGGCCCCAAGGTTTGCGAATACGATAGCGATTGGGAATACGATAGCGATTGTTGGGGAGACATTGGACATTACACAGGACAAGAGATAATAGGCGACACTATGACGGGCGAATCACCTTTGCCGGCGGGCGACGGGCGACGGGGCATCCCCTGGCGGGGGTTCCTGTCGACGCTTCTGCTGGTGCTTCTTCTCATCGGCTGGTGGACGCTGGTCTATACCTTTCTGGTCGCCGGGTGGTGGCTGATCAACGGCTATACCTTCCAGGAGGGTCCGGGGAATCCGTATGCCTGGAACGGCCTGGTCGACTGGATTCTGATGATCCTGGCCTTGCTGTCGGTCTGGCCGGCGCAGCGCTGGCTGCGGCCGCGCGTCGCGCTCTTCGTCGAGGATAACAACGACGATCCCTACACCACCATCAGTCGCATTTCGGCCCGGCTGGACACCGAATTGACGGCCGAGGCCCTGCCTCTGGCCATTGCCCATTCGCTGACTGAGATACTCAATTTGCCCTGGGTCGAGCTGGAGACGAGCGAGGGAGCAACGGCCGAGAGCGGCCCGCGCCCCGACGGGCCGCTCGTCACCCTGCCTCTGCAATACAACGGCCGGGCGCTGGGCGAGTTACGCCTTGTGCCACGCGTCACGGCCGGGTTTCCGCTGCCCATTGACGAGCGGCTGCTGGGCGATCTGACCCGACAAATCAGCCTGGCGCTCTATAACAATCAGCTGGCGGCCGAGTTGCAAGAATCGCGCCGCCACCTCGTCACCGCCGGGGAAGAGGGTCGCCGCGTCCTGCGTCGCGATCTCCACGACGGCCTCGGCCCGGCGCTGGCGACGATGACTATGCAGGCCGAGACCGCCCGCGAGCTGCTCCGCGATGACCCGGCGGCGGCCGACCGGGCGCTGACCGGGCTGATCGACCAGGCCCAGGCGACGGTCAGCGAGGTGCGACGGATCGTCCACGGCTTGCGACCGCCGGCGCTGGACGAGTTGGGGCTGTTCGGAGCGCTGGAAGTGCTGGCCGACGGCTTCGCCGCGCCGGGCTTGCGCGTCGAGCTGCGATTGCCGAAAGAGGGGCGGGCGCTGCCGGCGGCGGTCGAGGTCGCCGTCTATCGCATCGCCCAGGAGGCGCTGACCAACGTCAGCCGCCATGCCCGGGCGCAGACGGCAACGCTGGCCCTGTGGTTCGAGAACGACGGCCTGCGGCTGGAAATATCCGACGACGGCGTGGGTTTGCCGTCGGAGCCGGAGTTGGGCATCGGATTGACCGGCATGCGCGAGCGGGCCGAGGAGATCGGGGGGACGTTGACCGTGCTGCCGAACCGTCCGCGCGGGACCTGCATCACTGCGCGCTTTCCGATTGAAACATAAGGCAAGGTATGGAACCGATACGCATTCTCATCTGTGACGATCACGACGCCTTCCGGCAAGGGCTGCGGGCCATGCTGGCTACCGACGCTTCGTTGAACGTGGTGGGCGAGGCGGCCGACGGCGCGGCGGCGGTGACGCAGGCGGCCGAATTGCAGCCCGACGTCATCCTGATGGATTTGCAGATGCCGCGGCTGAACGGGCTGGAGGCCACGCGGCGCATCGTGGCCGCCGGTCCCCATATACGCATCCTCGTGCTGACCATGTCCGACGACACGGCCACCGTCTTCCACGCCCTGCAGGCCGGGGCGCGGGGTTATATCCTGAAAGGGGCGCGCAAGGCCGACGTCGTGCGCTCCATCCAGAACGTTTTCAACGATGAGGTCGTGTTCGGCGCGGCCGTGGCCCAGCACGTCATCCATCACTTCACCCGCGTGCAGGCCGACGTACAGGCCAAGGCGTTCCCGCAACTCAGCGAGCGCGAGTCGGAAATCCTCAACCTGATGGCCCAGGAGCTGCCCAATGAGGCCATCGCCGAGCGGCTAAGCATCAGCCTGAAGACGGTGCGCAATCACGTGGCCAATATCTGCACCAAGTTGCAGGTGAGCGACCGGACGGCGGCCGTGTTGCGGGCGAAGGGGAGTGGGGGGTGAGACGGGGTCGGAAACCAGGTTTCTTCCGGGAACCCCGGTTTCTATTAACAATCTACATCATGTGAACTTCCATGTAGCGCCGCAAAATGGCATTCATGCGCGTCTGGTAGCCTTTGCCCTGGGCCTTGTACCACTCGACCACATCCGCGTCCAGACGAATGGTGACGGACTGTTTCGGCTTAGGCAATCGTAATTCGGCATGGGCGAAGAAATCATCATCCAGCGGGGGAATGTCGCCGGTATCGATCTCCTCGTCGGCCATGGCCCGTATTCTTTCCCAGTCAGTTTGAGAGGTGTGCTTCAAATCGTTTTCTTTCATAATTCAATGCCTTTCGTAAGGAGATAACCCGTCGGACATCGCTTTTGTTAGATTCTGTATATATGATGACTACAACTATCTCTCGGAGGAAGCCCATGCCGATCCATCGATCTTCGCCATAATCAGAGCGGATGTCCAGACCGATCAACATTGGCCCATCGAAGATTTCATGAGCGTCGCGAAAGTCAAACCCATGCTTGCGGATATTTGACAGGCGCTTGCTCTCATCCCATTCGTACCGCATAATTATTATTGTACATACTTTGTGTCAATACATCAACTTTTCAGACGAAATGGTTGCCGGGAATGCAATATGACTACATCTCAAAATGATGTTGCTGAATTGGTAACAGCTAAAGATGTTGAGTTTGAAGGCAACATGCTTCATGTGTCGCTCAGCGACGGCCGCCCGATAAGCCTGCCTCTCGATACGATAAGCTGGCTGGGCTGGCTGGCCAACGCCACGCCGGAGCAGCGAGCCAATTGGTCCATTGAGCCGGGTGGGTATGGGGTTTATTGGGAGGAATTGGACGACGGCTTTGAAGTGATGCATTTGTTAAATGTGCAGCCGCTCACTTGAACGCTTGTCTATGATTCGTAGTGGATTGTTTTTGCAATGCCAGAAATTTGGTCAACGAGCATATAAGATTCGAGTACGAGTGTTGACCTTAAAACCCCCAATTCTTTAAGACACAGTAGACCCCCATCCGAACACCTGTGTTATACTCACCCTCATGTTGGGGACTGCAACAAAACCACCCGTACCGGAAGAACACCAACCCTTCGTCCATCTCCATGTCCACAGCGAGTACTCGCTGCTCGACGGCCTGAGCCGGCTGGAGCATTTGGCCAAACGGGCGAAAGCGCTCAACCAGCCCGCCCTGGCCCTGACCGACCACGGCGTGATGTTCGGCGTCATGCCCTTCTACCAGGCCTGCAAGAACCACGGCATCAAGCCCATCATCGGCATCGAGAGCTATGTGGCCGCGCGCGGCATGACCGACCAGGACCCCCAACTCGACCGCGAGCGCACCCATCTGCTGCTGCTGGCCGAGAACCGGACCGGCTATCTGAACCTGCTGCAAATCGCCAGCAGCGCCCAACTCGACGGCTTCTACTACAAGCCGCGCATCGACCTCGACTTTCTGGCCGCCCACAGCGAGGGCCTCATCTGCACCACCGGCTGCATGGCCGCCGACATCCCGCGGGCCATCGGCGCGGGCGATATGACCAAAGCCCACGCCCTCATGGGCCAATACATCGACATCTTTGGCCCCGAACGCTTCTTCATTGAGTTGCAGGAGCACAGCATCCCCGAACTGACGGCCATCAACAAAACGCTCATGGAGATGCAGCCGCGCTATAACCTGCGCTTCCTGGCCACCAACGACGTCCATTACACCACGCCCGAAGAGGCCTCGCCCCACGACGTGCTGTTGTGCATCCAGACCGGCGCCACCGTCAACGACGCCAAACGCATGCGCTTCAGCGACCAGGGCTACTACCTCAAATCCCATGCCGAGATGCACCGCCTGTTCGGCCACATCCCCGGCGCGCTCGACAACAGCCTGCTCATCGCCGAGATGTGCAATGTCAATCTGGACACGAAAGGCTATCACCTGCCCATCTTCGACGTGCCCGCCGGCTACGACGCCCCCGGCTATCTGCGCCAACTGTGCGAGGCAGGGCTGATCCAAAAGTACGGCGAGGAGCGGGCGCGAACCGACGAAAAGTTGCGCGCCCGGCTGGAACACGAGCTGCGCATCATCGGCGGCATGGGCTTCGACACCTATTTCCTCATTGTCTGGGATTTATGCCAATATGCCCGACGTGTCGATATCTGGTGGAACGTGCGCGGCAGCGGCGCGGGGTCGCTGGTAGCCTACACGCTGGGCATCACCGGCATAGACCCCATCGCCAACGGCCTCATCTTCGAACGCTTCCTGAACCCCGGCCGCGTCTCCATGCCCGACATCGACCTCGACTACCCCGACGACCGCCGCTCGGAGATGGTCGAATACGCCGTGAACAAGTATGGCCAGGACAAGGTGGCCCAGATCATCACCTTCGGGACGCTGGGCGCGCGCGCGGCCATCCGCGACGTCGGCCGCGCGCTCGATGTGCCCCTGCCCGAAGTCGACGCCGTGGCCCGCCTCGTCCCGGCCATCTCCGGCAAGCCGGTCAAGATCGACAACGTGCTCGACAAGGATCACGAATTCTATTCGGCCGATCTGGACGCACGAGTCAAAAACGAGCCGCGCATCAAGGAGTTGATCGACACGGCGCGGGAGATCGAAGGCGTGGCCCGCCACGCCAGCAGCCACGCCGCAGGCGTCATCATCTCCGACAAACCGCTGGTGGAATACGTGCCGCTCCATCGGCCGACCAGCGGCGAGGCCGGGCTGGGCGGCATCCGCTCCGTCAGCCAGTGGCCGATGGAGATCATCGAGAAGATCGGCCTGCTGAAGGTCGACTTCCTCGGCCTCAGCACCCTGACGGTCATGCGCAAGGCCGCGCAGCTCATCGAGCAGCGCCACGGCGTGCGCTATACGATGGACAACATCCCGTCCGACATCGGCATGACCGGCCCCGGCAAGGACAGCGACAAGGGCATGGAAGCCGCCTTCGACATGCTCGGCCGCGGCGACGTGCTGGGCGTGTTCCAGGTGGAAGGCTCCGGCATGCGCAAGCTGATGATGGAGATGAAGCCGCGCCGTTTCGACCACATCATCGCCGCCATCTCCCTCTTCCGCCCCGGGCCGATGGAAAACATCCCCGAATACATCCGCCGCATGCACGCCGCGCTCAACGAGGGGCGCGACCTGGCCGCCTACCACACCCCCGAACTGAAGCCGATCCTGCAGGACACCTACGGCATTCTCGTCTATCAGGAGCAGATCATCCGCATCGCCGCCGAACTGGCCGGCTATGAGCCGGGCGAGGCCGACATGATCCGCAAGGCCGTGTCCAAGAAGAAGCGCGACCTGATGGACGAACACAAGGCCCAGTTCACCGCCGGAGCCATGGCCCGCGGCTTCTCGCAAGAGGTGTGCGACGCCATCTGGAGCGACATCGAGTTCTTCGCCCGCTATGGCTTCAACAAGGCCCACGCCGCCGACTATGCCGTCATCTGCTGCCAGACCGCCTACCTGAAGGCCCATTACCCGGTAGAGTACATCGCCGCCCTGCTCACCGTCGGCCGCCACGACACGGAGAACGTCGCCAAGTACATCACCGACGCCCGGCAGTTGGGCATCACCGTCGCCCCGCCGGGGATCAACCGGTCGATGCTGGACTTCACGATTGAGGACGTCGTGGAGGAGAAAGGGAGAAAGGGAGAAAGGGGGATCACCCCCTCTCCCCTTCACCCCCTCTCCCCTGCTCAAAAAGCCACCATCCGCTATGGATTGGCCGCAATCAAAAACGCCGGCGAGGGCGCGGTGCAGCTGGTCATCGACGAGCGCGAGGCCAACGGGCCGTTCAGGGATCCCGCCGACCTGGCCGACCGCGTCGATCTGCGTCGCGTGGGCAAGCGCGCGCTGGAGTCAATGGCCCGCGTCGGCGTGTTCGACGAGTGGGGCTCACGGGCGCGCATCCTCGACGCGCTGGATCGGATGGTCGGCCACAGCGGCAGCACCCACGCCGCGGCCGAAGCCGGGCAGATGACCCTTTTTGGCGGCACCGGCGGCGGCAAAATCGACGTCGCCCTGCTGCGGCCGGAGAAAGAGATCAAGCCGGTTGACCGCCGCGAGATGCTCGATTGGGAGAAGGAGTTGATCGGCGTCTATCTGACCGAGCATCCGCTGGAACACAAGCTGGCCGAGTTGAAGAGCATCGTCACCGCCCGCACCGGCGAGCTGGATACGAACTGGAACGGCAAGCCCATCACGCTGGCGGGCATGGTCGCGGGGCTGCGCACGCTGAACACGAAGAAGGGCCAGCCGATGGCTTTCGTCACCCTGGAAGACCTCGACGGCAAGATCGATCTGGTCATGTTCCCCAAGGTGTGGGCCGCCCACCGCGAGATGGTACAGGTCAATCAGATCATCGTCGTCCGCGGCACGGTGCAGGCCGAAGGCGAATCGATCTCCATCATCGCCAACAGCGTGCAAACCAGACTCACCGTGGCCAAGGATGCCGCCGCCGCCCGCCAACCGGCCGAAACCGGGTTTGACGAACAGGAGTTCGTTCCCAAAAACCCGGTTTCTAGCGATATTGCCAACGACTACGACTTTTGGCCGCCCGATGACGACTGGAACACCGCGCCCGCGACACCGACTATCTCGCACCCAGTGGCCGAACCCGCCCCGGCCTACACCGCCACCGGCAACGGATTCGTCGCGGCCGAGAGCGTCCCCCCGCCGCCCGACGAGATCGATGAAGAGGAAGCCATGACCTGTGAGACATCCGAAGCGGATGATGAACCGACCCGGCCGGGGGGAATTACGAATTACGACTCCCGTCGTTCTACGAACTTACGAATTACGAATGATGGGAGCAATGATTCATTGCACATGGGTAAATCCCTGAAGGTCAATGATTCCTCGTCGCCCTATGAAGACGAACCGCCGCCGGCCAACGGCTCATACAAAATGCTCGTCGTGGAGATTCGCGCCTCAGGCAACTGGAAGGAAGCCTGTCGCCAATCGTTCCGGCTGGCCGAACGCTATGAGGGCAACGCGACGCTGCGGCTGCAGCTAGCCGGGCAAGACCTGGTGATGGACTTCCCCAACAACCGCGTCGGCTGCGAGGCGGAGCTGATCGAGAAGCTGGAGCGGGTGCCGGGTGTGGGGCGGGTGTACGAGCGGTGATGTAGCGTCTAAATCGCAATCGCAATCGCTATCGTAATCGCTATCGCTATCGATTTTCGATTACGGCAACGGCAGCGACAGCGACAACGACAACGATTGCGGACACGGGTTGCCCTGCAACCCAGGCTATCCACAATCTCCTTGCAAAATCATTAATCATGGAATAGGATAAGCCCCATGATAACAACCGTCACCCGGAAAAACATGATCACCATACCGGCGGAGGTCAGCCGCATCTTCGGCATCAAGCCGGGCTGGAAGCTGGAATGGCAACCCCTCGAAGGGACGGATGAAATCCTGGTTCGCGTCATTCCCGACCGCGGCGAATTGGCGCGGCGGCTGGCCGGGACGGGCAAAAAATACAGCCCCGAACGGGACGCGGTGGCCGAATTGATCACAGAGCGTGAGTCGGAAGGCTAAATTGGCGCGCTACCTGCTTGATACATCCGCCCTTCTGGCCCATTTTCGCCATGAGACGGGTTGGGAAGAAGTGCAGCGCATTTTTGAAGACCCGGGAGCGGCCGTTTTTCTGGCCGCCGTCAGCCTGGCCGAGTTCGCCCGGCGATTGAACGATCTGGGCGCGCCCCGCGAAGAGATAGACCAAATCGTGAGCGATTATGAGCTGCTTTTCGCGGCCATCGCTCCGGTGGATGCCCGGACTGCGAAGGCCGCCTATGAAATCGTCCAATCAACGCCGGCGCGGCTGCCGCTCATCGATGCCCTCATCGCCGCTGTGGCGCAGGAACTCGATGCGATTTTGGTCCATCGCGACCAGCACATGGCCGCAATCCCCGAAGCCGTCCTTCAGCAGCAACACCTTGCCGGTTAATCCTGTCGTTGAGAAGCCGATTCCCCTCACCGCGCAGCACAGCTGCCTGATCCTTTCGCAATCCGGCGGATGACGGGCAGTTACTCCTTCCCCTCAGGCAACCCATACCGCCGGCCCTCAGCAATGAACGCCATTATTTCGTCCGCGGTCATATCAATGTCGATTCCATCAACATCCAATGGCGACGCCGAGGGAGCGACCGGTCGGATCGCGAACATGCGTCCGTCGCGACGTTGCACCAGCACTTCACCTTCCTCAGTCGCCTCATCCAAAAGAGAGGCCAGGTTTTGCCGTGCCTCCGAATAGGTATAGATGGTCGTCATTCTCCCACCTCCACGACTTGTAGCCCATATTCGACAGCCCGACGACGCAGTGATGTGTCCAGCGTGAGTAGAGGAGCACGATATTTCTCCGCACATCGCATTAAATAGGCATCATAGGCATAGATATTCAAATGATGTGCAATTACCAGTGAGTTGATGAGTCCAACGTTTACAAAACGAATTGGAATAGACTGGTAGACATCCACAGCCTCAGTCGCTTGTTCAAGTGTCACCCGTCGGCGACGAAACATCGCCGACAAGGCGTTACCGATCTCGAAATGGATTGAGGTGGGCGCGATCAACTTCGCATCTCTGGTGAAGGAAATCATTGCCGGTTTCGCTGGCTCATTCATAACAACAGCCAGGATAACTGAAGCATCTACGATTATGTCCATAATAGAAATCAATATTGATTGTACAATTGTACAACCAATATAACAGATCGCAGGAGTAATTGCAATCTACTTCTATTCCCACGCCCTCCGCAACAACGCCACCCAATTCTCCCCCATAATCCCGGCCACATCCGCATCCGCGTAACCTTTCTCGCGCAGCGCGGCGGCGATCATCGGCAGGTCGGCGATGCTGTCCATCGGGTCGGGGATGTCGCGCACGCCGAAGCCGCCGTCAAGGTCGGTGCCCAGACCGGCATGGCGTGCGTCGCCGATGACCTGACAGACATGATCGATATGGGCCGCCACCTGCGCCACCAGCACGCTCTCCTTTTGGCCGCGTACATAATCCGCCTTCAGGAAAAAGTTGGCCAGCACCGCCCCGACCATCCCGTCGCGCTCGCCGATAAGGCGGATCTGCCGGTCGCTCAATTGCCGCTCGCGGGGAACAATGGCCCGCGCGTTGGCGTGGGTAGCCACGATCGTGCCCGGATAGGCGTCGAGCGACTGGAAGGTGGCGACTTCGCTCATGTGGGTCAGGTCGAGGATCATCCCCAGCCCGGCCATCTCTTCCAGCAGCGCGTAGCCGTCTTTCGACAGCCCTTGCTTGCTGTCGCGCCAGGCCCCGGCGCAATAGCGCGTGTCGTCCCATGCCGGGCCGATGAGCCGCACGCCCTGTTCATACCAGAACTCGGCCTCTTTCGGCTCGCGGATGCAATCGGCCCCTTCCATCAGCAAGACGAGACCCAGCAGCGGGTTCCCGCCGGCCTCGTGGCTTTTCGTCACCTCGTCCAGCCCGGCCAAGTTCGTCACCAGCCGCAATGTCTCATCCTCATCGATCATTCGCTTGTAGAAATCGACCTGAGCCATGGCCAGCTTGTGGGCCTGCTCCGGCGTGTCGTAGGTGTGTTCGCTCGGTTCGCGCTCGAATGGCGTGGATGATGGCGATACAAACAGGGTAGCGAAGATAAGGCCGACCCCGGCACGCCGCATCTCCGGCAAGCCGACGGTGGCGATATCCTTGGGTGATTCTTCGCCCGCGCGAATTGCGGCCACGCCCAGCCGTGGGTCGCGTCCCTTGACGAGTGCGTTATAGGCCAAATCGAGGTGGGCATCGACGATAAACATCTTTAAGTACTCCAATAGTCTGAAAGCGATGAATCCGCTTATGAGGCTTTGATCAGCCCCCGCAGCGCCGCCAGATTCACATGATTCATATTGATCGACTGCCCGTCCTCGCCGTCCATCGTTGGTTCCGTCTCCAACTGGGCGCCATGGGTGGCCCAGCGGGGATCGTTCATGAAATTGGCAAATCCGGCCAGACCAATCTCGCCGCGGCCGATGTGGGCGTGGCGATCCTTGCCCGAACCCAACTCATGGACGCTGTCGTTGAAGTGGAAGCAACGCAGCTTGCCGAGGCCGATCACCCGGTCGAACTCGGCCATCGTCGCCGCGTAGGCCTCCGGGGTGCGAATGTCGTAGCCCGCCGCGAACACATGGCAAGTGTCGAAGCACACGCCCAGCCGCTCGCTCGGTCCGGCATTGTCGATGATATAGGCCAGATGCTCAAACCGGCCGCCGAGATTCGTCCCCTGACCGGCCATCGTCTCCAGGCAGATCACCGTGTCGGGGGCAGAGTCGGCCGTCTCCTCAAGGAGGCGACCCACGGCGCGGGCGATGGCGTCCAGCCCTTCCTGCTCGCTGCCGGTCATCCAGGAGCCGGGATGGAAGGTAAGGAAGTTCGTCCCCAGCGCCCCGGCCCGCTCCACCTCATCCTTCAGCGCCAGACAGGACTTCTCCCACAGCGCCGGGTCGGGCGAGGCGACGTTGATCAGATAGGCGGCGTGGACGGCCACCGGCCAAATGCCGGCGTATTCGGCCGCGGCGGCCTTGTAGTGGGCGATGTCGTCATCGGTCAGCGGCTTGGCCGCCCATTGGCGGTTGCTCTTGGTGAAAATGAGCATCGAATCGCAGGTCTCGTCGCGCGCCCGCTCAAATGCCTTGTACGCCCCGCCGGCGACGCTGATGTGTGCGCCTAATCGCATAATCTGCTCCTTGACGTATTGCAATCTGTATTTGCTGCCATACAATAGGATTGTACGCAAAAAGGTCATGATCGATAAACCGTATCAGGTGGATAGTGGCGCTTGAATTTGAATGGGATTTACGAAAAGCGGAGACAAACCTGAGCCGGAGGATGACCTCCGCCCCGAATATGATCTCGGTCTGTTACTGAAAGATGCAACTCGCGGCAAGTATGCTGCCCGCTATGAGGCAGGGA
>DAOMSB010000044.1:0-5059 GCA_035446145.1 Promineifilum sp. (SeqCode) | reverse complement strand
CTGTTACTGAAAGATGCAACTCGCGGCAAGTATGCTGCCCGCTATGAGGCAGGGACGAACGTCGTATTGCTGGAACCGGACGTGGCCGCGGCATTCCCGACCGACCAGGCTGTGAACGATGCCTTGCGTCTGGTATTAAGGCTTTCCAGGATACCCTTGCCGGCGGAAGAGAATGCGCCAATTCCCTAACAATCATAAGTCCCGTTCATCCGCCCGCTCGGCCGACAAAAAACCAATCGTCTCCATCCCGTTCAGCGCATACACGCCGTCGCCGACGACGCGCCACACCGGGTTGCCGGCCAGGTCGACGATATAATCCCCGTCCAGCCGGCCGCTTGGCTCATCATCCATTGTGTAGAGCGTGTCGCCGATCAGATAGCCAAACTGTTCCCCTTTGGGGCTGATTAATCCACGCATGAGATAACTCCACGGGTTGGGGCGAGTGGCCCGGGCGGCCGATCACGGGACGACAAACGTCGCCACCACCTGACCGCCCGCGTCGAACAGGGTTAATTGTTCGCCGCTGCGCCAGACCGGCTGGGTCATGCCCCAATGCAGGTCGCTGTAGGTGTCGTCACCGGCCCGGGTGTGGAGCATCACCCCAGCCCCTTCGCCGAAGATGCTGACGCCGCCGAAGATATAGACGTTGCTGTCTTCGTCGCGAATCTGCCAGCCGTCGATCGATTGCTCCTGCGCGCCGCTGTTGACCAGTTGCACGGCCTCGGTCTCCAGCACACCGGGGTCGATGACGCCGGTCACGCCGATGACGCCACCACCAACGGCCGCCGGTTCGGTCGGGATGGGGCTGGGGTTGGCCACGGCCGTTTCGGTCGGTGCGACAGTCGGCTCCGGCAACCCACCAACCGGGATGGTCAATACCTGCCCCACAGTGATAACGTCAGGATCGGTTATGCCGTTGGCGGCCATGATATCGTCGACGCTGACGTCGTATTGCTGGCTGATGATGTTGAGCGTTTCGCCCGCCTGGACGATGTGGACCACCGGCTCGGATGCGGCCGATTCGGCTTCCGTCGGGACCGTGCCCGAAGGCGGCGCGGCGATGTTGGGCGTGGGCAATACGCCTTCCGGCAGCGCAGCAGTCGCGGTTGCGGCCGCAAGCCCATTGCCGGGACCGCGATTGTCCCACCAAAACAGGATGGACAACACCACAACGGCCGAAACGATGATATTCAACAGAAAAAAGGGCAGCATCTGGCGCAAGGACATGGGGTGATTTTACCGCCTCATGGATGGTTTGTCAGCAGCGAGTGACCGGAGAGGCTTTCTCCCAGGTTGGCGCGCACCGTTCTTCACCCAAGTTGCTCCGCGATCAACGCCATGGCGGCCGCGGCCGTTTGCTCGGATTTGCCGGCGATGGGCAACAGGAGAACGCCAATGCCCAGCGGCGCGTATTCGCGAGCGCAGGCGCGGACGAAAGCAGGCAGCGCCGCCTGGGTGGCGGCATAGGCGGCCAGACCCACCTGCTCCGGTTCGGCGGCGGCCAGGGTGATCATCAGTCCGCGCGCGCCATCGACCTTATGGCGATCGGACATGACACGGCCGACGAGCTGGCTCATGAAGAACGGGCCTTTCATGTTCACATCGAACACGCGCATCAACTCCCACTCATCCATTTTCAGGATTGAGGCGGATGGCTGGATGGCGGCGCAGTTGATGAGGATGTCGATTCGACCCCATTCGTTGCGGGTCGTCTCGATCAGATGGACGCATTGGAAGCGATTGCTCACATCGGCCATTACGCCGATGGTCGTGCCGCCGCGCTCGCGCAGTTCGGTGGCCACACGATAGGCGCGATCGGGGTTGATGTCGTTGACGGCCACCCGCGCCCCGGCCGCGACCAGAGCTTCGGCGATGGCCTTGCCCGCGCCCTGCCCCGCGCCGGTGACGATGGCGACTTTACCGTTTAAATCGATTGCTGTCATGAGGGGATCATACCGGCAATCCGGGGAGTTGGCGACTGTAAACAGGATGGAAATAACCTACCGCTTGGTGCCTACATGCACCCCAATTGTCCCAAACATGAACAGCCGGTAGCTCACATCGACAAGACCGGCGGCGCGCATCGCTTCGGCCAGACGTTCCGGCCCCTGAAAGGCCTGGGTGCTGTCGGGCAGATAATGATAGGCGTCGCTCTGCCCGGCGACGATGCGACCAAGCGTGGGGATGATGACGTTGAGGTGGATCAGGATGAACGGCTTGAGCAGGTTGTCCTTGGGTGGGCTGGATTCGAGGACGACGACGCGGCCGCCGGGTTTCGTCACGCGCACCTGCTCGCGAAACGCGCCGGCCACATCGATGACGTTGCGCATGAGAAAGCCGGACGTGACGGCGTCGAAGGTGTCGTCGGGGAAGGGCAGGGCCAAGGTGTCGGCCGCCGTCCAGCGGATGTCGCGCCGTTCGGGGATGCGCTTGCCCGCCTGCATCATCTCAATGGTGAAGTCGCCGCCGACGGCGCGCAGCCCCGGCACCTGCCGCCGCCCCTCGTCGGCGATGTCGCCCGTGCCGGTGGCGATGTCGAGCAGGCGGCCGCCGGCAGGCAGATTGGCCTTGAGGATGACGTAGCGTCGCCAGCGCAAATCCTGGCCAAAGGTCATCAACCGGTTCATCAGGTCATAGCGCTCGGCGACACGGGCGAACATGTCCTGTACGTAGTCGGCGCGTTCTTGTCCTTGCAGGTGTGCCATAATCGAGTAATCCTCAGGTTTTGTGCCATGACAGACTGTGCTATTCCACAGTCAGCCCCGCCACCAACAGGTACAGCGAGGTCATCAGGTCGGCCTTGCCGGTCTTGGCGTCGACGTCGATCTCCAGCAGGCGGCGGTAGATCTGCTCCAGTTGCGGCAGGGTGAAGTTGCGCGCCTGGCGGGCCAGCTTCTCGGCCACGAACGATTTCTGCTTCATCTGCTCGGCGATGCCCGCCGCCCGCTCCCCCTGGTCAAGCAAATAGCGCGCCTGGATCAGCAACCGGAATTGGCGAATGAACATGGAGAACAGGTAAAACGGGTCGGCCCCTTCGTTGATCTTGTCCTGGAACAGCTCGGCCGCGCGGGCCGTTTGCCGGTTGCCCAGCGCGTCCACCAGCTCGAAGATCGTGTCCTCGGCCGCGTAGGGCGACAACAGGGCCACGTCGGCCGCCTCAATTGTCGCCTCGCTGCCCTTATAGAGGACGAGCTTCTCAATCTCGTTGGTCAGCGCCGCCAGCGACGGCAAGGGGTTGCCGCGCTCGTCCCGTTCCCCGGCGACGTTGGTCGCCAGCAGAACGGCCGCCTGGGGCGCAATACGGCCGCCACGCTCTTCGACATGGATTCTCACCCAGCGTTCCAGATCGCCGCCCTTGGGCGGGTCGAACTTTCGAACGTAGCCGATCTTTTTCTCCTGGGCCAGCCGCACGATGCGATGGCTGTCGGACAGCGGTTGCGATTCCAGGAAGATGAGCCGCGTCGCCTTGGGCAGCTCCGGCAGATAGGCTTCCAGCTTCTCCATGAACGCCTTGTCGGGGATGGACGAAAAGAGGTCTTGCACCAGCACCACCCGCACGCGCGACAGAAACGGCATCGCGTCGCAGGCCGATTGCAGCTCGGCGAAGGTGATCCGGTTGTCCAGCCGCGTCGTGTTGAGCGACAGCATATCCGGGTCGCCCTCTTTGGCCAGCAGCGCGGTCAGCGTCTCCCGCTGGGAGTAGGTGTCCTGGCCGTGGAAGAGGTGAAACATGGTGAATTACGAATTACGAATGGGTTCGGTAATCAGTAGGTCGGTAGATCGGTAGGTCAGTAGGCCGGTAGGCCGGTGGTTGGTTCGTAATTCGTAATTCGTAATTCGTAATTCATCTTGTCCGCACAAAATAGGCCTTGGCCGCCAGATCGGGATTGCCGCCGGTCAGCAGCAGCTGGAACAGGCGGGTGATGGGCGACGGGGCAATGCGCTGAACGGATTCGACCTCAAGACCGCGCAGATCGCCGTCGACCGTGTAACGCTCTTGCAGTCGCACGCCCAGCGGCCGCCCGACGATGATCGCGCCCACGACGGCGACCATGGCTCCGGGCATGGCGTTCAGCATCGCCAATGGCCCGACGCCGCTCTTCGGCCCGCGCCGGCTCTCGACAGCCAGCGCGATCTGGGCCGCCAGCGTGGCCAATGCGGCCGTTGTCACCAGCACCGTGCCGCAGTTGGGATGGACGGCCAGTTGATGCTCGCCCGCTGTCAATCGACGATGGGCCTCGGCCACGGCCGCGCGCACCTCGTCCTCCGTCACATCGCCATAGATATTCAGGTGGAAGCCGCGATGATCGGAATTGCCCTGGGCGCTGAACCGCTTGTGCCGCTCGGACAAAATGTGGATAGTGGCGTGTTCCAGCCCGTGGTTGCGCCGAATGCGATTAATCATGTTGGTGACCATTGTCACAAGGCTATCATAACCCCCCGGACAATTCAACCGCGCTATGGGTAAGCACATGAAAGGGAAGGGGCCGTGGACAGTATGGATGGCGCGAAAGAAAAAGGCCGGCTCGAATGGGGCCGGCCTTCTGTTTTTCTTCGGTTTTTGCCGATCTACCCGACGAGCTTCGCGTTGAGCACGATCTCCTCAACGGCCGCCAGCGCCTTGGAAACGGGGCACTTCTCCTTGGCTTCCTGCGCATAGGCTGCAAAAGCTGACTCATCCACGCCGGGAACCACGGCTTCCACATCCAGCACGATGCGGGTGATGGTCGGGCCGTCGCCCAGATGGACCGTGGCGCGGGTGTCGATGCGCGTCGGGGGGACGTTGTTGCGGGTCAGGATGGCGGACAGGAACATGCTGTAGCAGCCGGCATGGGCCGCGCCAACAAGTTCTTCGGGGTTGGTGCCGCGGCCGTCGGCGAACCGCCCGGCCCAAGTGTAAGGACCGGCATAAACACCGCTCTCCAGCTTCAGATAGCCGCTGCCTTCTTTCAGCGTGCCCTCCCATTGGGCATCTGCATGACGAATAGCCATAAGAATAAGTCTCCTTTGTTAGTTTGAATCGTCGTCGGGACAGGCACGTGTTCTCATGATCCCGTCC
>DAOMSB010000043.1:0-23141 GCA_035446145.1 Promineifilum sp. (SeqCode) | reverse complement strand
CCCGCAAGGATGGGCCGCGTACTGACCGGATTGCCCGGCGAATGCTTGGCCGGTACTGTGCTGATTGAGGCATGGAACCGCCGGCGCTCAGGGCGCCTGGGGGTGATTGGATTCAGCTAACCGGGGAAAGATAGCACATTTTAGGGCCTGGTTCAAAACCGGTCTGAATGCGCCCACGGTTTTTCAGTAGCCGGCTGCGATGTAACGCCGGATTCTTGTCCGGCGCCGCAGCAAGGGTAATCACCCGGTTAAGAAACCGGGGTTACATGCATGTGTCATGCCATATAAAGCCGCTTTGCACAATTGGAACGGACTACTGAAAAACCCCAGGGCAATCGCATGAAGAATATTGGACCGCGAATGAACGCGAATGAACGCGAATGAATGTGAATGAACGTGAATGAATGTGAATGAACGTGAATGAACGTGAATGAACACGGATATGGCGGGGGCTGCGAGACAGGATTCCCGGCATCAGCCCGTTTTGTCGGATCCCAAGGGTTATTTCTGTCCATTCAAATCAGTGAAATCCGTGTCGTCCGCGTTCTGTTCGCTCCTTCATCTTTTCATGCGATTGCCCTGCTGAAAAACCCTGAGATAGATTGTCACCCTCTTGCCTTGTGCTACAATCCAGCCCATATGGGCGGCTGTCGCCGGGGAGTCATTTCCACGTCTGCCTGGTGCTCCCGCCGATAAAAACCCGACATTTCCCCTTAACAGCATTTGCGCAAATCTGGAAGCGACCGCGGGCCGGCGAATGGCGATTTTCGCGCACCATGCGGTCGGTGGAGGTACAACAATGAGTGACGATTTTATCTTTCGCGGGTCTTTGGCCGAGGTCGACGAGGCCGTAGAGGCGATCATCGAGCGCGAAGACGCCCGACAGGCGTCGACGATCATCCTGATCGCCAGCGAAAGCGAAGCGCCTGAGGCAGTTGTCGAGGCGCTGGGCAGCACGCTGGGCAATATCTACGCCGAAGGCTACCCGCGCGAGGAGAGCCGCCGCCAGACCGAAGCCGAAATCACCGACATCGACATGGAACTGGCCCACTATCGCCGCTACAGCGACCCGCGCTACTACAAGGGCGTGGAGAATGCCGACATCATCGAGGCATTGGCCCGCCGCCGCGCGGCCGAGCTGTTCGCCGCCAACGGCATCAGCCCCGACAACCTCTACGTCAACGTCCAGCCGCTGAGCGGCGCGCCGGCCAACAGCGCCGTCTACACCGCGCTGCTGCAGCCGGGCGACACCATCCTGGGCCTCAACCTCAACGACGGCGGCCATCTGACCCATGGCTCGCCCGTCAATCGCTCCGGCAAGGTTTACAAGGGCGTGCCCTACTTCGTTGACCCGGAGACCGAGGAGCTGGACTACGACGCCATCGAGCGCACGGCGCTGGAAGCCAGGCCGCAAATCATCGTCGCCGGCTATTCGGCCTATCCGCGCATCATCGACTGGAAGCGCTTCCGGGAGATCGCCGACAAGGTGGGCGCCTACTTCCTGGCCGACATCGCCCACATCTCCGGCCTGGTGGCCGCGGGCGTCCATCCCAGCCCCATCGGCATCGCCGACGTCGTCTCCACCACCACTCACAAAAGCCTGTGCGGGCCGCGCGGGGCCATGCTGATGACCCACCGGCGCGATCTGGCCCGCAAGCTCGACCGCGCCGTCTTCCCCGGCGAACAGGGCGGCCCGCATATGAACACCATCGCCGCGCTGGCCGTGGCCCTGAAGCTGGCCAAAACCGACCGGTTCCACGCCCTGCAACAGCGCATCGTCGATAACGCGAGCCGGCTGGCGCAACAACTCCAGGCGCACGGCATTCGCGTCATCGGCGGCGGGTCGCAGAACCACCTGCTGCTCATCGACACCAAGAGCGTCAGCGTGGATGGGGTGCATCTGACCGGCGACATGGGTTCGCGCATCCTCGACGTGGCCGGCATCGTCGTCAACCGCAACACCATCCCCGGCGACAAGGGCGCGCTCTCGCCCACCGGCATCCGCATCGGCACGGTGTGGATCAGCCAGTTGGGCTTCGGCCCGGCGGAGATCGATCTGCTGGCCGAGGCCATCGCTACCGTGCTGAAGGGCGCGCGGCCGTACCTGCGCCAAGGCGCGGGCGGCAAGCGTGAATTGCGGGCGCGGGTCGATTACCGGGCGCTGAAGCGCGGCCGGGAGATCGTTCGCCAATTGCGCAAGGTACCGGCCGCGGCCGCCGGGCCGGATGTGGTCGTTCGCGGCCCGGAAGCAGCAACCTTCCTCAACTATGCCCTGACGAGCGATGTGGCCGCGCTGGCCGACGGAGAGGCCCAGGTGACCCATCTGTTCGGGCCGGACATGAGTCTGGACGCCACACTACAGCGCGTGACCGCGGAGCGCTTCATGCTCCACTTCGAGCGCGAAGAGGCCGCGGCCGAGGCCGCCGAGTGGCTGCAGGCGCTGTCGGACGGCTACGCCCAGTTCGATGACGTTTATGCCCGCCTGCCCGGGCCGATCGTGGCCCAGATCGTGCCCGCCGGTATCGGCGATGCGATCGGCAACGCCATCGCGCGCGCCGCGACCGCCCTGCGCAACGACGACAAGGACGACAGCGCGCGCTATGCCGACAGCAAGCCCTATTTCGTCGGCCGCGAGCGCCGCCCGACTTCCGGCTCCCCGCTGCCGCCTTTCGTCTGGGAAGAGCCGGTCGATCCGCCGCTGCTGGCGACCAACCTGCACGAGACCCACAAGGCGCTGGGCGCGCGCATGGTGCCCTTTGCCGGCTACGACATGCCGGTCTGGTACACCAGCGTCAGCGAGGAACACGCCGCCGTGCGCGAGACGGCCGGCCTGTTCGATGTTTCCCACATGGGCGTCCTGGACGCGAGCGGCCCCTACGCGCTGGAATTTCTGGAGGCGGTGACGGGCAACGACGTCTCGACGCTGGCCGTCGGTTCGTCGCAATATAGTCAATTCCTGATGCCCGACGGCTCGGTGATCGATGACCTGATGGTCTATCGCGTCGCGGACGACAGCTATCTGGTCGTCGTCAACGCCTCGAACAACGACAAGGACTGGGCCTGGCTCAATGCCGTCAACGAGGGGCGCGTGTTGATCGACCCCGACCGGCCCTGGGCACGGCTGCAGCACCCCGCCGTCCTGCGCGACCTGCGCGACCCGCAACACGGCGCCGATTGCCGGGTGGACCTCGCCTTGCAAGGCCCGCGCTCGGCCGACATCCTCAACGCGCTGGCGGGCAATGACCCGGCCTTCGCCAGGCGGCTGAAGGCATTGCCCTGGGCGGGCGTCCTGCGCGCCAACCCCGGCGGCTTCGATCTGATCATCTCGCGCACCGGCTACACCGGCGAACGGATCGCCTATGAGTTGTTCATCCACCCCGACCGCGCCGTGGAACTCTGGAACGCGCTGATGGCCGCGGGCGAGCCGTTCGGCATGAAGCCGTGCGGGCTGGCCGCGCGCGACAGCACGCGGACGGAAGCGGGCTTGCCGCTCTATGGCCACGAGATGGCCGGGGCGCAGAACCTGAACCCGGCCGACGCGGGCTTCGGCAGCTTCGTCAAGATGTACAAGCCGTTCTTCATCGGCCGCCGCGCCTTCATCGATCACGAAGAAAAGCGCGACAGCGTGGTGGTTCGCTTCCGCATGAACGAGAAGGGCGTGCGCCGGCCGGAGACGGGCGACCCGGTGCTGGATCGTCGCGGCAAGGTGGTGGGGCATGTGACCAGCTGCGCCATCGACGGCGAGGGCTATCTGCTGGGCCAGGCCATCATCCCGCTGAGCATGAGCGAGCCGGGCACGCCGCTCAGCATCTACCAGATGGGTGGCGGCACGCGACCGATCAAGGCCGCCGACAAGGTTAGCCTCGGCAGCCGCCTGCCGGTGCCCGACGCGGCCGTGGTGCTGACGCGCTTCCCGGAGCGGAAGAAGTAGTTCAATTGACATGATCCCGGCAAGGCGATAGGATCGTCGGGCTGAATGAGGAGTGGAACATGCGACGCGAAGTATTAACGTGGTCTGACGTCGACAAACTGATTGATTATCTCGTGCCGCAGATTCGCGGGCGGTTCGATTCGATGGTGATCATCACCCGTGGCGGCATCGTGCCCGGCGGCATGCTGGCCGAGGCGCTCGATATCACCTACATCCTGACCGCCTCGGTGCGCTTTCCGTCCGACTTTCCGGGGATGCAGCCGGAGATGGTGAAGTACGCTATCCCGGAGTTCATCCAGTTCCCGGATGAGGAGATATTACGCGGCCGCCGCGTGCTGGTCGTCGATGACGTATGGACCAAGGGGCGCAACAGTGTGACGGTCGCCAACCGCATCGACGCCGCCGGGGGCATCCCGGAGATCTGCGTGCTGCATTACAAGCCGTCCTACTCGCTCTATCCCGGCTACGCGCCTACCTATTACGCCGCCGTCAGCGACGCCTACATCATCTACCCGTGGGAGCTGGATCGCGGGCCGGAAGTGCTGGGAGTCTGGAATTAATTACGAATTACGAATTACGAATTACGAATCAGGAATGAAGAAATGAATGCGTTGCGGTGAGGCGTTCCTGATTCGTAATTCCTGATTGAAATGAGCGCCGCGCAAGATGGGGCCGCCCGAGCGTTGCCCAACGAGCGGCGACGGGCTATCATTGGCCCCTTAACAGAAATGCGCCCATGAACCCGGTGACCACTGGGTCCCTGGCGGCGGAAGCCGTCGAACCGTGTCAGGTCCGGAAGGAAGCAGCACTAAGATGTCTCTTCCGGGTGCCCAGGACAACCTGGCTGGTCATCGGGTTCATGGGCGCATTTTGTCTCTACTCCCCAAAACAGAGACCTGACAGGTGGGCGCGTGGAGTTGTTGGTTTGACCGGGTCGTTCGTGCGCCCACCTGTCAGGTCTGGGTGTATCGTTCACAGGATGCCTTCGTGGGGGGTGGCAGCCTTGTGGTTAGTGATATTCTGGAAGCCGCCTTGCTCCAGCCGGCGCAGCGCCGGGTTGTGGGCGAGACCTGACAGGTGGGCGCGCGGAGTTGTTGGTTTGACCGGGCCGTTCGTGCGCCCACCTGTCAGGTCTGGGTGTATCGTTCACAGGATGCCTTCGTGGGGGGTGGGCTTGTGACTAGTGAGGCTATGTTGACTAGTGAGGGCATTATCACGAGTGATAATGTTTAATCCGGTTATTTTTGATGGATCGAGTCCATAGCTTTCTGCCCACCTTATTAATTCTTTTAATGATAAAGACCATCCATATTTCCCCGTCCCTTTTGGGCGCTCCTTTTTCAGCCTCATTTTTGACAATATCCTCCCTACCTTACTTGATGTAATATGATCAAGTTGGATATCTATCTCCTGAACATGAGCTATTGCTTGCGCGGATTGTGTGATTGTGGCTGTAAGAAGGTGATACCTCTTGTTGTATCCCTCACTAGCCTCACTGACCTCACTAGTCACAAATTCACCTGATCCTATTCGGCCCAACAAGAACCCCAACACCCAAATCACCAGCGCCGTCGGACGACGGGAGCAGGGGAGCAGGGGTGAAAGGGAGCAGGGGTGCGGGGGAGCAGAGGCGCTCTGATCTCCCCCTCTCCCTATCTCCCCCTCTCCCCCTCTCCCTCTCTCCCTCTCTCCCCTTCTCCCCTTCTCCCTTTCTCCTTTCCGATCATTACAATTCCGATCATATTTACCGCCGCGCCTTGAAAAAACGGCGCGTATTCCCTATCCTTGGCCCCATGCACCAGCGCATCCGACCCGGCCTCTTCGTCGTCCTTTGGGCATTATCGGCCGTCGCCTGCCGCCCGGCGGAGTTGACCTACACCGTTCGGGACGGAGCGACGACCGTCCCTGTAACCGGCCGATATGAGACCACCGGCGATGTGCTGGCCGCCGCCGGGCTGTCGCCGGCCGAAGAAGACACCGTCGCGCCCGGCCTCAATGCCCCCGCCGACCCGGCCACCCCCATCGTCATCGACCGCGCCGCCGAGGTGACGGTCATCACCCCTGACAGCGTGACGACCTGGCGCACCCAGGCGCAAACGCTGGGCGCGTTCCTGGCCGAGGCCGGGCTGGCCCCACCGCCGGGGTCGCGGCTGCTGGCCGACGGCAAGCCTCTCGCCATCGAGGACGCAGCCAACACACCACTCCCGGCCGACATCATCTTCGACCCCTGGAAGCGCGTGATCGTGACCGACGGCAACCAGCGCCGCGCCCTGCGCACAACCGCCCTAACCGTCGGCGAGGCGCTGGCCGAGGCAGAGATCGCCCTGGGCGCGCTCGACAACGTCGAACCGCCACGCGAGGCGGTGCTCGTCCCGGAGATGGCCATCCTCATCGAGCGCGCCGCGCCCTACGTCGTCGTCGCCGACGGCCACACCGTGAGCGTTCAAAGCGACTCAACGCAGGTGTTTGATATTCTGGCCGACAACGGCATCGCCCTGGGGCCGCTGGACTACACGCGCCCGGCGACCGGCGCGGCCGTGGCCCCCGGCGACACGATTGAGGTCGTGCGCGTCACCGAGCGCATCGACACCGTGGAGGAAGCTGTGCCGTTCGAGACGGTGTTCGAGGCGGCCCCCGATCTGGAGATCGACACGCTGATCGAGGCTGCGCCCGGCAGTAACGGCGTGCTCCAGCGCCTCACGCGCGTGCGGCTGGAGAACGGCGTCGAGGTATCGAGCGAACCCGGCGGCGAGAGCCTGCTCGTCGCGCCGGTGAATCGCGTGTTGCGCTACGGCACGAACATCATCATGCGCACCATTGACACGCCGGAAGGGCCGGTGGAATACTGGCGCAAGGTGACCATGCGCGTCACGTCCTATACCGCCACCAGCGCGGGCAAGAAGCCGGGCGAACCGGGCTACGGCATCACCGCCAGCGGCGTCCAGGCGGGCACGGGCGTCATCGCCGTCGACCCGAAGGTCATCCCCTTTCGCAGCTACGTCTACGTGCCGGGCTACGGCGTGGCCTTCGCCGGCGATACGGGCGGGGGCATCAAGGGCCGCTTCGTCGACCTGGGCTACGATGAGGATGAATTCCAGTCGTGGCGCGGCACGGTGGACGTCTACTACCTCGGCCCGCCGCCCCCGGCCGAAGAGATCCGCTGGATATTGCCGTAGACGCTGGTACTCTGGTACTCTTTTCTCTCATAATCGCCAAAACCCCGCTATTTTTCACGCCGGTTTTATGTGAACCATCCCCAGCTTGTGGCATGATAAAACGCGAGGGTCGTCCGCGCTGATTGCCGGCGACCCTTGCCTGTTTGCCGGCGGCGCGGGACGACTTTTGGGTCGCGCTTTCCTCAATCCGGCGGCGCTGCTCCTCATAATAGCAACCCTGTCCGGAGGCTACCGGAAACACAAATCCATCATTGGAGGGATTACACACCATGACATCCATCATCGAGCGCATCAAAAACCGGCAATCGCGGCCGAAAGTCGTCCTCATTCTGGCCCTGCTGGGGATATTCCTGGTCATGCTGGGCAGCGCGGCCGCCCAGAGCGGCGACGAAGTTGTGCCGACGTTCACCATCGAGAACGTGGTCGTCGACGGCAGCGTGTCCATCCTGGCCCAGGACTTCCCGGCCAACCAGGATTTCGTCGTCACGATGGGGCCAATCGGCACGCTGGGCATCAACGGCACGCCGGTGGCCATCACCAATTCGGGCGTGTTCGGGGCGTTCTCGGCCACCTACCCCATCCCGCCCAACCTCGTGGGCGCACGCCAGATCGCCATCCGGCTGCAAAGCCCGCAGGGCTACTACAGCTATAACTGGTTCTGGAACAACCTGACGGAACCGGCCCCGCTCCCCATCCCGACGATCTCCATCGACTCGGTGGCGGTGAACGAATTTGTGACCATTCGCACCCACAACTTCCCGCCCGATACGACCTTCCTGATCACGATGGGCCACATGGGCACGCTGGGCATCGACGGCACGCCGGTGGGCACGCTCTATTCGGGGCTGGGCGGCGAGATGACGGCCACCTTCCCCATCCCGGTGTTGCTCAAGGGGCTGGAGCGCATCGCCATCCGCGCCCAGAGCAACCCGTTCTACGCCTATAACTGGTTCAACAACCAGACCGAACCGCTGCCGACGCCGACCTTCGCCATTTGCGGCGTGCTCCGCGACGACATGGTGGTCATCCGCACCGACCCCAGCTTCCCGCCCAACCGCGACTTCACCGTGATGATGAACTACATGGGCACGCTGGGCATCGACGGCTACGTCGTGGGCGGCTTCAACTCGGGGCCGACGGGCGTGATGACGGCGACCTATCTCATCCCGTCCGGCTTGCGCGGGCTGGATCAGATTCATATCCGCGCCGAAGAAGTGGGCGGGCCGTTCTACAGCTACAACTACTTCGACAATCAGACGGCCGTCTACTGCGCGCCGTAACCGATTCGAACACAGCCTCTCAATAAGGCAGACGTGGCAGCAGGGCGGGCACGCAGGCCTGCCCTCTGCCACGGATAACTCCCAGGGAAACGGTCTATCGGGTCGTCGGGTGCGCATCATGGCCCGGCGGCCCGATAGCCGTTATTCAGACTGAGATAGAAACCGGGTTTCTCGGAAGAAACCCGGTTTCTAAAATCCTCAGAGCCTAGCCTTCCCTTAATATCTTCGCCTCTCGCCCCGCCCGCGCTACAATTTCAGGTATATGACCGCACCCGGCACTCAGCAAGAAACCGGGTTTCTTCCGGGAAACCCGGTTTCTAAAATCGCTCGGCTCCTCATCCTGCTGCTCCTCATCCTGTTGGGCTACTGGCTGCGCGTCCACAACCTCGACGCCTTCAGCTTCTGGACCGACGAGGGCCTCACGCCGGAGCGCTCCGGCTATGCCATCGCCCAAATCCTGCGCAACGACATTCTCATCCAGGGGGTCGTGACCACCGACACCCACCCGCCGCTCTACTACCTGATCCTGCACCTGACCCGGCAGCTGTTCGGCCTGTCGGATTTCGCCTTCCGCTATCCGTCCGTTCTGTTCGGCGTGCTGCTCATCCCCCTGCTCTATCAGCTGGGGCGGCGCATGGGCGGCCGCGCGGTGGGTCTCATCGCCGCTCTGCTGGCGGCCGTCAACCCGCTGCAGGTCTACTATAGCCAGGAAGCGCGCATGTATTCGCTGCTGCTGCTGCTGGTGACGGGGATGAGCTATGTGTTGTGGCGAGCGATTCAGGATACGAGATACGAGATACGAGGCGACTCTCGTCGCCCTACGAGTTCGGAAGCGCGCTCTTCACTCGTATCTCGTATTTCGTATCTCGTATTTCCCTATCTCCTCCTCGCCGCGCTCGCCGTCTACACCCACTATACGGCCGTCTTCATCGTGGCGGCGCAGGCGTTGTTGTGGGCGTGGGTCTTGTGGCGAGCCATTCGAGATACGAGATACGAAATACGAGGCGACTCTCGTCGCCCTACGAGTTCGGAAGCGCGCTCCCGGTTCGTATCTCGTACCTCGTATTTCGTAGTTGCCTGTCTTATCCTCGCCGTCCTCGTGGCCATCCCCCTGATCCCCTACACCATCCCGCGGCTGCTGGCCGGGGCCGAAGCCAACTACTACCGCGTGGCCCCGCTCACCATGCTGCTCGACGTGGTTCGCTTCTTCAACCTCGGCCTCACCGTCGACCACGCCCGCCCGCTCGCCGGCGCCCTCAACGTGCTGGCCCTGGGGCTGGCGGCGCTGGGCGTCCGCCAAATTACGAATTACGAATTACGAATTACGAATGAGGAGCGCGCTCCCCACTCGTATCTCGTATCTCGTATCTCGTATCTCATCCCCCCCTGCTTCCTGTTGTCCTGGCTCCTCGCCGTCGTCTTCGGCCTCATGCTCGGCTCGCTGATCTTCAAGCCGATGTATCAGGGCGTGCGGCATATCATGGCCGGCAGCCCGGCGTATCTGCTGCTGATCGCCTTCGGCCTCGCGGCGCTGACCAGATACGAGATACGAGATACGAAATACGAGTCGTACCCTCTTCACTCGTATCTCGTATCTCGTATCTCGTATCTCCTCCTCGGTTTGCTGCTCGTCGGCTACGGGGTCGCTCTGGCCAATCTCTACACCGACCCGGCCTACGTGAAGGACGACTTCCGGGCCATCGTGCGTTTCATCGAGACGCGGGCGGGCGATCGCGACGTAATCGTCTACAATAACGCCGTGTTATTGCCCCTGCATGATCATTACCGGCGGCGCGACGACCTCGCCGTCACCGCGCTGCCCGCCTATCCCCAATTCGCCACCGGCGCGGAGCCGGAACTGGCGGCGCTGGCCCGCGACTACGACCGCGTCTGGTTCATCACCGACCCCCCGGCCGACAAGCGCGACGACGACAAACTCATCCAGGCCTGGCTCGACGCCAACCTGACCGAAACGATCAACCGCCTCTTCCCCGCCCGCACCACCGAGGCGCGGGTGATTGCCTACCGGACGGGGGAAGGGGAGAAAGGGGGAGAGGGAGAAGGGGAGACAGGGAGCGCAGACTCTCCCCTTCTCCCCTTCTCCCTTTCTCCCTCTCTCTCTTTGATCGGCTTCACCTACGACTCGCCGCTGGAACTGCCCACGCTGTGGGTCGATCTGCTCTGGCGCGGGGAGCGGCCGGTGGTCAATACTTCGCTGCTGTTCACGCTGACCGGGCCGGACGGCAAGGAGTATTTCCGCGAGGCGCGCCCCATCCTGCCCGACGACGACACGCGCTGGGACGACGCGGCCGACAACCGCCTCAGCTACGACCTGCCGCTGCCGCCCGGCCTGCCGCCCGGCGTCTATGCGCTGGCCCTGACGCCCGAAGGCGGCCCCGCGATCCCCCTCGGCCCGGTCGAGATCGCCCCGACGACCACCTGGCCCGTCGCGCCGGAACTGTTGTTTGATGAAGTGCCTGCGGTAGATACGAAATACGAGATACGAGATACGAATTCGGAAGCACCCTCTTCACTCGTATCTCGTATCTCGTATCTCGTATCTTATCCAGCGGTCATCCCCTGGGACGACGCCGTGCTGCCCGGCAACAACCTGCCCCTGACCCTCTACTGGCGCGTGGCTCCGGGCGGGGCCGACCTGACCGACCTGCGCTACCGGCTGGAAGTGATTGCCCCCGACGGCGCGGTGCTGCGCAGCCAGGAGAGCAAGCCCGGCGCTTCGTGGCTCGGCGCGCTTCCCGGCGGGGCGCTGCTGCGCGAGGACACCAGCCTCTACTTCCGGCCCGACGTCGCGCCCGGCCGCTACCGGTTGCGCTGGACGTTGCTCGATGGCGATACGCCGTTGGGCGAGCCGGCCACAAGCGGCCACGTCGTCGTCGAGTCATGGCCACTGGAGACGAATGTGCCCGCCGCCCCCTACGTCATCGACCGGGGGCAGGGAGCCGGCTTCGGCCCCGCCATCCGGCTGCACAGCTATTACAGCGGCGTGCCCACCAACGGCCTGTTGAACATCGCGTTCTATTGGCAGGCGACGGCCCGGCCGGACACCGACTACGTGGTGTTCGTCCATCTGGTCGACGAGGCCGGCAACATCGTCAGTCAGATCGATTCCGTGCCCGTGGGCGGCGCGCGGCCGACCACCACCTGGCGCGCGGGCGAGGTCATCACCGACATCCACAACCTGCTCGTCCCCGACGACCTGCCGCCGGGCACCTATCACCTCAACGTCGGCCTCTATAACCCCGACGACGGCACGCGCCCGGCCGTGGTCGTGGGCGGCGCGCCGCAGCCCGACAACCAGTTACGGCTGGCCCCCACGTTCGACCTGCCCTGGGGGACGCCATGAACCGCCGCCGCGTCCTGCTCGGCCTGATTCTGGCCGGCTATCTCGTCATCACCCTGGCCTATGGAGCGCTCAACCCGCTCTTCGAGGCCCCCGACGAGCATTGGCACTTCTTCACCGCCGCCCACATCGCCGACACCGGCCGCCTGCCGCGCGTCACCGACCCGCCCGACGAATGGCTGGGGCAGGAAGCAGCCCAGCCGCCGCTCTACTATCTGCTCGGCGGCCTGCTCATCGTCCCGTTCGACACCGGCGGCGCGCGCGACGCCGTCCGGCTCAACCCGTTCGCCTGGATCGGCGACGCCTCGGCCCTGACCAATATCAACCGCATGATCCACACCCCGGCCGAGGCCCGGCCCTGGGCAGACTGGGCGACGGCCGCCCATCTGTTGCGCGTCTTCTCCACGCTGCTGGGGCTGGGCACGCTGTTATGTATCTACGGCAGCGGCCGCCGGCTCTGGCCCGAATCCACGACGCGGCCGCTCATGGCCACCGCCCTCGTCGCCTTCCTGCCCCAATTCAACTTTCTCCACGCCTCGATCACCAACGACGCGCTGGTCATCTTCCTGTGCAGCCTGGCGCTCTACCAGCTCATAGACCTGACAGGTGGGCGCGCCCAGCCCGTTGGCCCGTCAGGGACCTCATCGCGCCCACCTGTCAGGTCTTCTTCTTTCCGCCTCGTCCTGCTCGGCCTCACCATCGGCCTGGCCGCCCTCAGCAAGAACGCCGGCGCGCTGCTGCTGCTCTACAGCCTCGGCTTCCTGGGCGTGGTCGCCCTGCGCGACGGGCAACTGCGGCGCTATTGGCGCACGGCGCTGCTGGTGGCCGGGCCGGCGCTGCTGGTGGCCGGTTGGCTGTGGCTGCGCAACTGGCAGCTCTACGGCGACTGGACGGCCACCGCGCCGTTCATCGCCATCGCCGGCGGCGACCGCGGCTACACCCTCGGCCAGGTGCTGGGCGAGTCCAAGGGGCTGCTCCTGTCGCTGGTGGCCGTCTTCGGCTGGTTCAACCTGCGGCCGCCGGAGTGGGTCTACTGGCTCTGGGCGGCCATCGCCGGGCTGGCGGCCGTGGGCGCGCTGGCCTGCATCGCGCGGCGAAATACGAGATACGAGATACGAGATACGAGTGAAGAAGACGGCTCCAAACTGGACACAGCCCATCCGCCGCTGTCCACTGCTCATCCGCCACTGATCACTGGCCACTGGCCACTGATCACTGATCACTGGCCACTGACCACTGCCCTCCTCCTCGCCCTCTGGCCGCTCCTCGTCTATGCCGGTCTCGCCGCCTTCATGCTGCGCACCGAGGCGGCCCAGGGGCGGCTGCTGCTGCCCGCCGTGCTGCCTCTGGCGCTGGGGGTGGCCTGGGGGCTGTCCGGGTGGGGCCGCTGTGCTCCCGGCGCGCTGGGCAAGTTCAACCGGCGGCTGGCCCCGCTGGTGGCGCTGGCGGCGCTGGCGACGACGCTCTATTGCCTACTGTTCGTCATCCGCCCCGCCTACCAGCGGCCGCCCGCCATCGCCGTCATTCCCCCCACGGCTCGCCTCGTGCTGCCGGAGCTGATCGAGCGCGGCCGGGGTGTGTCGCTGCTGGCCGCCGAAGTGGAGACGGAGCAGGCCGCCCCCGGCGACGTGGTCCGCCTGACGCTCTACTGGACGGCCGCCACGCCGCCCGCCGCGTCGCCGGAGTTCGTGCTGGAACTGTTCGGCCGCGACATGCAACGCATCGCCAATCTCCACAGCTACCACGGCCGCGGCCTCTACCCGGCCGACCTGTGGGAGCCGGGCGCCATCATCGCCGACCGCTTCGCCGTGCGCATCGCCCCCGACGCCGAAGCGCCGGTGCTGGGCCGCGTCTTCGTCCGCATCAACGACGGCGCGCCGGGCATCGAAGTCGCCACGGTCAAGATCGTGCCGCGCGAGCCGCTGCCCGCCCCCGACGGCTGGGCGGCCGAACTGGGCGACCGCATCGCCCTCGTCGGCGCCGCCATCCGCCCCGAGCAGGCGCTCCCCGGCCAGACCATCGAGGTGCTGGTGCGCTGGTACGTGCCCGTCGGCGTCCCCGACCGGGACTACACCGCGCTCATCCATCTGGGCCAGCCCGACGCGGAGCCGCTGGCCACCGGCGACAGCCCGCCCCTCGGCGGCGCCTACCCCACCAGCGCCTGGGGCAACGGCGAGACTATCGACGATGTCTACTTCCTGACCCTGCCGACGGACTTGCTTCCCGGCCGCTATCCGGTCTGGATTGGCCTCTATGACCCCGCGACGGGCGAGCGCCTGCCGGTGAAAGTGGAGGGAGAGCTACAGCCCAACGGCGTCTACCTGGCGGGCTGGGTGGAGGTCGGAGAATGATAACGACAAACAGACAGGAGGATACCCATGCAATTCGACCTCTTTGACGCGCGCGCCCCCCACTTCGCCACCCTCGACGATCTCGTGGCGGCCATGATGAAGCTGGAGGACGACCCGCTCTTCCCCGCCGGCACGAATATGGTCATCTTTCGCGGCAACCCCAAGGCCCGGCTGATGATCATCGGCGAGGCCCCCGGCACCGAGGAAAACCGCCAGGGCAAGCCGTTTGTCGGCCGCTCCGGCCAGTTGCTCGACCAGATTCTCGGCTCCGTCCACCTCGACCCGGAGCAGGACGTGTTCATCACCAACGCCGTCTTTCGCCTGCCGCCGGGCGACGACGGCAAGCCGCTGCGCAAGCCCACCTCGGACGAGATCGCCTGGTACAAGCCCTGGCTGCTGGAGATCATCCGCCTGGTCGATCCGCTCATCATGCTGCTGACCGGCAACGTGGCCACCGAAGCCATCCTGGGGCAGACGGGCATCACCAAACTGCGCGGCCAATGGTTCCACGTCGATGGGCGCTGGGCCATGCCCATCTTCCACCCCGCCTACCTGCTGCGCAATCCCTCGCGCGAGCCGAACGCTCCCAAGGCGCTCATGTGGCGGGACATCAAGGAAGTGCGCCGCAAATACGACGAGTTGATGGCCGCATGACGATAGACCTGACAGGTGGGGCGAACGAAGCCATCCCGCGGCAACGTGGCGCCGCGCCCCACCTGTCAGGTCTGGGTGTGATCCTGAGCGTGACAGCTTACAACCAATAAGGTACAATTATCCTGTACGAAGCTTACAGAACGTACGGTGACGATAGACCTGACAGGTGGGGCGAACGAAGCCGTCCCACGGCAACGTGGCGCCGCGCCGCCCCACCTGTCAGGTCTGGGTGTACCGGAATGAGGCAAACCATGACCCGACACATTGCCAGCGAGAAAGCGCGCGCCCATTGGCGCGAAATACTGGACGCCGTCGCCGCCGGCGAGGAGATCGTCATCGAGCGCTATGGGCGGCCGGTGGCGACTCTGGCCCCCTACCCGCGAGACTTGGCGCCCGGCGTTCGCGAGCCCTCACCCATCTATGACTCGACCGATCTCCACGCGTTAAAAGAAGAGATAGCCGTCGATGTAGCCGCTCACATCCTCCAGATCATCGGCCCCCCTCTCACCTGGCCCGAAGGGCTGGCCCTGCTGCAAAAGCAGGTAGCCGACGCGGGTGGGCTGGGTTTTGGCGACGACCCCGACGCCATCGTGGAACAGATGCGCAAGACTCGCCAGGAAATATTCGAAGCCGACTATGCTCATCTGTATCGATAGCTGCGTCTTCATTCGCGCCGCTGATGCCCCGTTATCCGATGCCGCGCGTCTGATACGGTTGCTCAGCCCCGGTCTACCGGTTGTCATTCCCCGGTTGGTCGTCCGCGAAGTGCTGCGTAACCTGCGCACTGACGATGCCATCCACACCTTCTACCGGCTATTCTCCGGCAAATCAGGCGGCGAGATTATCGACCTGCCGGTGCCTGATGATCTGGTAGCCGCCTACGTTGCGCGCGGACTACGCGCCAAAGGCGACGCCTATATCGGCGCGTTCGCCGAATGGATGCGCGTCGACTGCCTGATCTCCGACAATCGCCACTTCCTGCGCGATCTCCAAACGGATGCCTATCGGCTCCTTTCGCCCGGTGAATTCCTGGAGTTGTTGACGACGGAACCCAAACCATGACCCACTCCGACAAGGCCGCCGAGCGCGGCGAACCCGGCTATGTCTGGCGCTCCGGGCAGGATCGCCGGCTGGCCATGATTCGCGAGTGGTCGGACCTGAGCGGCCGCATCCTCGATAACGGCACCGGCCTCGGCACCTGGCTGGAAGCCTGCGGCCGCGCCAACCCCGACAATGTGCGCATCGGCCTGGAGATCGAGTTCGATCGGGCCGTCGAGGCGCTGGTGCGGGCCGACGGCATCGCCCTCGGCATCGGCGAGCATCTGCCCTTCGCCGACGACAGCTTCGACCTCATCCTGAGCAACGAGGTGCTGGAACACGTGGCCGACGACCGGGCCTGCGCGGCCGAGATGGCCCGCGTGACGCGCCCCGGCGGCCGCATCGTCGTCTTCGCCCCCAATCGCTGGTATCCGGTGGAGCAGCACGGCGTCTATTGGCGCGGCGAATACTATTTCGGCAACATCCCGCTGGTCAACTACCTGCCCGATCCCCTGCGCAACCGCCTCGCCCCCCACGTGCGGACGTACATGGCGCGGGGCCTGCGCCGCCTGTTCGACGGCCTGCCGGTGCGTGTGCTCCATCACGGCCGCGTCTTCGGCGGCTACGACAACATCGCTCGCCGCCGCCCGCGACTGGGTGGGGCCATTCGGCGCGCGCTCTACACGGCCGAGGGGACGCCTCTCTCTGTGCTGGGGCTGTCGCATTTTTTGGTGCTGGAGAAAATGTAGCTCCCTCATGCATTGACACAGGTATAACAAAACGTTATACTCTCCTCATGAAAACCGCCATATCCTTGCCCGACGCGCTCTTTGAACAGGCCGAACAGGTGGCCGAGCGACTCAAGCTCAACCGCAGTCAGCTCTATGCCCGCGCGCTGCAAGCGTACCTGGATCGCTACGACCCCGACAGCATCACCGCCGCGTTCAATGCCGTCTACTCAATCGAATCCCCGGAACTCGATCCGGCTCTGTGGGAGATGCAATATCTCACGCTCAAAGAGAACAATGAGGATGAATGGTAGACGATCGGTTGATCAAACAGGGGGATGTATTCTGGGCCGATTTGCCCGCGCCGCGCGGCTCCGGGCCGGGTTATAGACGACCGGTGGTCGTTATTCAACAAACCGCCATTAACGCCAGCGATATTAATACGATCTTGTGTGTGCCACTGACGACTCAAACTCGCCTGAGTGATTCGCCGGGCAATGTATTGCTCTCGATTAAGCAAACCGGGCTTTCCAAAGTCTCGGTCGCCAATGTCTCGCAACTTGTTTCCCTCGATAAACGTTTTCTTGACGCCTACGTCGCTACCCTGCCTCGCCATACATTGGAAGATATATTGGACGGCGTCGAATTTATGATGGGACGATAGCTCAATGGACCGCAAATTCTACCTCGAGGACATCCCTCTCGATGACGCCTGGGCCGCCTTCCGCGCCGCGCTGGACGAGGCGAGCCTGTGGCGGCCGCTGCCCGCCGAGACCGTGCCCCTCAGCGAGGCCAACGGCCGCGTCACGGCCGCCCCCGTCTGGGCGCGCCTCTCCTCCCCCCACTACCACGCCGCCGCCATGGACGGCTACGCCGTGCGCGCCGGGGACACCGTGGGGGCGCTGGATGCGTCGCCGGTGCTGTTTGTGGTGGAGGAGGGGAAGGGAGGAAAGGGAGCAGGGGAGAAAGGGAGAAAGGGGGAAAGGGAGAAGGGGAGATCACCCCTGCACCCCTGCACCCCTTCACCCCTTCTCCCCTTCTCCCCTGCTCCCCCGGCTCAGCCCGTCAACACCGGCCACCCGCTTCCTGCCTGGGCCGACGCGGTCATCATGATCGAGCACGTCCAGCCGGTCACGCTGCCCGACGGCCGCGCGGGCATCGAGATTCGCGCCGCCGTGCCGCCCTGGCACCATGTCCGGCCGATGGGCGAGGACATGGTGGCCACCGAGCTGGTGCTGCCCGCCAACCACCGGCTGCGGCCGGTCGATCTGGGGGCGCTGGCCGGGTCGGGCCACGCCGCCGTCAGCGTCTATCGCCGCCCGCGCGTGGCCATCATCCCCACCGGCTCGGAACTCGTCTCCGTGGAAGACGGCGAGCCGCAGCCGGGCCAAATCATCGAATACAACTCGCTCGTCCTGGCCGCGCAGGTGGAGAGCTGGGGCGGCGTGGCCACGCGCTGGCCTATCGTGCCCGACGATTTTGACGCCATCCGCACCGCCGTCGTCGAAGCGGTCGGCGGCCCCGCCGGCCGCGGCGGCCCCGCCGGCCGCGGCGACCATGACCTGATCCTGCTCAACGCCGGGTCGTCGGCCGGCAGCGAGGACTATACCGCCCACGTCGTCGAAGCCGTCGGCCGCTTGCTGGTCCACGGCGTGGCCGTGCGGCCGGGACACCCCGTTGTGCTGGGAATTACGAATTACGACTCCCGTCGTTCTACGAACTTACGAATTACGAATGAAGAATCGGGAGCGCACTCGTCACTCGTCATTCCCATTATCGGCGTTCCCGGCTACCCGGTCAGCGCGGCGTTGACGGGGGAGATTTTCGTCGAGCCGCTGCTGGCCCAGTGGCAGGGGCAACGGCCGCGCCGGGCGCCGACGCTGCAGGGGACGCTAACGCGCAAGCTCGTCTCTTCCACCGGCGATGAGGATTTCGCGCGGGTGGTGGTCGGTCGCGTCGGCGACGTGTGGACCGTCACGCCCATCAGCCGCGGCGCGGGCGTCATCACCTCGCTCGTGCGCGCCGACGGCATCGTGCGCGTGCCCCGCTTCAGCGAGGGCCACGACGCGGGCGCGGCCGTCACCGTCCACCTCTACCGCGAGCCGCACGAGATCGAGCGCACCATCGTCTCCATCGGCAGCCACGACCTGATTCTCGACGTGGCGGCCCAGTTCCTGGCGGCGCGCCACGACGGCCTGCGCCTCAGCTCGGCCAATGTCGGCAGCCTCGGCGGGCTGGTGGCGCTGCGGCGCGGCGAGGCCCATCTGGCGGGCAGCCACCTGCTGGACACGGCCACGGGCGACTACAACACCAGCTACATCCATCGCTACCTGCCGGGGCAGGATGTCGTCGTGGTGACGCTGGCCGGGCGCGAGCAGGGCTGGATCGTCCCGCCGGGCAACCCGAAGGAGCTGAGCGGCTGGGCCGACGCTGCCCGCGCCGATCTGGGCATCGTCAACCGGCAGCGCGGCGCGGGAACGCGCGTGCTGCTCGATTACGAACTGGGGAAGCTGGGCATCGACCCGGCGGCCGTGCGCGGCTATGAGCGCGAGGAGTACACCCATCTGGCGGTGGCGGCGGCGGTGGCTTCGGGCGCGGCCGACGCCGGGCTGGGCATTCGCGCCGCCGCGCGGGCGCTCCATCTCGATTTCGTGCCGCTGGCCCATGAGGCCTACGAACTGGTCATCCCCCGCGAACACTACGAGAGCGACCTGCTGCGGCCGCTGCTCGACCTGCTCCACGACGCGGAGTTCCGCGCGGCCGTGGCGGCCATGCCCGGCTACGACCTGACCCACATGGGCGCGACGCGCGAGATCGCATCATGACCGTAAGGTGGTTTGTCATCCAAAGCGTCTACGCTATAGCTTGCTTGTAGTCAGGCGCTTTTGCATGTTAACAAATTAATGCGATATAGCGTTGTAGCGCAATCTGTTAGATTGCGCCTTGCATCCCCGGCGAAGACGCAATCTGTCAGATTGCGCCACATCCGGAGGATCAGGCAACCGGGCTACACCGCATTAATTGATAAATATCCAAAAGTTGCGCACTACGAGCAGGAATCCGCCAGATTTTTCCAAAAGAAACGACGAGGAGACAACACTGCGATGGATCGCACGTTTATTGCCGATTTGCACAACCATACCACCGCTTCCGACGGTGAATATACCCCCACCGAACTGGTCAGCAAGGCCGCCGAACTTGGCCTGACGGCGCTGGGAGTCACCGACCACGACACGATCAACGGCCTCGATGAGGCGCTGGCCGCGGGCGCGGCGGCGGGCGTCCGCGTCGTGCCCGGCGTCGAGGTCTCGCTGCGCTTCAAGCGCCCCTACTTCACCGGCACGCTCCACTATCTGCTCTACATCCCTTATGACCTGCTGGGCGACGCCGAATTCCGCGCCGCGGCCGAGGCGATCTTCAGCCAGGGGCGCGGCGGCGGGCTGGTGCGGGCGCGGGTGGCCGCCATCAACGCCGAGTTCGGCCCGGCCGGAACCACGCCGCTGCTGGAGCGCGAGCTGACGGCCGAGGAGATCGAGGCGCTGGCCGACAATGTGACCCGCCGCCATTTCGCCCTGGCCCTGTCGAACAACCACGGGCTGAGCAAGGAGCAGGTGAACCTGCTCATCGGCAACGACAGCCGGGCCTATATCCCGTCGGGCATCGACCCGGCCACGCTGACGCCCCTGCTGCACGCTTATCCGCAACTGGTGCGCGTCTTCGCCCACCCGGCGGCCGGCTCCTACCCCGGCGAGAGCCTCTACAATGAGGTGCTGCCGCCCATCGAGGTGGTGGACACACTCATGCCGGAGTTCCTCGACAACGAACTGCTGGGGCTGGACGGGCTGGAGGTGCAATACCCCGGCCACGTGGCCGAGCATCGGGCGCTGATGGCTGAGTGGGCCGAGCGCTACGGCCTCATCCAGACCGGCGGTTCCGATTGCCACGACCGGGTGAATCGGCCGCTGGGGGTGGCGGGGGTAGACGCGGCGGGGCTGGATGCGCTGCTGGGGCTGCTGGGGGAGAAGCAATCGGCCGCGGCCTGATCGGATAATTTGCCTTTAACTACTCCGCTAAAACAGCCTGATAGATTACCGGCCGGTACCGAGGCGACGGTACCGGCCTTCCTTCGGCCCTGGCTGCCTCGATCCAGGCGTCCCTATGACGTAGATAATTTCGCCGCGGCCGTCGCCCCTGCTAACCCAACCCAACCGCCCGACCAAGCGCGGCCGTGATGTACTGATTCAGGCTCACGCCTTCCTGTTCGGCGCGCGCCACGAGGTCGCGGTGCAGCGATTTGGGCAGACGCACCGAAAACTTGCCGCTGAACGCTTCCTCGCCTCTGGGTTCGGGCACCTCGTCGCCCGACTCGATGGCGTCGGTAATCCAGACGTGCATGGCGTCGCGAATCTGCCGCACCGCCTCATCAAAGCTGTCGGCTTCCGTCATGCAGCCCCGCAACTCGCGCACGGCGGCAAACCAGACGGGATTATTCGGGTTGGATGTGTCGTTCACCAGTTCGATGGTGTAAGGCAAGTCCAGATAGTATTCTGCCGGTTTTTCACTCATTCTCGACCTCATCCAGTAGCTTTAGAACGTTCCAGTCGCTTCTGGCGTGTGCTCACAATGCGATAGTACCATATGTGGTGTCAGTTGTCTATCAAAGGTCGTGAAAGAGAAATTGATCTGAAACACATGTTCGGTTATCATTTCCCCCACCATGGCCCAACTCACCCTCACCCCCACCGAACTCCGCCGCCTGTCCATCGCCGCCCAATGCCTTGAGGCCCCGCGGCCGAACCCGACCAAAGCCGACGTGCTCGACACCATCCGCCGCATCACCTGCCTGCAAGTCGATCCGATCAACGTCGTGGCCCGCACGCAACTATTGGTGCTGTTCAGCCGGTTGGGCGCGTATGACCCGGCCGACCTGGAGGCCCTGCTGTGGGACGACAAGGCCCTGTTTGAGTATTGGGCCCACGCCGCCTCGATTATCCCGGCCGACGACTTCGCCCTCTTTCGGCCGCAGATGCGACGAAACCTGACGGTCGGCAGCGAACGATTGCACGATTGGCTGAAGACCAACGAGCCGTTCCGCCGGAACCTGCTCGACGAATTGACGGCGCGGGGGCCGCTCTACGTGGAGGAGATCGAGAGCCGCGCCGTCGAGAGCTGGCCCCACAAGGGCGGCTGGGGCGGCGGCAGCGATGTGGGCATCATGCTTGAGGTGCTGTGGTATCGCGGCCAGGTCAGCGTGACACGGCGGCTGGGCAACGGCTTCGGCCTGAAGAAGCAGTGGGGGCTGATGGCCCATCAGGTAGGGGAGCGCGCGGCCGAATCGCCCCTGACGCAGCCGGAAGCGGAGCGCCGGGCGGTGGAGCGGGCGCTGCCGGCGCTGGGCGCGGCCCGCCTGCGCGACGTGAATAATTATTTCATTCGCAAGGAATACAAGGGGCTGAAGAAGACGCTGGCTGCGCTGGAAGCCGGCGGCGTCATCCAACAGGTCGCTGTGCGTGACGGCGACGGGGTCGATAGCAACACCCAATGGCCCGGCCCGTGGTATCTCCACAACGACATGCTGCCCGAACTGGAGCGCATCCGCCGCGGCGACTGGCGGCCGCAAACCGTGCTGCTCTCGCCGTTCGACAATCTCATCGCCGACCGCGACCGGACGGAACTGCTGTTCGGCATGCGCTACCGCGTGGAGATCTATACCCCGGCGGCCAGGCGGCAATACGGCTACTACAACATGCCCATCCTCCACGGCGACCGCATCATCGGCCGCGTCGACCCGAAGATGGATCGCAAGGCGGGGCGGCTGGTCGTCAACGCCGTGCATCTGGAGCCGGGGGTGGCGCTCGACGGCGAGACGCGAGCGGCCGTCGACGGGGCCATTGCGTCGCTGGCGGGGTTTTTGGGGGCGGAAGGGATCGACGGCCCGTAGCGCAGACATTCCTGTCCGCGCCCGCCCTTTCGCAGACAGGAATGTCTGCGCTACAATGCAGCCATGTTCAACATCACCTACTCCATTACTACCGCGAACATCAACTGGGAACAACTGACGGCCGACTTGCAGGCCGACGACTTCGATAACGGCCGCACGCCCGACGAACTGCGTCGCTCGTTCGAGAACAGCGCCGTGGTAGCCTTTGCCCGTGATGAAAACAGGGTCATCGGCAAGGCCCGCGCCCTGTCCGACGGCGTGTGCAATGCCTACGTCGTCGACGTCTGGACCCACAGTGACTACCGGCGGCGCGGCATTGCCTCGCGGCTGATGCACCTGCTGGAGGAGCAACTCGACGGCCAGCACATCTATCTCTTCACCGACGACGCGGAGGCGTTCTATCGTGCGCTGGGCTATCGGCCGCAGGGGGTGGGGATGAGTATTGTGGTGGGGAAGTGGTTGAGGAGACGTTAGAATATTGCATATGAAACCAGTATCCAAGACCGATCTTGATGCCCTTGACTCCCTGACTGACGAGGATATTCGGCAGGCGATCCTGAACGATCCTGATGCCGCGCCGGAACTGGATGAGGAGATGCTCGCTCAATTTCGCCCGGCCGAAGAAATGCTGCCCCACATCGTTGCTCAATATCGCGCGCGACGCGGGCCGCAGAGAAAGCC
>DAOMSB010000042.1:0-23617 GCA_035446145.1 Promineifilum sp. (SeqCode) | reverse complement strand
AACAAGCCCGCCAGCAAGCAGGATGCCAAGCAGTACGAGGGTTTCAACCAGTAAGCCCTGACTTACATTAAGAAGCTGAATAGAAGCCACCTTAGGGTGGCTTCTATTTTTTCGGCAATACAGGTAGAATGTTAGCCATGCGATTAAGAACTCAACATCAATCCCTGATTTCCCTGCTCGCCGTCGTGGCGGCATTATTGTCGCTGGCTGCCTGTGGGCCTGGCGCGCAACAGGCAGTCCCGACGGCCGAAAGCGCGCCTGCCCAGGATGCAGCCTTGCCGACTCTGCCGCCCGCCGATGCATCCACCGAAGGCTATCCCGCGCCGGTCGTCGTGGCGACTCCGGCGGACCCATACCCGGCCGGCGAACAACCGGCCCCCGCACCAACTGTTGACCCTGCCGGCTACCCTCCGCCGGAAGAGGTCTTCCAGGAGCCGCGCTTCCGTATCGATCAGCCCGTGCCGGTCAGCGCGACTGAGATCGCCGGCCAGGCCCCGCCGGACACCCCGCTGGCCATCGTCGACATCTCCTATAACGGCGCGGTGCTGGGCGTGGGACGCAGCGATGCAAACGGCCGCTTCGCCATTCCGGTCACCGGTCTGGTCGAGGGCAATCGCATCGGTCTGGGCATCGGCGAAGTGCCTGCGGGCCAGTCGCTGGAGCAGATGGCCGAGTTTTACTTCCCCCATCGCGGCGAAGGATTCATGAACATTCCCAACGTGGGCATCTACTTCGATACCACGCTGGTCGGCCCCTAATGACATTGTCCGCCGGTCCTCCGCGCATTTGAGCGACAGAGGACCGGCGGCGCTTTCCCCGTGCCAATCCTCATCGCCGGCTTGCCCGTTCTGGTCGTCATTCTGGCGGCCAACCTCGTCACCGCGCGCGGCGGCGAACGCGGCCGAATCGTCTTTCATCTAGTCCTGTTTATCGCCAATTTCGCTCTTTTGGCGGTTGGGCTTGGGCTGCGGTTCTTGCCCCCCGACGCGCTTGCCTCGCCGGAAACGGGGTTGCTCTTGTTCGATCAGGGGCTGGGCAGCGCCAGCCTGATTGGCATGGGGCTATGGGGCATGGCGGTTTGCCTGAAGCCGGTTCGGCGGTTCCTGGGGCGAATCCTGCCGTCCATCGACCCCGAATCGCCCGTCCACACCCTGGCGCTGGTGAGTGTGGGCTATCTGCTGGGCAATGCGGCGATTTCTGTCTCTCCCGGCGCTCTCGACGCACTGGCCGAAGCCCACATAGAGGCCACGCTCTTCGACGTCGTGGCCCAACAATTCGTCTTCGTGCTGGCCGCATTTCTGGGTGTCGGCCTGTTCACCCGGCGAAACGGGGCAGAACTCAACGCGCGCCTGGGTCTGGAGCGGCCGACCTGGCCGCAAATCTGGACGGGCGTCCGCTGGATGCTCTTCTTCGTCATCCTGCAAGGCTGTATCGGCGCGGCCTGGGTGCTGTTCGACGCGGCCGGGGCCGAGCAAACGAGCAGCATCAACCAGTCATTGCTCGGCAGTTTCGACACGGTCCAGGAGTGGTTTCTTCTGGCCGCCGCCGCGGGCCTGGGGGAAGAACTGCTCTTTCGCGGCGCGTTGCAGCCCGTCTTCGGCATTCTGCCCGTTTCGCTCATTTTCGCCGTCTCCCACGTCCAATATGGGCTAAGCCCGGCGACATTGGCCGTGTTCCTGCTCAGCGTGGTGCTGGGCATCATTCGCAAGCGCAGCAACACCACCGTGGCCATCCTCGTCCACGGCGGCTACAACTTCATCCTGGGGCTGTTGAGCTTGCTGGCCCTCTATATGGAGCCGTTGATGCGTCAGTTACCGCCGCCTTAATGTCGAGTCTGTGGTTTGCCATTTACCGGCAGCCTGATATAATTCCCAATGCAATCGGGGCATGGCGCAGCTTGGTAGCGCGCTTCAATGGGGTTGAAGAGGTCGTGGGTTCGAGTCCCGCTGCCCCGACTTTCAGGACGCTGCGTCAACCCGGCGCAGCGTCTTTTGTTTTCCGTCCAATTCACCCAATGGATAGCAAGTGAGCAATAAAGTACTCCGCATTCGGCGCGCGGTCATATTGGGATTACTGATCATCGGTAGCTCGCTGGTCATTGGTGCGATAGCGGCCGAGATCTATGATATCAGCCCCACTCCCGGCTTCGGTGTACTGCAAACGCTCGCTTTTCTGTTGGGCGTCACCGCCCTCACCACGGCCATCTACATGCATCTTCGCGCATCGCGGCCGGCGGACGCCACCTCTTCGCTTCAGGCGAGCATCGGGATGCGCCTCTCGGCCACCGGCCTGGTGTTGGCCTACGTCAGCGGTTTCGCCGACCTGATCCGCATCGGCACTCATTACGGCCCGGAGTTCGACCGGCCGTTCATCGGCCCGCTGCAATTGGGGGGTCTGTTGCTGGGATTGTTGGTGCTGGTCGTCGGGATACTCCTCTACACCACGAGCCGGGGCAAACGAGAAGCCTCGTCGCTGGAATTCATCCTCAACGGCAAAAAGAAGTAGAGGGAAAGCGCGGTCTATTGCAGGCCGCTCAGCTCAAACGGCTGGCTGAGAATCGTGAAGACGGCCGACGACGAGCCAATCGGCCGTTGATAGGTGACGGCAAACTGGAGCGTCTGATTTGGCGGCACCGTCCAGGGGAAGGGCGGGTTGGTCGCCAGCAGCAGGTAGTCCGCCCCCGCCGGCGTGCGCAACGAGACATCATCCGGGGCCAACACCAACGGCTGCACCCCGACATTCGTCACCTGCCCCACGATGATGAGGTTATTCAGGTCGGACGTGATCGTCGCTTGCTGCAGCGAAATGACCGCGCTTTGCCCCGCTGCGCCCCCGGCCGTGAACGGCAGGTTGGCCTGCACATGCGTCCCGTCAGGGGCGGTGATGCTCCAGGTCAGGGTCGGGCTGATGAGGCCTGCCGGAATCTGATAGCCGGCGGTGGCCGTCAGCGACTGGCCGGCGTTGATGAAACCGGTCAGCGGCGGGAAATTACCCAGGCGGCTGGCGATGGGGTTCAAGGCATACTGATTGCCAAGCTCATCCGATAAGGTGAAGCGATAAGCGCTGGTGTCGATGGCCGACAGGCCCACATTCTGCATCACAAAATCGACCAGGAAGAACCCAAACCCCACCGGCGCTTCGGGGCGATTGGTCACAAAGGAGCTGGCTTGCGGGGTGAATTGCGCGTCGCCCAGCCGGGCCGATTCGCCCATCTGGATGATGCCGCCGCCGGCGGTCTGCTCGGCGGGAGCCACCTCGTATCGGCCGCGCACGACCAGTCGATTATCATCATTGCTGCCCAACAACAGCAGGGTGATGCCGGGTATCTGCTGATTGAACACGCTGCGGTCGCTGCTGGGCACGGTGTTGCGGCTGTCGAAGTTGAAGGTATGGGTCACCCCCTGGCGCGTCGACACCACCATCTGCTGACCGGGCGCGAGGGATTCCAGCAAAGTTCGATTGCTCTCCGAGTCCTTCAGGCCAAAGACATAGTTGACGATGGTGCCATTGACCCACGCCGCGGCGTTATCGTCCACTTCGGGGTTCCACAGGCCGTCGGCGCCGATGGACTGCGGCTGTACCGCCCATTGCGTGCCCAACACGTTCAGCGTGGCCGGCGCGTCGAGAGTGACGGAGATCGTCCCCGAATCGCTCACGCCGATGATGACGGGCTGGCCCGCGGCCGATTGGGTGGATTGCGGGAAGGGGGTCGGCTCGCCGGGCGCGGCCGTGCCGCCGGTTGCCGCGCCGCCGCTGCCGGGAATCAGCGGCCGCAGCAGGAAAAAGCCCATGATGCAGGCTGCCAACAAGGCGATGATCGCCACAATTCCCAGGATGAGCAGGGCGGGCGTGGCGGTAAGTCGCTGTCCGAAACCGGATGGGGGCTGCTGATCGGCCGACATAGTTCTGTGCTACAAGACGTTTGGAGCGTGCTTGTGGTTCCGCTCCTTTATGGAATACCGATGGGCAATGGCAGAGGCGCCACGCGCACGGCAATGTTGGATTCACCCGTCCCGACGATCTGGCTAAAGTTCAGCAACGGCACCTGTACCCGTACGGAGCCGGTGCTGGGCACGGCATCGAAACGCACCGCGCCGGCCTGATTGGTGTAGCCAAAGGCCAGCAGGCGGCCGTTGGTGTTGTCGAACAAGGCCACCGCGACATCGATGATGCCTTCGTTGGCCTCGGGCGTGAAGTTAAAGTTGCTGTCGTAAAAAACGGTGACGTTGACCGTGGACACGCCCTGCGAGCCGGCGGGCGGTGTTGCCGTGGGCATCGGCTGGATGGTCACTTCGGGTATGACTACCGGTGGCGGCGTCAGGATGGCCGACAGATCGATCGGCGTCGGCGTCGGGAAGGGCGTGATGGTCGGCGCAATGGGAACCACGACACCGCCACCCCCGCCGGTGAACGGCGGTGTGGTAGGGGTCGCCGTCGGCGGTATGGTGGATGTGCAGGCCAGCGTATAGGTGAACTGCGCGGCCTGAGCCAGCGGCACCGGGTTGACCGGCCCCACCAGAACGTGGAGCCAACCGGTGTAGGTTGATCGATAGGTCAGGATGCTGCTCCTGTCTCCGGGAGCCCTGTCGTCGTTGCCCAACTGCGGGTTGAAGTCCTCACCGTTGGGGCCGAGGAAGATCATGTTGGTGTCCGTCACGCTGGAAAGCTCGGTCGTCTCGCAGGTGATGGTCACCCCCGGCTTCACCCAGATGCGATAGAAATCCTGATCGGGGCCATCGTTGAACGGAGGCACGAAGTTAAACGCCTGCGACTGATTCTCGCCGAACAGGCAGGCGATCGGTATCGTCCCGTTTGGCTCGCAAGGGTCAGAGCCGATGCGGGTGGGCAGCAGCGTGGGGCTGGGGGTGGGCGTCGGCTGCTCCATAGCGTCAATCGCCAGGCAATAGGTCTTGTTGGCGGCGTCGGCCGGGCTTTTATTGACGACGCGGGCGTAATAAAAACCTGTCGTGTCCGACTGGATGACGACCTGTGACTGGAACTGGCCGGCCGACCCGATGTCATCGTTTTCGGCGATGGGGCCACCGCTCTGGTTATAGATCTTCAGCACCGTGTCCAGCCCCGGCGACAACTGGTCGGTCATGATTTTGTAGAATGTGCCCGCCTTTACGGCGAACGCGTAGTAATCCTTGTCTCCCGGCGGCCAAAGCGTGAGCTGACAAGTGGCCGGGGCGTCGGGCTGAATCTGATAGGCCTCTTCGAAGGTGTTATTCGGCTCGGTCAGGTCGACGAAGATCGGCGTGCCCGTGGCGGCCGTGGGGCGCGGAGTGGCCGTGGCCGTATCATCATCGGTGATGACCAGGGTAGCCTGCATCACACCGATTGTGGCCGTATTCGGCGTTTGCAATTGCAGGATGAGATGGACGGTTTCGGACAACTCATTGACGATGTTGTCGTTGTTGATCACAACCTGAAAGGATTGCGTATTCTGGGATGAATTGGTGAACGTCAATTGTCCCGATGTATTGATGTAATCGCCACCGGTTCCTTCTGTCGCCGTTCCGGATATCGTCAGGTAAGAGACGACCACATTTTGGCCCGCAGCCGGGGTGGCCGTGACGCTAACCGTGATCACCGCCGGACCTTGGTTTTCGGCTACCGTATAGACGTTGTTGGTGAAGCCGACGGTCGGCAGCTGATTCGTATCGGCCAAAATTGCAGGGGGATGGGAAACCGCACTCAGGTAAGCGATTAAAATCGCCGCTCCCAAAAGGACGACTGGAGATTTCCGCCAAAGCTGCACGCGCGAGAAACGTTTAATCATGTAGTTTTGCATTCATCTCCCGCCTGATGATATTCACCACGCGATCGGCCTGATTATAGGTCTACACCGGTTGACGGGCAAATCACGACCCGCCCCGCACAAAAAAACAGCCGGATTTCTTAATTTCCGGCTGTCCTGTCATGGGGTTTTCACTGCGGCAAGACCGCGAAATGGGCTAGAACCCGCTGCCGTTCGTTCCCTTTGAGCTGTCGAGGACCTGATCCACCAGGCCATACTCCTGGGCCTGGGTCGCCGACATATACAGATCGCGGTCGGTGTCCTTCTGGATGCGCTCAATCGTCTGGCCGGTGTGGGCGCTCAGTATCTGGTTCAAATCGCTGCGCAGGCGCAGGATCTCCTGGGCCTGGATGGCGATGTCCGACGCCTGACCGCGCGCGCCGCCCAACGGCTGATGCATGTGGATGGTGGCGTTCGGCAAGGCGTAGCGCATCCCCTTGGTGCCGGCGGCCAACAGGATCGTGCCGAAGCTGGCGGTGAACCCGACCGCCACCGTGGAGACGGGGCATTCCACCTGCTGCATGGTGTCGTAGATGGCCATCCCGGCATACACCTGGCCGCCGGGCGAGTTGATGTACATGCGAATCGGCTTCTGGCTATCCTCGCTGGCCAGCCACAACAACTGCGCCACCGTCAGATTGGCGATCTGATCGTTGATTGGCGTCCCCAAAATGATGATACGCTCCTTTAACAGAAGCGAGAAAATGTCATAGGCGCGCTCTCCCCGGCCAGTGGATTCGACCACCATCGGAACGAGCGCCGTTGGGATATCAAACATAGCTGCTTCTCCTCAATCTGACCGCCCTCGGCAAAGAGGCCGGGGCGGATGACGGCAAAGCGCCTCATCGGGCGCTGTTTACATCATTATAAACAGCGCCCGTTAGATTTCTGTTTTATTCTTCCTCGTCGGCCGCTTCCTCATCAAGCGCGTCCAGGTCGGGCGCGTTGCCGCTGAAGATGGCGCGAATACGCTCATAGGCCTTGTTGCTCAGCACTTCGCTGCTGATCATGTCGAAGCCCTGCCCCTTGCGGTAGTAGGCGCGCATGCTGTCGCGCAGGCCGGGATTGTCGAACCGGGCGATGCGCTCATCGATCAATTCATCGACATCGGCCGCAGTCACACGCAACTTCTCGTCGAGAATGAACTGGCGCAGCGCTAACTGATGACGCAACTGGTCCTCGGCGTTCTCATTGAAGTCGGCGCGCAGGTTCTCTTCGGTCATGCCCTGCAAATTCAAATAATCTTCATATTTCCAGCCGGAGCGCGCCAGGCGATTCTTGAAATCCTCAAGCATATCGTCGATTTGCGCTTCCACGGCCGCCGGTGGATAGACCATCGTCGCATCCTCGATCAGATGATGGATCATGTCGTCGATCGTCTTTTCCTTGATCGCGGCCTCGGCCTCCTTGGCCAAATCGTCGCGCAGAGCCTCGCGCAGTTCGTCGAGCGTCTCGTATTTTCCCTCAAGCTTGGCCAGTTCGTCGTCGAGCGCCGGCAATTCGCGTCGCTTGACCGCCAGGACGGTCACATCGAAGGTCGCCTCACGCCCGGCATATTCGGCGTCCTGCTCATAGGGATCGGGAAAGACGAAGGTGAACTCCTTCTGATCGCCAACCGACATGCCGATGAGGTTCTCGACAAAGGGCGTATCGGGGAAGAGCGTCTTGTCGTCGAGCAGGAGATCGAGGCTCTCCTCCTCGAACAGCATCTCGCCTTCAGTGGCCGCCTCTTCGCCCTCGGCCGCCGGTTTGGGGGCGGTGAACTTGCCGCGGCCGCCGATGGTGACCACGTCTCCCGCTTCGGCCGCGCGCTCCACCGGCTCGATGACCTGATGCCGCATGCGAACGTATTCCAGGGCCTCGGTCAGAGCTTCATCCGTCACCTGGACGTCTTCGACATCCTGACGAATCGCGCGATAGTCCCCCAGCACGACGGTGGGCGACAGGGGAACGATGAATTTGAACGTGACGGGATGTAGCTCGATGTTCTCCAGCGACGGTTGGGCATAGAGGTCTACTCCCTCTTGCTCCAGCGCTTCCTCGAAAACGGGCTGAACCAGGTCTTCGACGGCCTCGGCGCGCAATGTATCTTCGCCGATGCGGCGAACCAGCACGTCATAGGGCGCTTTGCCGGGCCGGAAGCCGGGCAGATGCACCTCGCGCGATAGTTCGCGGGCCTTTTTTTGCATGGCCTTGCGCACGCGGTCTTCGTCTACCTCGATGGTGAGGGTGAGTTGCCGCAGATCGTCTTCACTGGATTGAATGGTTAGGGTCACAGCGATACCTCTTGAATAAAAAAGCGTTGCCGCAGCGCAACGCCTTGGGATTTTGGTAATGGGGATGGAGGGACTCGAACCCACACGCCTTGCGGCACATGATTCTAAGTCATGCGCGTCTGCCAATTCCGCCACATCCCCGACAGACCAACGGTAATTATAGCTCACCCGCCTTCATTGCCAAAATCCCGCGCCGTGCTACCCTTGATTATCTGTGTAGGGCAGGTTTATAACCCGCCCAGGAAAAGAGGACGGGTTTCAAACCCGCCCCTACAATAATTAGAGAAACTCCCACATGACCACACTCCTGGCCAAAAACGCTCAATTACTCATCACCATGGACGACCGGCGACGCGAGATCGCCGGTGGCGGCATCTTCGTGCGCGACAACGTCATCGAGGCCATTGGCCCCGGCGATACGCTGCCGGACACGGCCGATACCGTGCTCGATCTGTCCGGCCACGTCGTGTTGCCCGGCCTCATCAACACCCACCACCACCTCTATCAGAGCCTGACTCGCGTCATCGCTCAGGATGCCGACCTGTTCACCTGGCTCAAGACCCTCTACCCTATCTGGGCCAACCTGACCGACGAGGCGATCTACGTCAGCACCATCACCGGCCTGGCCGAACTGGCCCTCTCGGGCTGCACCACCAGCAGCGACCACCTCTACATCTTCCCCAATGATTGCACGCTGGACAGCCAGATACGCGCCGCGGCCGACATCGGCGTGCGCTTCCACGCCGCCCGCGGATCCATGTCGCTGGGTGAGAGCCAGGACGGTCTGCCGCCCGACCGGGTGACGGAAGACGAAGCGTTCATCCTGCGCGACAGCCGGCGACTCATCGAGACCTACCACGACGCCGCCCGTCATGCCATGACCCGCGTCGTACTGGCCCCCTGCTCCCCGTTCTCCGTCACCGCCGACCTGATGCGCGAGTCGGCCGCGCTGGCCCGCGCTTACGGTGTCCGGCTGCACACCCACCTGGCGGAGACCATCGAGGAAGAGGCGTTCTGCCTGGAGACGTTTGGCCTGCGGCCGGTTCCCTACGTGGAATCACTCGGCTGGACGGGCGACGACGTGTGGCATGCCCACTGCGTCCATATGAGCGCGGGCGAGATCGATCTGTTCGGCCGCACGCGCACCGGCGTGGCCCATTGTCCGTCGAGCAACATGCGGCTCGCCAGCGGCATCTGCCACGTGCTCGACCTGCGGCGGGCGGGCGCGCCGGTCGGTTTGGGCGTGGATGGCTCCGCTTCCAACGACTCCGGCCATCTGCTGGCCGAGGCGCGGCAGGCGATGCTCCTGCAGCGTGTGGCGCCCGACCGCTATCTGAGCGAAGCGCCGGGCGGCCGGGGCGGTTTCGCGGGCAACGCCGGGGCGATGTCGGCCCGCGAAGCATTGGAAATCGCCACGCGAGGCAGCGCGGCTGTGCTGGGGCGTGACGACGTAGGCTATCTGGCTCCCGGCATGAGCGCCGACTTCATCGCCATCAATCTGAACCGCGTCGACTATGCGGGAGCATGGCATGACCCGGCGGCAGCCGTGCTGTTCTGCGGGCCGCGCGGCGTCGACTGGTCGGTCATCAACGGCCGCGTCGTCGTCGATAACGGGCGGCTGACGACCGTCGATCTGGATGCCCACCTGCCGCGCCACAACGCCATCTCGCGGGCGATGATCAACGGAGATTAGGCGGCTTCACCGAACGATGTGGAGGCCATCTACCTGGCCGTTAAAACCGGTCGCGGAAAGGTCCCAATAGGTCGCCACATCTCCCGTGGGCGACACGCTCAGGATTGTCCGGTTGGTGCCTGAGATGCCCTTGATGGTGAAGTTGCTGGTCACCGCCAGATAGATGGTTTGGCTGTCGGGATCGGCCCACGCGGCCGTTACATTTTCCACTGCCATACCCGCCAGCGTCGAACCATCCAACGCCAGGGTGGTGTGCCACGTGCCTGATGTCGTCGCGCCCGATGAGATGAGCGTGAAGGCCAACAGGTCTTCATCCTGGGCCTTCACATTCACACTGCCGCTTTTGACGGTGGCCGCGCCCGAGGAGCTGATGAGCAACGTGCCGTCGGGACGTATGGCCAGCGCGTCGATCTTCTCCCCCGATGTTGTCAGGCCCACATCAGAGCCGTCAAAATACTGTTCGAACCAACCGGCGGTTACGTCGCCAAGTTGGGACGGCACAAAGCGCGCGATGTCTTGCGGCTCAATGGTAATTTGTGTCCCGCTTCCATTCAGCAGCTTCATCCGGGATTTAAAGGTCATGAGGATCGAGCCGTCATTCATCAGCACAAAGTCATCAAGTGCCTTGGTAACACCCACATCGGAAGCGTCGAAATATATCGACCATGTGGCGGTGGCGTTGTCATAGGCCAGGATGTCTCCCGGCGAATAGGCCAGCCCCTGGACGCTCCCCGCCTTCGGCGTCGTCAGGTAGAACGTCGCCAACGGGCCGGAAGTCGTCCGGCTGTTGATGAAGACGCACGACACCACCTCGCCGGGATCGAGTGTGATGGCTGCCGGATCTGTGCCGTCGTCATCACCCGTGCAGGTCGCGCTCGAAATGGCCCAACCGGCCAACGGCATTTCGGCCACGCTGTAGATCGTTCTCGGCTGTAGTGGCCCGGAGTCATGACTCTGGCCGTGGCTAAGGCTGAAGTCGCCGTAACTGGCCACGAACTGAAAGACGCTGGGGGTGCCGGGGGGATCGGTCTGCTTGGTGACGATGATATGACCAGGTTGCCGATGGGTAAAAGTACAGACGACCATCTCGCCCGCTTCAAGTGTCAACGCGCCGGGTGCATCGCCATTGTCGCAAGCGGCCTCCTGTTGCCAATCCTGGGGCGCGGCCGCAACGAGCGAGTAAGCGCCCGGTTCGATGACGAATGTCCGGCTCTCGCTGCCCATCTGGAACGTCTCGCCGGGTGAAAGCGTGAAATCAACCAGCAACGGGTTATCGGCCGGCTCGATTATGTGATCGATAACAAGTTGGGCTTTCTGCACGCCGGTGAACGCGCAGATCACGGTTTCATTGGGGCCGAGTGAAATCGCCCCGATCGGCGATCCGTCGCTGCAGCCGGCCGTCATCGTCCAGCCCTCGAGGGGAGTGACGGCGAGAGCATAGGTGCCGCCCTCCAAAACACCGGAGTCATATTGCCCGCCATCGACCAGCGAGAAACCCGTCGGCGAGAAGTCGGCCGTGAAATCGAACTGTTGCGCTGATCCGGTAGGGGCCGTGGCCTGGGTCACGATGATCCGGCCAATGTGGGGCAGCTCATGAGCGCCGATGTCGGGCATGCCGTTGCCCACCCGAACAGTAGCGAAGAAATCGTCCGTCAGCTCCGCCAACGTCTGCCCCGCATCAAGAGCCGGAGAGTTATAGGTCAGGCGATAATCCTCCGGATCAGGGCTGACGCCCATCACAGGCAAAGGTGGGGTTGAAGCGTTCAGCATGGGATTATCGACGACGCGCCCCGCTTCGCCGAAGAACCAGGTAGTCGGGGGCGCAACGCTGTAGAGGTTGTTCGCAACAGTAAACGTGGAGAAATTGGCTCCCGTCCCTTGAACCCGTAGAATCGCGCCGGGGGTGTTCTGGAGAATCAGATTATTGATAAAGCGCGAGTTGGCATAGGAAGCGCCGCTGCTCAGCTCAATATTATTGATTCCCTCGGCCGTATCGCCGCGCGCATTGACAAATGTATTGTTCGCAACCAACGCATTGTTTAATCCGCCCCCATCGCCGGGCGCCTGCGCGGTGACGCCAAAATTATTGCTGCAACCCACCACGATGTTATTGATGATCACCTGCCCTGAGCTGGCCGGCGTGCCGACATCAAATATCTCATCCCGAATCTGAATGCCCGGGCTGGGATGATAGGCGATTGACGATCCCTTTCGCCAGAATCGCCGATCATTGGTGCAATAAACGAGATTGCGCCGGACAAGCGGATCGGTCGTCGAATTCAGATAGAGATTGGCGTGCAGGTTGTCATAGGCGACATTGTCTTCCAGCGTCGCCCGAACGGAGAACCGATCGGAGACAATCCCTTCGCCATAATTATTGAAGACAGTATTGCCACGGGCCGTGGAATCGAGGGTATTGATCAACGTCAGGGCGCTGCCGCCCACAGGATTACCGCTAATATAGATGTTGCCATCATCATCGACCCAGGCCGCCGTCAGATCTTCAGCCTGAAACGGATTGTACGGAATCTGATCCCCGTCAAAGAACAATGACCAGTATCCCGTAGCCTCATCATAGGCCACCAGGTTTTCCCGCTCGGCGTTGATTGTGCTTCCGTCGGGATTGGTCAGGATATCATCGACATTCAGGCTAATGAGCAAACGCCCATCCGGCGCGCGGTCAAGCGCGTCGATGTTGGCCCCTTCCGGCAGCCCGACCAGGTCGGCGGCGCGTTTGTGGAGCGTGTAATAGCCGTTACTGATGCGGGTGGCATTCATCGCTGCCGGCCGAAAATAGACGAGATCGCTCGGCCCGATTATCGTTTGGGTGATCGTCGGGGTCAGGACGCCTTCGGTGATTGGGAGGGAAACGGTCGCAGTAAAGCTTAGCAGCATGGGCGCGCAGGTATCGCACGGCCAAGGTTCGCTAATCGGCGCGGTGTTCTCGATCTGGAAGGCATCGATCACACTGTTTTGTGGAATACCATTTGGCTCGCCATCGAAGTAGAGCGTCCATTGGTTTGTCGCCGGCTCATGGAAAAGGATATCAGCGCCCGAATAGCTGAATTGTTGGCCGCTACTGCTATATCCCGCTCCGATGGTGCCTACCCGACCGGCGCGAGGCGAACCGGCATAAACGCGAGAGGTAGCGCCATCGTCGTTGAAGGTCATGGCGACGCCATTGAGCCATTGCTCCGGCAGATCGGCATTCACACCGGTCCAGAAAGGCGCATCCCAATAGGTCGAGGAGTCAAATACCCAGTCGGCCGCGCCGTTCCCCGCGCCGCGCACCCCCCGATAGATAACGGGGATGGACTGAGCGCGTCGAACATTGTTGAAAACCTGGTTATTTTCGATGAGGATGCCGCCGATCTGGCTGTTGCTGCGCGCGTTAATACCCGTGCTCCAGTTATCATGGACGGAATTGTTGCGCACGACGACATTGCTGGTAGTTATGTCAATACCGCCGGCGCTGGAATAGCGCACCTCGAAGCCGTCGAATGTCGTCCCGCTGCCGCTCAATTCCACCAGCGCCCGGAAGCGATCGGCGGGCATGCCACCGGGCAAGACCTTCTGCCCGTCGATGACCGGCAACTCGCCCGGTGCAGCGATGAGGGTTAGGCCGGTCTTGCCCACGGGAACGCGGACGATTTCGTGGTAGATTCCACCGAAGACACAGACCGTTTGCCCGGAAGCAGCGTTATTGATGGCCGTTTGGAGCGGGTTCTCGCCGATGGGGTAAACCTCCCAGTCGCAGACAGGAGCCGCAACGGCCGATGTTGGGTCAACACCAAATAAACCCAGGGTGCCCGCCAAAAGCCAGCCGGCCACCATCATGGCGAGGAATAACCCACCGATTTGCTTCGTAATTTTCATATACGCCATCATCGTGCGCCATCGCGGGTATAGAGCAAGAATTGATTGTAAGCGAGAAACCTTACAACCATTATTACTCGCGTTGTCATGTTATTCTTGCCGGCAATAGACAAAAGGCCGGAGACGATATCCCCGGCCTTTAAATCTATCCGTGATCCTTACATGGTCATGCGTGGCTAGTGAATCAAGGTACGATATGAATTCCTGTGATCGACCCCGTAAGCCCGGCATCGGCCGCGTTCCAGTAGTGCGTCACCGTGCCGCCAGGCGTAACCGCCAGGATGGTGCCGGGTGTTCCCGTCACGCCGCCAATAATGAAATCAGTCGTCATGGTCAGGTAGTAGGCCCCGGAGTTGCCATCGCGCCAGACAGCGTCTATGTCTTCCTTCCCCAGGCCGGGGATTGTCGATCCGTCGAGGGCCAGCGACCACACACCCTGGGTGTTATCGCCTGTGCTGCTCGGCTGGAAAGCCAGCAAGTCTTCATCCTGCGCCTTAATCACCAATGCGCCGTTCGGCACACTGGCTGTGCCGTAGGTGCTGATCAGCAACGTGCCGTTCGGTTGAATCGCCAGTGCATCGATCTTCTCGCTTGCCTTGGTCAGGCCAACGTCGGAGCCATCGAAGTACATCTCGAAATAGCCGGACGTGTTGTCCCCCAGGCTCGACGGCACGAACCGGGCGATATCCCACAGTTGCAACTTGAACGATCCATTGTTGGTGTTGAGCGTGGTGCGGCCGCTGATGGCGATGAGGAGTGAGCCGTCGGGCATGATGGCGAAGTCGTTGAGGTTGTTCATGATGCCGACATCAGAAGCGTCAAAGTACATCGACCAACTGCCGTCATAGGCCAGGATGTCTCCCTTGGAGAAGGTGATGTCGCCAACCGTCCCATCAGCGGTCGTCGTCACATAGATAGCCGCATCAAGCGGGGGAATCACCTTTTGATTGACAAACGTGCAGGTCACGGTCTCGCCTTCACTCACGTTGATATTGTCCGGTGTACTTCCGTCGTTGCAGGTTGCGCTTGCCTGGATCCAGCCTTCCGGCACAGATTCCGTCACCATATAGGCCCCGGCCACCACATCGGTCTGCTTTTGCCCGCCATGTGCCAGGCCAAAGGCTCCGGCGAAGTTACTGGCGAACTGGAAAACTTGCGCCTCTCCGGCGGGTATCGTCGTCTTAAGGACGATAATTCGCGTAACCTCGGCGGCCTGCTCCTCATTGTTAAACGTGCAGGTAACTGTTTCCCCGGCCGCCAGATTAATCGCGCCCGGCGCGGATCCGTCGCTGCAAGTGGCGAATGTCGTCCACCCGTCGACGGGCGTCATGGCCACGCTATAGGTACCCGGCGCCAATTGGCCCGAGGAATGGGTCTCCCCATCCGTCAATTCGAACGGGTTGCCGGTATAGCCGGCGGTAAAACTGAACACCTGGGCAGACTGGTCGGGCGTAGTGGCCACAGTGACGACGACCTGGCCGGTTGTGGGCGGGGGGCCGCCGCCAGTCTCGTCCGCGCCGATATCCAGAACCCCACCGCGGCTCTGACCGAAGAAATCTTCCGTCACCCTGGCCACAGCGCGCCCGGCGTTGATGGCCGGCGAGTTCGACTGCAAGGCATAGCCATTGGCATCGGGGATGCTACCCTTCACGGGCATGGTCGGATTGACCAGCTTCGGATCGGCCACAACGCGGCCAGGCTCGTTGGCCGGCCATTTACTCGATGGGGGATGACTATACAGGTTATTCCCCAACGTAAAGGTGCTCAAATCAGGGTCGCCCAAACTGGTCAGAATCGTAGCGGGAGTAACCGACGTATCATACGCTTGCAGGATCAGGTTGTTGACGAAGCTTGAGTTTCTGTAATTCGCGTCGCCTTCGAACAGGACGTTATTGACGCTGCTATCGCCACGCGCGTTTACAAAGGTGTTGTTGGCGATCAACGCGCCATTCAACCCGCCGCCATTGAACTGGGTGCTCACACCGAAGTTGATGCCGCAACCCACGACGATATTGTTGATCACCACCTGGTCCGTGCTGGCCGGGGGCTTCTCGGTCTGTCCTTCGTAATCCTCATCGCGCATCATGATGCCGGGCGGCGGTTTGCCCTTATCGTCGCGCCACCAATCGCGATCGTCGGTGCAGAAAACCAGATTGCGTTGGACCAAGGGGCTGGTCGTAGTCGACAGGTAGATGTTGGCGTTCTTGTTATCAAACGAGATATTGTCTTCAAAGATCAGGTTGTTGGTCCATCGGTCGGCCACCAATCCTTCGCCGAAATTGTTGTAGATCGTGTTGCCGCGAGCGATGCTGTCATCCACATCAACGAATGTCAACGCGCTTCCACCATCTGCGCCGCCGGCATTCTTGCGCAAATTATTGTAGACGACGTTATTTTCAACCAGGATATCGACCAGATGGTACTGGTCGGAACCGTTAATGTTGATCCCTGAATCATAACTGCCATGCACAACCAGGTTACGGATGACCGCGTTGCGAAGGGATGCCGTGCCGTTCGTTGGATGGCCGACGATGACGCCGCGCGCGTTGGAATCGCGAACCTCAAACCCATCAACGGTCACATTATCGGCATTGATCTGCACCAGGCCCTGGAATTTTCCCGCGGGAATGACATTGCGCCCGTCCAGTATTGGATGCTCACCAGGATAGGCGATCACGGTAATCCCCGCCTTGTTAATCCTGAACATCAACTGTTCATGATAGGTCCCCGCGTGCACGCAGATCACATGGCCACTTTGGGCCGTGTTGATGGCCGCCTGAATGCTTTGGCCGGAATTGATTATTGTTGTGCAGTCCGCGGCATCGTTAATCACTGGGGCAATTAAGGATTGATTACCTGAATTGCCGGCCGCTGCGCCGCCGACAAGGGCGAGCAGGGCCAGGAGAGCAAGCATGGCTATCCATTTGGGGTCAGTTCGTTTCATTCTGTTACTCCTCTGGATGGTTTTGCCGGGGGTATCACGCATCGATTATTCCGGGAAAGGTGGAATAAATTGAGCAATATGACCAACCCGACGCTTGATGGTACGCAGTTCCCGATTTCCAGTACCATTTCCGATACAATCAGCCAGGGTGCCGGCTCGCCTTGTGTGGCGCCACAGATAGCACCCGGCCCTACAGTGGTCTATCATAACCGCCTTTAGCAGGCGTTAACGTGAGTAGTTCATAAATATCGGGCAAGCTCGGTAGTACTATGGTCACAAAAACTGGCGGCACGCATTGAGCGCAATCGATGAAAATCACAATCAGCGGCATTCTTACTGACTTCAAGGGCAGGATTTTCCTGCAACAGGACAGCCCGACTTCCCTCGCTGTTCTCCATCACCGGCTGGCGGTCGGAACAACGCCGGTTGACGTGCTGGATCAGGCTTTCCGGCAAGAGACGGGGCTGATCGTTATGCCGGTGCGAATGACGGGCGTGTTTTATGACGGTAGCATTCCCGGCGGGGAGTTGATCTTTTGCTTTCGCTGCACCATGCGGGGCGGAGAACTGGCCGTGCCCGACGGCGGCCTGCCGGCCGGGTTCTTCGATTGCCCGCCGCTGCCGGAAGGGCTGTCGTCGAAGTTCAGGCAGCAAGTGGAGAATGGCCTGCACCATCCGGGCGGGCCGCCCACACTGGATACCGTGGCGAGCAGCGTGGGGCGTCGTTTGGCCGGGTTGTTCGGCCGCGGCAAACCGGCCGACGATAGCGAGCCATGGCGCGTCGCCGTCAGACTGACCGACCAGCCGGTCGGGAACGGGGTGGAATTCGCGCTGGACAACGAGGACGAGATGCATCCCGCGACGCCGGTCGCCGGCGGAGAGCCGCCGTGGGCCGCGGCAAGGCGGCTGGCCGGGGCCGGTCATCAGGCCGTCGAATTGCGTCGGGTAGAGATTGGGGCCGATCGGCCGATCCTGATCCTCGACTTCGCCCCGGTTGGCCAATAAACGGTTGCCAATTGGAAGAATACCGAACTGATATGATGGACGAGAAGCTGGAAGAATTGGTTGCGGCCGTGCTGTCGAGCGCGAAATATCGCCACGTCAGCCCGGATTTCGTTCGCTCCATCGGAGCACGGGAGTTGGCGATCCGGCCCAACCTGAAGGCGGCCGTCAAGGCCACCAAGAACGCGCTCCATCAGGCGGGCGGCGCATTCCAGGACGCGCCCATCCATTACGAACGGGCGCTGGCCCGACTGCGCGAGGCCTGGAGTGGCGATCCGACGGATGACGCCTTCCGCGAGGCCTGCCGCGCCGTTATGGCTGCCCATACTTCCACCCGCGAGCGGTTGCCCATCCTGGATGAGTTTTACGCGACGGTCTTCGCCGCTTTGCCTGCCCCGCCCCGCCGCGTCCTCGATATCGCTTGCGGACTGAATCCGCTGGCCCGACCGTGGATGCCCCTGCCGCCCACCACCGAGTATCTCGCGTGCGACATCTACGCCGACCAGATGGCCTTTCTGAACGAGTTCATGGCGCTTTGCGGCTATGCGGGCCGGGCCGAGGTGCGCGACGTCATCGGCGCGCCGCCCAACGAACCGGTCGATCTGGCGCTTGTTCTGAAGACGCTGCCCTGCCTTGAAGCCATCGACAAAAACGCCACGGCCCGTCTGCTTGACACGATTCGCGCCCCGTGGTTGCTCGTCTCCTTCCCCGCCCAGACATTGGGCGGCCGTCGCAAAGGGATGGCCGCCCAATACGAGACCCGTTTCCGCGCCTTGCTCGCCGAACGCGGCCTGTCGGCTCAACTATTTGAATTCAAAACAGAATTAGCTTTCCTGATTCGTAATTCCTGATTCCTGATTCTCACTCGTATCGCAGCGCCCGCACGATCTCCAGCCGCGAGGCCTGCCGCGCCGGGATGATCGCCGCCAGCGCGCCGAACAGGACACCCGCGGCCACGGCGATGAGCACCCCCGTCGTCGGGAACACGTAGACCATCGGATAGCCCGCCGCCCGCATCGCCTCGACGCCCATGTAGCCCAGATATAGCCCGGCCAGCACGCCGAACACTGTGCCCAGCCCGGCCAGGATGATCGCCTCGCTCAGGATGATCCGGCGCACCTGGCCGCGCGTGGCGCCCACCGCGCGCAACATGCCGATCTCCCGTGTGCGCTCGATGACGCCGATGGCCAGCGTGTTGAGCATGGCAATGAGCGACGGGATGGCCAGAAAGAGAACCAGCGCGTAGATGCCGGCAAAGGCGGCATTGAAAATCTCCAGGTTTTCCTCAACATACGCCTGGCCGTCGACCAGGCGGAACTGGGGATATTGCTTCAATACCGCCCGCATGGCGCTCTCCACCGCCCCTTTATCCGCCCCAGGCGCCACGTTCAACTGCAACAGCACATCTTCCTCGCGGCCGAAATCCGCGCCGATGTTGGCCTGCGAAATGTAGGCGGTGGTGAGCTTGGCGTTCAGATAGTCGCCGCCGATGGCCGCCACCCGATAGCGCTGTGGCCCTGTGGGGGTGATGAACTCAATCTCGTCGCCGATCTTCGCCCCGACGGTCGTTGCCAGGATCGGGTTGATAATGGTGGCTCGGCCGTCGGCCAGCGCGCCATAGGCGGTCTCATCTCCCTCGGCAAACGTCAGGCCGCTCACTTCGGGGTAGGTCACCGGATCGATGCCCAGCAGCGAAACGGCCGTCTCGCCGACGCGCGTCGGCGCAAAACGCAATGAACTGACCACGGCCACGCCGTCGATCGCGCGTAACTCATCGGCCAGCACGCCCGACGCGCCGACGTTTGTTCCCCAAATGCCGATAGATGGCGGGATGAGCAGATAATCGCTGCCCAGGCTCTTGCGCATCACCTCGCCAAAGCCCAGATAGACGCTGGAGACCATCGACGCGGCCATGATCAGGATGGCCATGCCGATCAGCGTGGTGCCGGCGGTGATGGCCGCGCGGGTCGGCTGGCGCGAGAGGTTGCCCTCGGCCAGCTGGGCCGTGCCGCCGCGAGCGAAGACGGCCGCCAGCAGCCCCCCGAACAGTTGCGCCACCGGGTTCACCAGCGCCGGCGCAGCCAGGATCAGCCCCACGACGAACAGCACGCCGCCGATGCTGATGAGCGCCATATTGCGCGTCAGCAGAGCGACCACGGCCAGCGCGATCAGCGTCACCCCGGCCCAGAAGCCGGCGCCGGCCAACCCGCGAAACGACACCGCCCCCACCGCCGGCCGCAGCGCTTCCAGCGGCGTCACCCGGCTGGCGCTCATCGCCGGGAGCAGCCCCGCCAGCAATGTCATGCCGATGCCGATGACGACACTGCCCATCACCAGGCCGGGCGACACGATCGGCGAACCGAATTGGGCGTTCATGAACTGATGAATCAACGGCTCCATCGCCGCCAGACTGCCCACCGCCAGCACATAGCCCAGAATCAGGCCGAGCGCCGTGCCGACAACGCCCTGGATCAACCCTTCGCTCAGGATAATGCCGAAGATCGTGGCCCGATTGGCTCCCAGCGCCCGCAACATGCCGATGTCGCGCCGCCGCTCGGCCACCACAGTGCGGAAGGTGTTGAAGATGATGAACCCGCCCATCAACAACGCCAGCACGCCCAGCAGATTGAATATCGACTGACCCACCCGCATGTTGGTCAGCAGCTCGGCATTAGCCTCCAGCGCGCCGACCTGATATTGTTCGCCGAGCGCGTCCAGGATGCGTGTCTCAATCGCCACGCGCTCCGCTTCGTCGAGCGTGTCGAAGTTGACCTCGATGGTGTTGATCCGGCCGGGCATGTCGAGCATCTTTTGGGCCTGCGGCAGGGTGACCAGCAGCTCCTCGTTGCCGGGCATCAGTCGCGGCGGCAGGATGCCTGCGATAGTCAGCGATGTTTCGCCCACCACCGTCGGCAGCGGCAGCGTGTCGCCCACGCCCAGCCCAAGCGCCTCGGCCAGCGATTCGGTGATCAGCGTCTCCGGCGCGTCGCCTTCCAGGAAGCGACCCTCTTTGATGCGATAGGCGTGGATAGTTCTGGCCTGCTCGGGGTCGATCCCCACCAGCGACACCGCGCTGACCGCGTCGGCCGTGGCGGGGTCGTCGTCGAAGAAATCCGCGGGCAGGTTGACGGGGCGATTGAGCAAGCCCGACGCGGCACGCACGCCATCGACAGCGGCAACCTGGTCAACGGTCGATGCTTCAAACACATCGGCCGTCTTAAGGGTGATCACGGCGTCGATCTCTCCGGCGGCGGCCATGGTGTTGGCCGTGAACGCCTGCATGAAAGCCGGCAGCATGGCGTTCACGCCGAAGATAACCAGCACGCCGAAGACAATGGCCAGCGTGGTCAATGTCGTGCGCAGCTTGCGGCCGCCCAGATAGCGAAAAGCGAGTGTGGTTTGGATATTCATGGTTTCTCTTCCAGACCTGACAGGTTTTCGGAAAACCTGTCAGGTCTCTATTGTTACGAACCAAACGCCAGCATTCTGTCGGCCACCAGTTCCGCGTTTTGGCCGTTCTTCGGCTCCAGGACGGTCTGGTCGACGATGCGGCCGTCCTTCAGGAAGATAATGCGGTCGGCGTGGGCAGCGATGCGCGGGTCGTGGGTGACGACGACCACCGACCGGCCCCAATCATTGGCCACCTGCCGCAATAGCCCGGCGATCTCTTCCGAGGCGCGCGTGTCCAGATTGCCGGTCGGCTCATCGGCCAGAATGAGCGCCGGATCGGCCACGAGGGCACGGGCCACGGCCACCCGCTGCTGCTGCCCGCCCGATAGCTGGTCGGGGCGATGGCCCAGCCGGTCGCCCAGGCCAAAGCGGATCAGCCATTCCTTGGCCCGCTCCTTGGCCTCCGCCTGCGATACGCCGTCGAGCGTCACCGGCAGGGCGGCGTTTTCCACCGCGTTGAGGACAGGGATAAGGTTGAAGAACTGGAAGATGAAGCCGATCTGGTGGCGGCGCAACTCAGTCAGCTTTGCGTCCGACAGGTTCGATAGCGCCTGCCCGTCAATCGTGACCGAGCCGCTCGTCGGCCGATCCAGCCCGCCGAGCAGATGCAGCAGCGTCGACTTGCCGCAGCCGCTCGGCCCCATGACGGCCACGAATTCGCCCGGCCCCACCTGCAGCGAGACATGATCAAGCGCCATCACGGCCGTGTCGCCGGAGCCATAGACTTTGGTGAGATCAACAGCAGATATAAGAGACATGAGTTCTCCTTCACGTGGGGCAGACAGGAATGTCTTCCCTCTTCCAAAACAATATTGACGATTACCCTATGATTTCCTCGGCCGCCCGCGCGGCTTGACTTCCGGCTGCGGCAGCGGTTGGTGGCGAATGTCGTCCAGCCGCGCCTCAAGCAAATCGAGCCAACGCAAGTCGGCTTCCAGATGCATAATCGACTTGTCCAGCAGAAAAATCTGCGCCAGCTCCCGCCGGGCATCCGTCCCGTTGCGTCGGGTTGTCAGGGCGTGGAGATCGCGATAGAGACGGCCGCGCTGGGCGCGAATGACCTGATAGGGATCGATCTCCTCGCTATACAGACTGACCATCAGCTTGACGAAAAACTCGTCGCGTGTGTGCTCGGCGGCCACGCCGGTGACGAACCATTCGGCCAGCTCGTGGCGGCCGCTCGTCGTCAGGCTGTAGATGCGTTTCTCCGGCCCGCCGTCCTGCTCAACCCCGTCCCGATGCACAAGCCCTGCTTCTTCAAGGCGCGACAAAGTCGTGTAAATCTGGGCCGGTTTGACGTTCCAGATGTCGTCGCCGCCGATGAGCGCCTCAAAGGCTGCCCGCAGTTCATAGCCATGGCGGGGTTGTTGTGCCAACAGGCCCAGGATTGCATTACGGACGGACATAGGCTTCTCAAGCGGGAATTAAGACGACAAACGGGATCACACGGTGGTTCAAATTAAATTAGTAAACAAGTTAGTAGTAACGATTCATAATATAAAACGAGTTAATAGTTTTGTCAATAGGGAGTGCCAGCCGTTATTCTCGCATAGGTTGCACCTTGGTGGTGCCGGTGATATGACTATGGCATGGACGGCTCGGCCGACGACCCACAAGACCCATTTGCCGGCCAACGCGAGCGCATGGTCAGGCAGCAAATCGCGGGCCGCGGCATCACCGACGCGGCCGTTCTGGCCGCCATGAGCCAGGTTCCGCGAGAGCAATTTGTCCTCGAATCTCATCGGCCGCGCGCCTACGACGACACCCCCCTGCCCATCCTCGCCGGCCAAACCATCTCGCAACCCTATATCGTCGCCTACATGATCGCCGCGCTGGCGCTGCGCCCCGGCGCTCGCGTGCTGGAGATCGGTGCCGGTTCGGGCTACGCGGCGGCCGTGCTCGGCCGAATCGCCGGTGAGGTCTACACCGTGGAACGCCACCACGAGCTGGTCGAATTCACCCGCGAGCGACTGGCCCGATTAGGTTACAACAATGTGTGGGTACATCATGGTGACGGCACGCGCGGCTGGCCCGAACACGCGCCCTACGACGGCATCATCGTTGCCGCCGGCGGCCCCACCGTCCCCGAATCGCTGCGCCGGCAACTGGCGGCCGGCGGCCGCATGGTCATCCCCGTCGGCCAAAATCGCCACCAGCAGAACCTGATCCTCATTACTCGCCCAACGGCCGACACCTGGGCGGAAAAAATGCTCGCGCCGGTGGCCTTCGTGCCGCTCATCGGCGATGAGGGCTGGTGATAGCAAGCTGTGGAAATTAGAGCAGCCCTTCTGCGCTAAAACGGCCACAAGCCGAGGATGACGATCGCCACCGCCGTCACGGCCAGGTTGTCCAGCCCCCAGATCGACACCGCCTCTACCAGCGTCGTCACCGCCATGACGACCAGCGCCGGCAAAATCGCGGCCGCGGGCGTGATTGCCGGCAGACCCGGCATCAGCCACAACGCCAGCCAGGTGAAGACGAACCCGGCCACGAAGAAGGCCAGCGAGCCTTCCAGCGTCCGCCGGCTGGTATAGACCTGATAGAAGCGGTGGCCATACTTCTCGCCGATGACCGGAG
>DAOMSB010000041.1:0-23707 GCA_035446145.1 Promineifilum sp. (SeqCode) | reverse complement strand
GGCCTCTTCATCGAGGAGTCGATGCGCTACGCCACATTCGCGCGAAACCTCGGTGCATTTGTATCCGGGTTTCTGGTTTATCTCGTCATCACCAATCGCGCCCGTTCTCTTCGTTCAATCGACAAAATCCTGAACATCATCCTCATCGCCATGATCTTGGCCGGGATAGCCGGATTGTCAGGTGTGTTGGGTATCTGGCGGCCGTCATTTCAATCGCCCGCAGGGTGGCTGCTGCCGGATTCGGTCGTCGCCACAAGCTATGGTTCGGTCATCGCCCATCGCGAGCTGGGGCAATACGGCTGGTTCACCGGCCTGGGCCTGTATTTTCGGTTGAGCAGCTTCTTCCTGTTCGGCAACCACTACTCCAGCGCTATCGTCTACACCCTGCCATTCCTTTTCATGCGAATGGGTCAATCGCGCGGGGTACGAAAATTGGCCGTAGGCTTTGCCATCCCGCTCCTGATCATCAATCTCATTTACACCACCGGCCGCGTCGCCGCCTTGAGCTTGCTGTTTGGCGCGTTGTTCTTCGCCCTGTTCCATTCCGTCTATCGGCGAACTGTGCGGGCATTGCTGGCGCTCGGCCTGTCACTGGCTATCCTGGCCGTCCTGTCCCTGTCGATTATCGAAGCCGGTTCGCCCACCGCTGAAGCGGGTCTCATTGGGCAGGCAAGCTCTGCGGTAGAGGCAATGGTCTTCGCTCGTGGCCCGGGCAGCTATGAGAGCCGGTTTGGGTTGTACGGAGCGACGCTTGCCGGGTTTCTTGAACGACCTGTTTTCGGCTGGGGCACCGAGCGCGATGTGGAAGGTCTACCGCTGCCCGCAGGCTCCCACAGCGAATATCTGGCCGCGCTCTACCGTCAGGGCCTGCTGGGCCTCATCGCGTTGGCGGGCATGGTCATCTCTGCCTGGCTCGATACGCGGCCGCCACGCGGCGCGGCCGCACGAAGCAGAGAAGGCACGATGCTGTCTTACGGTCGCTGGTTCTTCGTGGGCATGATCATCAATAACATGATGAACGACCCCGCAGTCGACGCCACGGCTTACGTTTTCATGTGGGCGATCATCGGCCTATTGGTGTCTACTGCTCGATTGATCAACAAGCAAGAAGAAGATGCGACCACCACCGATTAATATTCTTGGCGTCCAGGTTCATCCATTAACTGTCGATCAGCTGCACGAAGAACTGGCCCAACTGATCGAAACCGACGCCCATGCCGAAGTGCTGCATGTGAACGTCCATGGTATGAATCTATCGGCCGATAACCCCTGGCTGCGCGACTACCTCAATCAGGCCGAGATCGTCTTCTGCGACGGCGCGGGGATCATACTGGGCGCGCGCATTCTTGGGCAACACATCCCCGAACGCATCACCTATGCCGACTGGATGTGGCAGCTCGCCGAGTTTGCCGCCGCGCGTGGTTACTCCTTCTACTTCCTGGGTGCAAAACCCGGCATTGCCCAGACGGCGGCTGACCGGATGATAAAGCGCTTCCCCGAACTGAAGATCGCCGGCGTGCGTGACGGCTACTTCAACAAGGATAATGGCCACCCCGACAATGAGGCTGTTTTGACCGATATCAACGCCGTGCGCCCCAATATCCTGATCGTCGGCATGGGCATGCCGATGCAGGAGCGATGGCTGCTCGACAACTGGAGCCGCATTGACGCCAACATCGCCCTGACCGGCGGCGCTGTGTTCGACTATATATCGGGCGATCTAAAGCGCGCTCCAGCATGGATGACCAACAACGGCCTGGAGTGGCTAGGTCGCCTCCTCATCGAGCCGAGGCGATTGTGGCAGCGCTATATCGTCGGCAACCCTGTCTTTTTGGCGCGCGTCATTCGCGAACGCCTGCATCACCACCAAGCCTGGTACTAATTACCGATTCATACAAGAGTAAATATATTCCAATTCTGTTTGTCTGTCTGAAGCAGGCCGTTATAATTGTTTGGATTGCACCGAATTTCACAACCGGCCCGGCACGTTACCAATCAATAACAATTTGCTGGGCACGCGCTGCAAGGTTCGCGTGTAGCCGGCCGAAACTTTGACAGCGCTCCGGCCAATGTTTCGGCAACAGAGAAGGAAGAGATTTTATGTTGAGGCGGTTTGGGGTAAATTACGCCATCTTCTCGATGGCGCTTGATATCAGCTTGACGCTATTGGCGTTGGTGTTGGCTACAAAAGTCGTCGCTTTTATCCCCTTACATCTCACAAACCTGCGCGGCCAGCCGACCGTCGCTCCATATATCTATCTCCTGGTTCCCTTGCTGTGGGGGACTTCCTTCCTCGTTCTTTCCGCCTATGATCCCAAGCGGATCTATAAGGCGATGGGTGAATTCCAAATCGTCACCCTGGCAGCCATCGCGTCAGCCCTCGTTTTCGCGGGCTTGCTCTTCCTGATGGAGCGCAACTTCTCGCGCTGGGTGTTCGTCTTCTTTGTCCTGTTCGACCTGACATTCCTGCTTGGATGGCGCATCCTGGCGCGGGCGATCTTTCGCATCGGCCGCATGCCCGCCGCCGAACGCCACGTGCTGATCGTCGGCGCGGGAGATGTCGGCCGGCGCGTGGGACAGATGATCCAGGAATACCGCTCGATGGGCCTAAACCTGACCGGCTTCCTGGACGAGACAGGGAATGGCCATCCCGAGTCAGACGAATACATGATCCACATCCTCGGCCAGGTCGAGGACGCGCGCGAGGTCATCCAACAAAGCAACATCAACGATGTCGTCATCGCCCTGCCCCAACGGGACTATGCCCAGATCAACGAGCTTGTCCTCGCCCTGCATGACCTGCCGGTTCAGGTGCGAGTTGTGCCCGACTATTTCAGCCTTGCCCTGTATCGCGCCTCAGTTGAAGATTTCGGCGGCCTGCCCATGATCAACCTGCGCGATCCCGCGCTCAACGACGTGCAACGCTTGATCAAGCGCATGTTTGATCTGGCGCTATCGAGCATCCTGATTGCTATCGTGCTGGTACCGATGGCGATCATCACCGCGCTAATCAAGCTGGATTCTGAAGGATCTGTCCTGTTCCGGCAGCAGCGCGTTGGCGAAAACGGGCGACTGTTTTCGATGTACAAGTTTCGCTCGATGGTCGTCGACGCGGACAAGATGCTCGATGAGGTTACTGAGTTGTCCGCGGGTGGCCAGGTTCTCTTCAAGCGGGAAGATGATCCCCGGGTGACTCGTGTCGGCCGTTTTCTGCGGCATACCAGTCTCGACGAGCTGCCGCAACTGTTCAACGTCCTCAAGGGAGACATGAGCCTGGTTGGACCACGACCGGAGTTGCCGTGGCTGGTGGGGCAATATGAGCCATGGCAGCACAAGCGCCTGGCCGTGCCGCAAGGCATGACCGGCTGGTGGCAGATCAACGGCCGCGCCGACAAACCGATGCACCTGCATACGGAAGAAGATCTGTACTACGTGCAAAACTACTCCCTGTGGATGGACATCTATATTCTGCTCAAGACCCCCTGGGTTGTTGTTCGCGGCAAAGGCGCGTACTAGGCCAGACCTAATCCGGCCGGCTGGAGAAGGCAGGTTGTGAATCCCGCATCGAACCGGCCACCGAAAGACGACCTGAGTCATCCCGTCGCACGCCGCTATCTCCGGCTTGAGGGGATCGTTCTGTTGCTGGCCGCACCATTCCTTCTCGCCCCCGATCTCTTTCCCGTGGCCACTGCCGGGGCACTGCTGGCGCTCGGCATCGTGTGGTTGTTCTCCGTTTATGTCCAACCGCTCCCGTCCACACCCTTTAACCTGCTCCTGGCGCTGTGGGGGATGGCGCTCATTGTTGGCATCCTCGCCTCGGCCGATCCGCTGGAGACGCTACCCAAAGCCACAGGGCTTATCCTGGGATTGGGCGCGTGGCGGCTGATCGTGATGGCAACCGGCACGACGCGAAGCCTCTATATCTTCCTCGGCCTGACGCTGCTCATCGCCCTCGGCTTTAGCGTCATCGGGGTCTTTGGCCTGAAAGAGTTCCCCAAAATACCGGCCTTGAGCCAACTAAATCCGTTTCGCTCCGGTACGTTGCCGGGGCTGGACGGACTGGTCGTCCACCCCAATCAACTGGCCGGGTTGATCACGCTCTTTCTGCCATTGCTGGTGTCGCTGCTCTTCGCTCCGCCGGCGGAACTCGCTGTCTGGCCACGGCGGCTTGCCCTTTTGGCGGCGACGCTCTGGACGGCGTGGATCTTGTTGCTGACCCAATCGCGCGGCGGCTGGATCGCCGCGCTCGCCGGGCTGGTCGTCTTGTCGGTGTTGTGGGCGCTGACGCTGCCGAAATCGCGAACGCGGAGCGTGCTGCGCCTGGCACTAATCGGGCTGGTTGCGGCGGCGATCCTGCTCATCTTCCGGATCGGCCCGGAGACCATCTGGGGGCTATGGGCCAATCCGCCACAGGAAACGGCCGTCGGCACGCTGACGACGCTGAACTTCCGCAAGGAGCTGTGGCCCTGGGCGGTGACGGCTATCTCCGACTTCCCCTTAACCGGTGTGGGCCTCGGCGCATTCCGGCTGGTAGCCTTCCGCCTCTACCCATTGCCGCTCTCGCCCCAATTCGACATCGGCCACGCCCACAACGTGTTCCTGCAAACGGCGCTCGACGTCGGCCTACCGGGCTTGGCGGTGTATTTGGCCATACTCCTGGTGGCTCTGGTTGTCGGTTGGCAGGTTGCGCGGAGCGACTTAGGCTATCGCGCCATCAGTCTGGGGATATTGGCGGGGTTGGTGGCCCATCACGTTTATGGGCTGGCCGACACGTTGGCCCTCGGTTCCAAGCCTGGCCTGGTATTCTGGTTATTGCTTGGCCTGTTGGCAGCCGCGCATCGACTGACACACGTTATGACCGCCGGCACAACGCCGGATGGTGAAGACTAAACCGGGTCGTCGGCGTTGACTCCCCACAATCGCCTGTAATCGGCCGCGTCTCCGGGGCGCTCCAGACCCATCCCCCGCCGCATTTTCAGGAGCTTCACCAGCTCTCGTCCTTCCATCGAGCCGTTCGCGCCCAATTGAGCCAGCATGAAGTTGATGCGCGCATTTTGCTCCACCGTCTCCAGACGCATGAACGCCTGCGTCAGGGAGTTACCCACGGTCAGCGTGCCATGGCGTTGCAGGATGATGGCGTCGTGATGGCGCACCAGCTCCCGAATCTGGCTCGCCCCTTCCTCGCTGGAAGACATGGAATAGGGAGCCATCGGAATTTGGCCCATTAACACGATCACCTCCGGCAGAAGCGGCGTGTTCATGGGCACACCGGCGATAGATAACGCCACAGTGATGGGCGGGTGGGCGTGGACGACGGCGACAATATCCGGGCGCTGCCGGTAAGCTTCCATGTGCATGGGCAGCTCGCTGGTCGGCCGCAGGCCGCGTCGCGCCTCGGTCGGGTAGCCGATCAAACGTCCCTCGTTGTCGACGACAAGCAGCTGCTCAGGTCGCAAAAGCCCTTTATGCAGGCCCGCCGGGGTGATGAGGATACGGCTATCGCTCATGCGAACCGACAGGTTGCCTTCGAAGCCACATAATAAACCGGCGGCATACATCATCTGGCCGATCCGGACCATCTCCTGCCGCAACGCACCTTCCTGGACATGCCCGGCATAGGCTGCGCTCATACCTTCACCTTCCCTTGTTCATATTCGCGAATAACGGCCAGCAACCGGTCGGGGCGGCCATCGAACCAGGCCCGTTGCGAGCGGTCGCGGCACAGGCTCTGGAGCGTGTCATTTAGAACCGCATTCACCGGAGCCGGCACACCGGCCCGTTGTCCCGCCGTGGCAATCGCTCCATTGTGGAAAATCACCTCGCTCTGCGCCTTGCCGCCGCTCAGATCGATGTGGAATGAGGGCATCTTGTCGCCACGGCCGCGGACGATGACCTGGGTGAAGACTTGCCGCAGCAAGAATGACGGCGCGTAGGTCAGCGAGCGCGCCAGCGGCCTAGCCGTCGCGCCGGGCAGGTTGATCACCTCGATACCCAGCCGTTTCATCACCGCCAGAGTCTCGCGCAACATGCGCATCTCCAGATCAAAAATCGATTGCAAACGATAAAGCTCAGCGGGCGGCCGATTGAGGATGGCTGAGGTGGCGTTGCCCATGATGTTGAGGAACGCCTTCGACCATTTCATCGCCCGATAATCATCCCGCGCGCCGGCGTTAATCCCTGCCTCGCGGAAGAGAGCCACCCATTCGGCCGTCGATTGGCCGGGTGCGACTGGCGCAAGACCCAGGCCACGCCCCGTGCGCTCCACAACCAAATGATTAAGGCCCGCGCGACTGATGGGAATGGTGACGCTGCCGGCCAACGTTCGCCCCGGCCCAAAGCGACCGGCGATGATCTCCTCGATGCCGATGCCGTTCTGCGTGCTCATCACCCGCGCCGGTTCGGGGCATAACGCGGCCAATTGATCAACCGCCTCGGCCAAATCATACCCCTTCATGCCCAATATAATCAGGTCATAAGCAGTACCGGCCAATGCGTCGACAGGTGAGTCCACCGCGCGGACGAGCGCCCGGCGCGTATTGCCGTTCTCGGTCAGTTGCAAGCCGTCGCGATTGATAGCCGCGGCCGTGTCGGGGCGCGTCACCAGCGTGACCAACCGCCCGGCCAACGCCAGTTTGCCGCCCAAATAGCCGCCGACGGCCCCCGCTCCATAAACCAGGATATTCATTCCGGGGTTACTCGTCTAATCCTGCCGCAGGGTTTGGGCCGAGGACAGCGCCGGCCAGTTCGGGATGACCGCGAACGAACTCTTCGGCGGCCATAGCTCGTTTGCCCGGGGCCTGAATCGTGTCCAGCAGCAGGCCACCCGATCCTGCCACCACAATAATGCCCTCAGGAGTAAACACGACCTGCCCCGGGACGCCCGACGGAGAGAAATCCAACGGCCGGGCGCCCAGAACCTTGAGCGGCTCGCCGCCCCACCAGGTGAATGCTCCCGGCCAGGGTGTCATCGCCCGGATATGACGATCCAGCGAGCCGGCATCGCGTTGCCAGTCGATTTCGCCCGCTTCCTTGCGGATCATCGGCGCGTAGGTGAAGCCGGCGTCGCCCTGGGGAGTCGGCGACAGGCGGCCGTCAAGAATATCGTCCAGATGACGACGCAGCATAGCCGCGCCCAGCGCTGCCAATCGGTCATGGAGCGTGGCCGCCGTCTCGCGCGGGTCAATGCTCAACGATTCCTGCACGTACATGGCCCCCGTATCCAGCCCTTCGTCCATCTTCATGAGCGTGACGCCGGTCGTTTCGTCGCCGGCCAGAATGGCGTGCTGAATAGGCGACGCGCCGCGCCAACGAGGCAGCAGCGAGGCATGAACATTGAGGCTCCCCCTGGGTGACAGGTAGAGAACATGGGGACGTAATATTTGACCGAAGGCAGCGACGACGATGAGATCGGGCTGCCACTCACGCAGCGGAGCGGCCGCCTCTTCCTTGCGCAGCGATTTGGGCTGATAGACGGGTATACCGGCCGCTTCGGCCGCGACCTTGACCGGCGACGGCCGCAAGCGATTCCCCCGCCCGGCAGGCTTGTCGGGCTGAGTCACAACGCCGACAACGGTCTGGGTTTCAATGAGGGTTGTCAGGCACGGAACGGCGAATTCCGGCGTGCCCATAAAGATGATCCTTGCCACAGCGATCATTCTAGCATGGCGCGGGGTAATTGCACATTCCCGGGTCATTGCCGTTGACAGGCAAAACCAATCGTACTATCATGCATCATGTTGCGATTGGACAACATTTCGCGACAATGCAAATCCTCGCGCAACTTTTTCCACCATGCATCGTAATTATCATTAGCTATCAAGCGAAGGAGAAATATTATGGATGTAAACAAGTCGATTCGGTATGTATTCGATGATCCACAATGGATCAGCAAGGTGGTGATTGGCGCTCTGATGTCGGTGTTGAGCTTCTTCATCCTTCCCGCCTTCATTCTGCAAGGGTATGTGGTCAAGGTTATCCGCCAGGTCATGAACGGCGATTGGGACGGCCTGCCGGAGTGGGATGACTGGGGCAACCTGTTGCGCGACGGCTTCAATGTGTTCATCGCCGAGCTGGTCTATACCCTGCCTTTCATCCTCCTGATGGTCGTCGGGGCCCTGACTACAGGGGGGGCGGCTACTCTCGCCGGAGGCGAAGATTTGACGGCTCTACTGGCCACAGGTGGCACGCTCTTGTTTATCTGCCTGGTCTTCCTGTTTGCAATCGCCTTTCTTTTCCTCGCACCGGCTATCCTGATCCAGTATGCCATTAAAGGCGAACTTGGGGCAACCTTCCGCTTCGGCGAGGTATTTGCCATCATCCGCAATAATATGGCGGACATCCTGGTCGCATTCCTCGTGACGCTCGTCGCCGCGTTTGCCGTGTCGATCATCATCAGCGTCCTGAGCATCGTTCCTTGCCTGGGCTGGATCGCCGCCGTCATCATCGGCTTGGCGGTCGGCCCCTACATCTCGTTTGTCGGTGGGCATCTATACGGTCAGATCGCGGCCAAGATCCTCGGCAACAAGGCCGGCGGCACCTATACGGGCGCTGCCTGATTGATCGTTACCGTTGATTGAATTGCCCGCTCCCGGTTTACCGGCGGCGGGCTTTTTTTATTGGGGTTCGAGAGCCGGAGTAGCCGGTTGCGCGGCCGTCACAGGTTCCGCCAGCGCCGACGCCCCCAACAGCACTACAGCGATCCACATCAGGTCGGCCAACAGCAAATGGACGAGCTGCATCCAGACCGGCACATTCAGCAGAATATTGACGACGCCGGCAGCGAGCTGGACGATGACGAGAATCCGAACGGCGTTGGAAAAGAATAGCGGCCCGATGCCCGGCCGCTCCCGAGCGATAATCGGCGCGGCCAACCACAGATAGAGACCGGTGAAAACGGCGATGACAGGATGGTAGAGGCGCAGCCGGACGAGGAAATGGGCCGTCGCCTCGAAATCGGCAGCGATCCCCTCGCTCAATGTGCCGGATGGGAACAAGGTGTCGCCCAGAGCTGTGATCGCCCCGCTGACGCCAAGGACGAGCAACAAGGCAACCCCGCCGCCGATCAGCCAGCCGACACGTCCATGTCCGCGCAGCCGAAGGCGATAATCGCTCCCGGCTCCGGCCCACCAGGCAGTTAGGGCCACGGCCGCCAGCAAGAGAAAGGTATTCACCAGATGAACGGCCATCGAGATGGCGCGGCCCACTGATTGATTGTGGGCCACCCACTCGAACAGCACCAACCCCGCCCCCACCAGCCCTTCGGTGATGATGAAGACCGTCGACCAGGCGGCCGCCTTGCGCACGATATGGCCTTTCGGGAAGAGCCGGAATGCCCAAAACAACATGGCCAACACCAGGACGCCGGAAAGAGCGCTGGTGACACGATGGGTAAGCTCGATGAGCGTTTCGATTCGTGGCTCGCGGGGCACGACCACACCATTGCACAACGGCCAATGGCTGCCACAGCCCGCTCCGGAACCGGTGGCACGAACAAATGCCCCCCAGAGTATGACCAGGATCAGAAATGTCAGAACGAACCACGCATAGCGCGCGAAATTGGCTTGAGATTTAGGGATAGTCGACATGACGGTTGAATATTATGAATCGGAGAGATAATCACCGATGGGGTCTTCGTCATCTTCGTTGACGAAAGAACGGCGTGTCTTGCCGCCCGTTTGGGGATCGTCCACCAGCCCCATCTCGTGCAGGTGTTCCATGAGCCGCGCGGCGCGGGGATAACCCAGACGCAAGCGGCGTTGGAGAAACGACACAGAGAGGTTATCATGTTTTTTGGCCAACTCAACGGCCGATTCCAGCAAGCTGTCGGTCTCGTCGAGCAGTGCGTAGCGGGCGATAAGCGGTTCCCATGGCGGCGGTTCGGGCGCGTGATTGGGGGTAGCCGCCCGCCAGTGGGCCACAACGCGCTCGATCTCCGTATCGGTCACATAGACGCCCTGCACCCGATCGGGTGCGCCGGCGTCGGGTGACTGGAAAAGCATGTCGCCCTTGCCCAACAGATGCTCGGCTCCCACCGTATCGAGGATGACGCGCGAATCGGTTCCCGACGCCACGGCAAACGAGAGCCGGGCCGGGAAGTTGGCCTTGATCAGGCCGGTGATCACGTCGGTCGAGGGGCGCTGCGTCGCCACAATCAGATGAATGCCCGTAGCGCGGGCCATTTGCGCCAGCCGGCACAGATTGCGCTCCACATCGCCGGGGTACATGTGCATCAGGTCGGCCAGTTCGTCGATGAAGACGGCGATATAGGGCAGCCGCAAATGCGCCTTGGCGGCGGCCGAATGTTTGTGATTGTAGATGCTGATATTGCGCGCGCTCACGCTCTCGAACAGCTCGTAGCGGCGGTCCATCTCTGAAGTCAGCCAGCGCAATACCCCCACGGCCCGGTCGGCGTCCACCTCGACATTGCCGATCAGATGGGGCAGGCCGTTGAACCGGACAAGCTCCACCTTCTTCGGGTCGACCATCACCAGTTTCAGCTGCTCAGGCGTATTGTTAAAGACGAGACAACTGATAAAGGCATTGATGCAAACCGACTTGCCGGAGCCGGTCGTCCCGGCAATGAGCAAGTGCGGCAGTTTGCCCAAATCGGCCACCACAGGGTCGCCGGCCACATTGCGCCCCAGGCCGACGCTGAGCGGCGAATTGAGCCGAGCGAAAGCGGGCGATTCAATCAGGCCGCGCAGTCGGACAACGCTCGCCTGCCCATTGGGCACCTCGATACCGACCACATTGCGGCCGGGCACGGGCGCCTCGATGCGCAAGCGCGACACGGCCAGAGCCAACGTCAGGTCACGTTGCAGGGCGGCGATCTGCCCGACGCGCACCTTCTGCTGCTTCATCTCGCCGTCAGGGCCGGGACGCTCGACATAGCCCGGCTCGACGCCAAACTGTGTGACTGTCGGGCCGCGACGCACCTCAACGACTTTGGCCGGCAGGCCGAAATCGAAAAGTGTGTCCTCGATGCGCTTGCTCTTCCAGGCGATCTCGTCGCGAGCCTGGGTTAAAGTCTCGCCGCGCTCCAGCAGATCGATAGACGGCAGGCGGGGGTCACGGCGGCGCGTATCGCTGAAGCCATCAGCCTCATCCGGCGGCAATTGGAGCGCGGGAGCAGACGGTGGGGCAACGGTTGCCGGTGGCGGATGATACTCGCTGCGCCCAACCACGTCGACGCGATCCGGATCGACCTGGTCAGCCCAGCTTGAGAGCCGCCGCGATGCAGTCATCAATCCGCTCTGGATGTCGGCCAGGGTTCGACCGGTCAGCAGCATCATAGCCCAACCGAGGAGCGCAAGATAGATGAGGATCGTCAGGAATGGGCCGAAAAAGTCGAACAGCGGCTCGGCCAGCGCCCAGCCCACCAGTCCGCCGCCGCGGCCGGCCACGGCATCGACCAGGCTATAGCCACCAACCAGGTGGGCCAGCCCCATGGCGATGATGACCAGGATGCCCGCTCCGGCCACCCTGGTTGGCTCAACCTGGATGCGCCCCCACAGCGTGCCGGCGATCAGGCGCAGGCCCAGCACCGCCATTGCCAGACAAATAACGATTGCGCCCCAACCAAAAATCTGACGCAAAAGTCTTGTCCACCATTGCAAAAGGCTCGCCTGGGAGAGGTCAAACAAGGCCAATAAAGAGACACCCGCAAAGAGCAAGAAGAATACCCCGCCAATCTCGCGCCGCCGGTTGAGGATTTCATCGGCCAGCCGTTCATCCCACGAGACGGGACCGGTCTCTTCCGGCGGGTTGCCAGGCTTCCGGGTGTTGCCCTTCCTGGGCGGCTTTTCGGCCGGGGGCTGCGAGCGCGCCATAAAATCCTAGCGACTGGTCGTGGGGTCGCCGCCCACTCCGCGCAGCGAGAGCGCGATTCGCTTGTTCCGGGCGTCGACGTTGAGGACACGAGCCACCACCCGGTCGCCGGTTGTGACGACATCGCGCGGATGCATAAAGGCGCCTTCCGCAAGCTCGGAGATATGAATCAGCCCCTCAAGCTCCTCCTCCAGTACGACAAACGCGCCATAGGTGGTGACGTTGCCAATGACGCCCGACACGCGCATTCCGGGCCGGTAGCGCTCCTCGGCCGTGGCCCATGGGTCGGAATGCAGCTGCTTGATGCTCAGCGCCACCCGTTCAGCCTTCTGATCGACGCTCAGAACCAGCACGTCCACCTGCTGCCCCTGGCGTAGCAACGCGCTGGGGTGCACGACCCGGCTCCAGGATATCTCGGAGATGTGGACCAGGCCCTCTACCCCACCCAGATCGACGAAAGCGCCGAAATCAGTCAGATTGGTGATGGTTCCTTTGAGTCGGTCGCCTCGATGCACGCCCTTGAGCAGATCGATACGTTCATCGGCCGCCACCAGGGTCGCCCTCTCGGAGAAGATGAGGCGGCTGTTGGACTGATTGACCTCGATGATCTTGACTCGCAGGACCCGATTGTGCCATTCAGCCAGTGTCTGGTGACGTTCGCGTGGAATGTGAAATTGCGGAAAATCAATCAGCTGCGAAGCGGGGACAAAGCCTTGAATTCCATTCCAGAAAACCAATAGCCCTCCCTTATTGTAGTCCGCGACCCGTAACTCCAATATCTCATCCGCGTCCATGCATCGCTGAGCGAACGCCCAGGGATCAGCGTTAAGTGGTAGTTCGGCAGGGACAGCGGACGGCAGGGGGGTGGAGCGGCTGTCTTCAGAGGCAGGCTGTGCCGGAGATTCGAGCCAATCGTAAGGCGGCGGAACGTCGGCAGAAGCCGACCCCGCATCGCGGGCGAAGGCGTCTTCCGTGTTGAACAAAGATGCCCAATAGCCATCATCGGCCGACTGCCCGGCGCGAACATCGTTCCCCTGATCCTCATTCATAGCTGTAACCATTACATAGTGGACACAGCACGGACTTCCCAACCCGTTATGTGCCCCTGATGCCGTTCCTGTAGACGCCAATTACTGATTACCGGCGGCCAATTTCGTGGAAAACGATACGTTCGAACGGCCTTTTCATGCAGAACCCGATAATCAATTATAGGGTCAGTCATTGGCCTGTCAACCGATGGATCGCGACTCAAACAAGCTTGACATAATTGCATTTGAGCGAGAAGAAACGGCGTTAATGGGTTACGTGGCCAACCCGGCCTGATATAATCCTTCTACATGAAGCAATCCAATTATTTCGCTTATGGGCTATTGGCGATAGCGACCGATGCCCTCACGTTAATCGCCGCACTGTTCATCCTTCCTCAACTGATCACCCGAATGGAAACTCCAGGCGGGTGGAATGCTCTGCTGGTGAGCGGCGCGTTCCTTCTGTTTATCATCGGCACTTTCATGATCCGGCGCATGATGCCGACGGCAGCCGGCACGGCCGAATGGCTGACCCGCGGCCAACGCTCGGTTCTGGCGCTAATCTTCGCTTTTTTCTTTAGTCTGGCGCTGGCGTGGCAATTGGGGTTTTTTAGGTCCGCTTTCCTGGTGGACACAACGGAGATGGGCGAAGGCGGATCATCGTCTTACTTCGTTTATGGGCCGGGCGCGTGGCTGGCCTTCTCCCTGGCTTATGTGCTGGTTTTCGCCTTCAGAGTAGAACCACGCATCGAGTCGGGGAGTCGCGGATATTGGACCGCGGCCGTTTTCGGCCTGGCGACCACGGCAGTAATGACCCTTGCCCTTGCGGCTCATGGTCAGGCGATCGCGCAGCAGTTCGGCGGCGGTTGGTTGTGGAGTCTAATCACATTTGCCGTGCTGATTCTGCTCTTTCTGCCGGCGCGCCTGCTCTATCTATCGCGCACGACGGGATTGCAAACGACGCCCGGCTATCTGGCGACAGCCGGGCTGGTGATTCTGTTGGGGGTCCTGGCAATGATGCCGGCGGGTTAAATCTGTTAGCCGCTGGTCTTTCCTTCAAATAAAGCCGACAGATCGAGAGAGGGGGCCTTACTTTCGCCGGCCAAGGTGACATAGGTACGGGCCAGAGTGTCCTTGGCCGCGCCCAGGGCCGTGCTGACGAGGCCCAATGCCTCGGCCAATTGGTCCGGGGGCACGACGCGCACCACATGAGTCCAGATAGCCTCTTCGAGGACATTGATGGCAATCTGGACCTCGCGGATGGCATAGCCGGCATGATAGCGCTCGCGGGCCACCTGATTCATATATTCGATTATCGGCGTCAGGTTACGCTCGCGAATCCCTATCAGCATAAGCCGGAATAACTCGGCTAACCGCTCGCGACTGACATTAGGCCCGGCCGCATTGTAACGAGACAGGTTCGAACGGTTCAGCGCTTCGGCAGCCTCATCGATAATTTGATCGCCTTCTGTTTCCAGGAAATGAATCAAATCCACAACAACCTCCACGATGGCTCCAGGCAAAGCCTATTCCTGAATAATCGTATAGCGGGTCTTGATTTGGGCTGATTTCTCCAGCATGGCGTGGACCGAGCAGTAACTATCGACCGAGAGTTGAATGGCCCGTTCCACGGCCGCCGGGTCGATGTTCACGCCACGAACGACATATTCCAACTCGAAGTCGGTAAACACCTTGGGGTGATCGTCAGAACGTTCGCCATGTACGTGAATCTCGAAGCCGGTTAGCTCCTGGCGCTTCTTGCGCAAGATCGAGACGACATCCATGGCCGTGCAACCGGCCAAGCTGATCATCAGCAGCTCCATTGGGGTAGCACCCCGGCTGACTTCGCCTTCGGGTGCTTTCGTATCCAGATTGACAACATAACCGTTGCCGGCCACGGCCGTAAAGTGAAATTGGTCCTGAAGTTTTATAATAGCATCCATTTGAATTATTCGGCTCCAATCAAGAATTTAGAGTGTTGCTCCTCTATCAGACGCAGTGTTATTGAGAAAATTTACCCATATTCCGCGAAGGGTGTCAAGGCCAAAGAGAATCCGAAGACCCCACAATTGGACCCGTCATTCGCAGGCTCTGTGGATCAGCGCTTATAAACTCGCGGCACGCGCGTGTTGACGTTGGTCAGAATCTCCCACGGGATCGTGCCGGCCCACTCAGCCAGCTCCTCAACGGTGATCGTCGTGCCGCTCTCTGTCTGACCGATCAGGATCACCTCATCGCCATTATAGGCCGTCTCCCACTCGATGTTGACCATGAGCTGATCCATGCACACGCGGCCGACCACAGGGTAACGCTTGTTGCGGATAAGCACTTCGGCCCGGCCGCTCATGCTGCGGAAATAGCCGTCGCCGTAACCAACCGGCACAGTGACCACGCGCACCGGATGGTCACTCTGCCAGGTCGAACCATAGCTGACCGGATGCTCCGGCTGGACAACCTTGAAGTAGACAACGCGGGACTTCCAGCTCAGGGCCGGAGAGACGGCCACCGTGCGCGGCACGTCGGCCGACGGATAGACGCCATAGAGCAGGATGCCCGCCCGCACCATATCCAGCCGGGCGGCCGGGTACCCGGCGATGGCCGCCGAGTTGGCGATATGGCGCAGCGGCGGCGGGGGCAGGCCGCGCCTCTCATAGAAGTCGAGGACTTCGTAAAAGCGTTCGAGTTGCAGTCGGGAGTAAGATGAGTCTGCCGCGTCGGCGTTGGCGAAGTGGGAGAAGATGCCCTCGACTTCAAAGTGATCCCCGGTCAGTGAGGCCTCCAGCAGCGAGGCGGCGCTGTAATAGTGGACGCCGATACGCTCCATGCCGGTGTCGATCTTCAGGTGCACCTTGGCCCGCACACCCATCGCCCGTGCCGCCTCCTCGATTTGGCCCAGCTTTTCAATGGATGAAGCGGTCAGCGTCAGGTCATGCGCCAGAAACAACGGCACCTGATTACCGATGATGCCGCCAAGCACAAGGATGGGCGTCGTCACCCCCGCCTCGCGCAACAGGATGCCTTCTTCCAGGAAGGCCACACCGAGATAGGGCGCGCCGAGCGATTGCATGTGGCGGGCCACCTCGACCAACCCATGGCCATAGGCGTTGGCCTTGAGAATGGGCATGACAGCCGCGGGCGCGACGTGGGCCTGAATGGCGCGATAGTTGGCCGTCAGGCGGGAAAGATCGACTTCGACCTGCGTGGGACGCAGAACGCCGCTTGAGGTGATGGTTGAGCCGTTGATCATAGGCGGGTTAAATCATCGCAACCGGATATAAGCCTGTTTTAACGACGGCTCAGCCGGTCAGGGCGCGATGAACGTGAGAAATCCAGTCGGCCAGTTCCCCGGCCAGTATGCCGGCATCCCCCCAATAGGCGCGCGCCATCTCGCCCGCGGCACCATGGAGATACGCCCCCAACGCGGCCGCCTCATAGGGCGGCATCTTTTGGGCCAACAGGGCTACGATGATCCCGGCCAGCACGTCACCACTCCCGCCGACGGCCAGAACCGGATTGGCGAAGGGCAGCAACGTCGCTCGCCCGTCCGGCGCGGCGACCACGGTATAGGCGCCTTTCAGGACGACGACGTGCCCCCATTCGGCCGCCTTGCTGCGAGCCAACTCAACCCGATCCTCGTCGCGAACCGCGCTGAGCGGGCGGCCGACAAGCCGCGCCATCTCCCCCGGGTGGGGCGTCAGCACGGTATTGGGCGGCAGCCGCTGCGGCCAATCGGGCATTGCCGCAAGCATATTCAGCCCGTCGGCGTCCATGACCAGTGGGGGAGGCGGATCATCAGTCATCTCGCCTAATCCATCCAGCAACGCGCCGACAAACGACGCCGCATCACCCAGCCCCGGCCCGACCAGCAAGGCGCTATAGTCACTCAGCGAGGCCAGCAGCAAATTGGCCGTCGATACGCCCAGTGTATCGGTATCGGTCACCAGCGGGTAGATCGCCTCGGGGAACTGCCCGGCCAGTGCCGGACGCAACCGCTGTGGCACGGCCAGCGTCACCAGCCCCACCCCGGCGCGAAAGGCCCCACGCGCGGCCAGCGCCGGCGCACCCCAATAGCGAATGCTGCCCGCGGCGATGAGCGCCGTGCCGAAGGTGCCCTTGTGGCCGTCGGCGGGACGCTTCGGCATCAACCGGCGAGCCATGGCGGCTGTAGCCAACCCGACGGGCACGCCGGCAACAGCGGGCAATTGGGGGTCGATGTCGATATCGGCGACAACCAGCTCCCCACACGCGGCCGCGCCGGGAAATTTGAAGTGGCCACGTTTTGGCCCGGCGAAAGTGATCGTCAGATCAGCGGGAATGATCAACGGGTCCAGTTCGCCGGTGTCACAGTTGAGACCGCTGGGGCAATCCACCGCCACGACAACCGGCCGCGAAGGTCGATCGCCGGGGGACGGCGCTTCGTCGGAAGCGATCGGCGGGGCGGCTACGCTGACCAGGCTCTCCTGTTCGGCCGCATCTCCCTGCCGTTCGGCCAGTCCGGCGGCGATCTGCTCCATGAGGTTCGCCAGCGGCCCGGCTATCGGGCGAGACACGCCGGTGCCGAGCAAGGCGTCGATGATGATATCGGCCGTCCGCATTCGATGACGCAAAACACGATGGCGCTGGTCGTAGTCGGCGGGCAACACCTCCAATCCCATCTCCTCGACACGAGCCAGGTTATCGTCCTCCAGCGCATCGCGAGATTTGAAAAGATAGAAAGCCACCATCGCGCCGGCCTCAGCCAGATAGCGCCCGGCCACCAAGCCGTCGCCGCCGTTATTGCCCGGCCCCACCAGGATGAGCAATTGCCTGCCTTCCACATCATGACGCTGCAAGATCGCTTCGGCGACCCGTTGACCGGCCGTTTCCATCATGCGGGCATAGGAGTGTCCGGCGGCGTCGGCCGCTTTTTCGGCCGCCACCATCTCGGCGACGCTAAATACTTTTATGGTCATAGGGGCCAACTTTCCAGCGGTGAATCAGTGCCCCCGGCAGGGCTCGAACCTGCAACATTCGGCTTAGAAGGCCGACGCTCTGTCCAATTGAGCTACGGGGGCAGCAAATGTCTGTATCGATTCAATTCTAAAGAGATGCGGGGTGTCCGTCAACGCCTCTCATATGGCCAGGCGGCTCATATGTTCAGATGCTCGACAAGTATACAGTGCACCGGTGTAGTGCAAGCCGGCGGCTTGCAGGAGGTCAGGGTGACGGCATGTTCCACAACTGAAGAGGCAAGCCGGAGGCTTGCTCTACAGCTCCAGTTCATGCGCGGTAGCGGATGGGTTAATCGTCGTCGAACAGTGGCCGTATGCCGTTGTAGATCTGCGCCCCGCCGAAGGTCTTGGTGATTAGCTCAGGCGTGCGCTGAATCCGCTCGGCGAGTTCGGCGGCCGTCATCGGCTCATTGCCGTTGGCCAACAGCACGCTGAAAACGGCATCGACCACCGAGCCTTGCATCGACAATTCGTTGTCGTGGCGGCTGAAGTAGTTGCGCACCAGGTATTGAAAGGCATCGACCTGTCGCACTTCGCCCGTCTTCGAATCCACCAGATCGATCCGTTCCGCAGGCAATTCGGGGCCGAGATCGGTGCCGATATTCAGGCGCGAAAGCAAATACGTGCGCAGGTCCAAATGACCCTCATCCCACCAGCTATAGTCGATATAGAACTTGGTATCGGCCGTCAAGAGGCGAAGGTTCGATTTCTTGATCGTGGGCCGTGGATTAGTAGGCAAAGACTCTATCTCCTCTTCGGATACGCGCCCTAGGACGAGCGCTCATACTGCCAGTAATGATCGCCAACGGCTTTGAAAGCGGAATTGCGAATCAGCTCAGCGAATATCGGCCCCGGCGGGACGCGACGCAGCATGTTAACCGCGCTATAGAGCGTCTTGGCATGCACCGTGTTTTGCGGCGTCAGCCCGGCCAGCGACGGGAAGACTTCACTCAACAGCGAAGCCAACGTCATTTGCATGGAAGCGGCCCGGCGAGCATGGGCGTCGATGGCAGCCACCACATCCGTGCCGACGATCAACAGGTCGTCGTAACCGCACGGGATGGCACGACGAATTAGCTCAAACTGGATTCGATTGTCCTTCACGGCGGCCAGGCGCACCCATTCCTTCTGCGGCCGTCGTCGATCGTATCCCAGCATGATCACGCCCGGCTCAGGCCCCGGCGACAGATGAATATAACCGCTGACCGGGATCTGGTTATCCTTGTACCAGTTACCCAGCCCAAAGACGTAGCGTCCTTCACCTACTACCCAGCCGGGGATCTCCTCATTCGTCTCATCGTCGACGAAGAGAATCCGTTGGCGAGCTGAACGCTCCGGGTTGAAGAGCGCGCGCGTCTTCGAATTGAGCGGCACCGTTCCGGCCCAGCGATGCGGGTACGACAGGGCGAACACAACCGGCCCGACCGTTGATTCAGCTGTTAGATTCGACCATTCGTCGTCGAGTTCCTGCTCCAGCATCACCTGCTGGGGGGTCAGCAAGGCGCGGTCATAGGGGATGGGCTTATACTCAAGCCGCTCCGGCACACTGCGGACACCCTCCGGCTCCATGCGTCGCAGGAACCAGGCCGGCGGATCCTTGGGCGATACCTGGTCGAATCGGCCGTCTTTCACCATGTTGGCCGTCAATGAAAACGCTTGAACCTGTGGATCGATGCCGGGGTCCAGCTCCAGTTGGGGCAGGATTTCGGCCATCGACAGAGGCCCGCCGTCAGCGACCTCCAGGATCGCCTCGGTCAGATGCAAATGGCCGATATTGACATCAGCCATAAGCGACTTCACAAACCATTGGTCACCGATATTGACGAAATCCTCGCGCCCGGCCAGTGATTCCTCGATCTTGGCCGCTACGGATCGGCCGTAGGCTTGCCGAATGGCTTCGGCGTCGCCTGCCATCTGCTCAGTCAGCTCGGCGCTGTTGGTCATATCAAGGATATGTTCATGCTTGTAATCGGCCACAAACTCGCGTGATTTGCCTTTGATATCGACCGCGATGACGTTGAATTCGCCATAGTCGGGATTATAGCCGGGGCGTATGTCCGTCACCCTTCCTTGCGCCATCTTGAGGGCCGGGAAGACCAATTCATTTCCCACCGCGTAGGTTTTCTGAGGCTGATAGACGGTGCGGCCGGACATCACGCGACGCAATTCGTTCGCCTGTTCCCTGACCCGATGTTTGATCACCAGCTCGGCCAGCGCGGCCACCGTTTGGGGTTTTTCTGTTTCGAGCAAATAGTTGTAGATTTGCTCAAGGTCAGATTCGGAGAGAGAGAATTGTGATTCCCAATACTCCGCTGTCTGTATTTTCGTCTGATTCACCGCAAGCTCCTGTTGCCGGGTTACCGTGGAGTTGAAATTAGCCGATGTATTGTACCAAGCCCACCCCGACCTGCCAATCTTATGGAAAGGCCCGCTGCGTCCACGGGGTCGGGTCTACGGTCACATCCATCACCCGCAGGTCCCAATGCAGGTGCGGCCCGCTGGACAAGCCGGTCGTACCCACGCGGGCAATCGGCTCTCCGACGGTAACTGCCTGCCCTACCTCGACCAATCTTTCCGAAAGATGATAGTAGCCGGTCATCACACCCATGCCGTGATCGATAATAATTGTCCCGCCGCGGAGTTCCAGCATGTCGCTGAAGACGACTACGCCATTGGCCGGAGCCATCACCGTCGTGCCCTGAGCGGAGGCGTAATCGATGCCGGTATGGTAAATCTCGATCGGTCCACCGTTGTATGAGCGACGGCCGCCGTAGGGAGCAGAGATAATCGTCGTGGTCAGCGGCACCTGGAAGGGGCCGTCCCATCGCCGTTCCTCGGTGAAATGGGCGTAGATGCCCTTCAGGAACTCATCCTCAGTCGCCCTCAGATTGGGATCAAGCAAGCCGTCGAGCGCCTCACCCAACTCGATGTATTGCGTGTCATAGGCCGCCTCAACCAAGGGCACGCGCGCCCTCACGGGCGACCAGAAGCCGCTCTCATCGCCGCCCGAAAGCTCCAGATCGTAGATGCCCGGCTCGGTGAAGCCATCGATCCCCACCAGAGCCGCGTAGCCGTCCTCGTAGGGCGCGAACAGCAGGGGCAAGTCCCCAAAACGGCCGGCGGGCGTGCCGTCCTGAAGGTTGCGGACAAATATCGACAAGGTTGCGCCCTGGGTCGCCGTGAGCGGCGACAGTTCCACGTCAATCCAGCCTTGCGGCAGGAACCGGTAGGTGCTGCTTTCGTCGGGGATGCGCAGACGCTGGCCGGGGAAAACGGCGGCGTTCGTGGGTAGTTGATTGGCCTCGGCCAATGCGCTGAGCGGCAGGCCGAAGCGGGCGGCAACCATGAGCAGCGTTTCGCCCGACTCGACGAGGTACGGTCGTCCTGTGACCAATCGACCGGCGGCCGACCCGGTGCGGCTGATGACGGGCACGGTCTGCCCCACAATCAACGGGGGGTTGGTGCCGATCAGCCGATTCGTGGCGATGACGTCGGCGACGGTCGTATTAAATCCGGCGGCAATGCCGGCCAGAGAATCGCCGGGAGCGACGGTATGGACGGTGGCGATGGCTTCGCCCGTGCCGCCGGGGATGATAAGCTCCTGACCCACGGCGAGCACATCACCATTGGCCAAATTATTGATCGCCAGAATATCTTCGACCGTCACGCCATAATCTGTGGCGATCAGGGTCAGGTTTTCGCCCTCCTGAACCACATGGACGCGGGGGATGGGCGAACCACCTGGTTGCGGGGTTCCCGATGTCGCCAAGGTTGGCGTGGGCAGGAGCGCCGGATCGGCCGTCGCCGGAGCAGGCTCGGCCGTCTGGGCCATCAACCGGATCGGCTCCGCCAGAGCCACCCCTGCCAACAGGATGAGGACAAACGGTAGAAGAAATCGTCGATAATTCATAAATAATCCCGCTATTCTGCCAAATCATGCCCAGCCTGCCAATTAAGACTCAGAAAGGGGTAATTAGGCTCATTCGGGCCGGGCAGAGGATCAGGGTTAGGGCGTTTTAGGCCGGCCGTCATTGGCCGGAAGCGCGCAGGCGACCCAGCAGATCGTAAACCGCCTGCGCTTTGGGAAAATGAAAACGGTGCGGCTTTGTCCAGAACTCCTCCAGTTGCCGGTTGCCGGTCTGCCGCTCATAGATGTAGGCTTGCAGATAGATGTCGATTTTGTCGGCATCGTGGACAAGCTGGGCCTCTGGCGTGCTGTTCTCTCGCAATTGTTCCCACCAGGCCATCAGCTGCGGGGCAATGGGCGCGTCGCCCACGATCTGCTCCATCGCCCGCAATTCGGCGGCCGCCTTGGCCCCATCGGGCAGGAAACGCCAGGCGGGGGCGGGGATGTCGGTCGTTAACCCCTCCGGCAGATCGTGGAGCGCAGCCATGGCCAGCACGGCGGCCAGGTCCAACGGTTCCGCCATGCTCTCGGCCAACAATAGCGCCGCGAAGACCACGCCATAGCTGTGCGCGGCCACGTTCTCGGGTGCGGGAACTCCGCGCTGCCCCCAGCCCGTGCGCGCGGTTCGCTTCAACTGGTTGCCGTGTAACAAGAGGGTTAATAATGAATTCGTGTCCATTGGTGAATGTAAGCAAAGCTCTCGAATTGATCGCTTAAAGCAACGAATCGGCCGTTGCAGTGTTCCTTAAGCTAGATAGCACTATGATGGTATCCCTGATTGCAACTGTCAAGAATGAAGGCGAGGCGCTTAGGCCGCTGCTCGACTCGATCATCGATCAGACCCGACCACTCGATGAGGTGGTCATCTGCGATGGCGGCTCGACCGACAGCACCTTGACCATCCTGGAAGAGTATCGGCGATGGCTGCCGCTGCGGGTGATCGTCGCGCCGGGGACGAACATCAGCCAGGGGCGCAATCGGGCAATCGAGGCGGCCACGGGCGACGTCATCGCCGCCACCGATGCCGGCGTGGTACTCTCGCCCACCTGGATGGAAGATCTCGCCGCACCTTTTTCCGAAGCGTCGGTCCAGGTCGTCAGCGGCTGGTTCGAGGCGGATCCCTACACCGACTTCGAGGTCGTCATGGGGGCGACGGTCTTGCCTTCGGTCGAGGATGTAGATCCGGCAACTTTCCTGCCCTCCAGCCGTTCGGTCGCCTTCCGCAAAAGCGCCTGGGCGGCCGTCGGCGGCTATCCGGAATGGCTGGAGCACAGCGAGGATCTGGTGTTCGACATGGCCCTGCGCGATCGATTCGGGCCGTTCGCATTTGCACCTAACGCAGTGGCTTATTTCCGTCCCCGCTCCAACCTGCGGTCATACTATCGGCAGTATTTCGCCTATGCCCGCGGCGACGGCAAAGCCAACCTGTGGCCCAAACGCCACCTCATTCGCTATGCAACCTACTTCCTGGCGCTGCCGCTGCTTCTGCGCATGATCTGGCGCGAGCGGTGGCCCGGCTGGATGCTGCTGGCGCTGGGGGTCGGCGCCTATTCACGGCGGCCGGCCGAGCGCCTGTGGCACAACACGTGGGGTTGGCGGCCACCCGCCCGCGCCCGCGCCTTCGCTCTCATCCCCATCATCCGCCTCGTAGGGGATGTCGCCAAGATGTTGGGCTACCCGGCGGGGATGTGGTGGCGGCTCCGCAATCGCGCCTGATCCGTCCTTGCGCCCAATCGACCATCTTAATCGCCAGTGAGCAGGTTTGCCCGCGCGCCGGGCCGTTGCTATGATGCGGGATAATCAATCATGATCATCAACCGCAAACCACCTCGCTACCCGCGCCGCGGCCCTTCGTGCCTGCTCGTTATCTTCGTGATCTTCGGCATCGCGGTTAGCCTCTACATCATCCAGAACGCCGAAGAGGTGCGCGTGGCGATCATGCCTACGCCCACCTC
>DAOMSB010000040.1:0-24056 GCA_035446145.1 Promineifilum sp. (SeqCode) | reverse complement strand
GTTCGGCCGCCTGGCGCTTTTGCTGCTCGTCCTGTTCGCCGGGGCCTGTCGCCCCGACGCGGCCGGCGACAACGCGGCCGTGTTTGCGCCCGACAACAACAGCGGCGTTGATGACACGGCCGGCGGGGAGACCGACGACTCGGCCGGGGCCTACCCGTCCAAAGTCTCCGTGCTGCCCGGCGAGAGCCTGGACTTCCACATCTCCAACGGCTACGGCGGCAAATACAGCCTGTCGATCTATCGCGAAGGGGCGACCCGCGTCCTGATGGGCACCATCCCCGACGTGGAAACGGACAATCACGGCTGCGCCGGCGGCTATGACGACGGATGCAGCTGGCCGGTGGCGGCCACTTTCACCGTGCCCGACGACTGGCCGAGCGGCGTCTACACGGTTGACGTGCCCCGGCCGGGCAGCCGCTCCATCAGAACGCTGTTCTATGTGCGCCCCGCGCATCCGAAGTCGCGCATCCTCTTCCTGTCCTCGGCCAACACCAACCAGGCTTACAACGACTACGGCGGCGGCTCGCTCTATGGCTTTGGCGACACGGTCAAATCCGAGCGGGTCAGCTTCGACCGCCCCTACGCCAACGGCGTCGGCCTCTATGATCGCTGGGAGAGCCATTTCGTCACCTGGGCCGAGCAGGCCGGTTACCAAATGGACTACGCCGCGACCTACGATCTGGATTTCGTGCCACGCCTGCTCGACGGCTACGACCTGGTCATCATCGCCGGCCACAGCGAATACTGGACCTGGGCCATGCGCCAACGACTGAGGGCCTATATCGACGGCGGCGGCCGCTTCATGAACCTGAGCGGCAACACCATGTGGTGGCAGGTGCGCTTCGAGGATAACGGCCGCACCATGGTCGGCTATAAATCCTGGGTCAAGGACCCGGAGAAGAGCGCCGAACTCTCGACCGACGTGAATTGGGATCGGCCAATCTTCGACAGCTCGTTCACTATCACCGGGCTGCACTGGCCCTATGGCGGCTACCCCGGCGGCAAAGGTGACGGCTATTACGCCATCAATGCCAATCATTGGATCTATCAGGGGACGGGGTTGCAGGAAGACCAACTATTCGGCAAGGGGCCGACGGTCGATACCTCGATCCACGACAAGGAGTCGGACGGGCTGGCGTTTAACTGCGCCGCCGACGGTTCGACCCTCCTCGGCCCTGTCGCGGGCACCGGCACGCCCGCCAACTTCACCATCCTGGGGCTGACGCGAGTCCACAGCAAGCAGCGCGACCTCGACGGTGTGGCCATGATGGGCCTCTATACGACGCCGGCGGGCGGCGCGGTCTTCTCGGCGGGCACAACCGGCTGGGTGCTGGGGCTGGGGCAGCCGGCGGTAGATCGTATCACCCGCAACGTGATGGATCGCTTCCTGGCCGGCAGCTTCCCGCAGGAGCCGGCCGCGCCCGACAGCGGCCATCTCTTCGCCGACCGCTTCAACTGCACCGATCTCGGCCGCGGCCGGTTCCTGGCGACGCTCAACGACGCCGCCCGGCTCAACTACGTCATCACCGAGAAGGCCACCAGCGCCCGATTGACCGCCGCCTGCGGGGTGGACGGCGCGGGCTTGCAGCTCCCCGCCGGGTCGACCGGGGTGCGTTTCGTGGCCGGGCTGGGGGCCAACTGGTGGCCGAACGTTGCGGTGGAGACGGAAGTCTACCTGAATCTGGCCGGGTTCAATATCGGCAGTGGGGCGATCCTCACCCTGATGACCCATTACGCCGACAACCGGGTCGACGCGCCGGTGGCGGTGGCGGCGCTGCAGCTCGGCAGCGTGGACAATGTCCTCAGCGCGCGCTATCAGCCGGCGGGTGGCCCGGAGATGCCCTGGGTGCCCGTTCCGGCCGGCGGCTTCTTCCGCGTGAATACGGTCTGGGACGCCCCCGGCGACAAGGTCGGCCTGACCATCGACGGCAGCGGCTATGAGCGACAGGTGGAATTGGGCAATTCCCCTCTGCCCAACCGGGCCGACCACGGCATTCTGCAGAAGCAAGGCTCCAGCGGGGGCACGATTTGCATGGATGATCTAATCTATGACGGCCGCCCTGTGGTGGTCGTGCCGACGGCGACCCCCACGAGTACACCGACCGAAACACCCACGATCACCCCGACGCCCGCGTTGTCTCCGACGCCCACGTTGTCCCCAACGGCCGCGTTGTCCCCAACGGCCACGTTGTCCCCAACGGCCACGAGCGAATCGACAGCCGAAGCGACGTCCACGTTGTCCCCAACGTCCACGTTGTCCCCAACGTCCACGTTGCCCCCAACGGCAACAACGGTCGGGAGCCTGCCGACGCCGACGACAACACCGACAGCGCCGCCGGTGCACGAGCATGACCTGTATCTGCCGATCGTGATTGGACGGTAAGGGCAATCACCTCGCATCGCCCGTCACTCGTTGACCAACTGTTATTTCGACCCCATTTGTACCCAAATTGCCCGGCAAAATACCTTGTCGGGATGATCTCCTTCTTGCTATATTACCGATCCTTGGGAGCTTCCAGCCGGTCCTGGACGAGGGCCGGGCAAACTGAATTGAGACGTTAACAGTCGGAGGAGATTATGCGCTTCAGATCGGTGGTTCCATTCCTTGGGATGCTCGCCGCGGTATTCCTGCTTTTGTTCAGTTGGGGGACACCCAGCCGGGCAGCGCAGCAAGACCCCGCGCCGCTCCGCTTGCAGGCCGGCACCTTCGTCCCGGCGGCGGGCGAGACGCTCGCGGTTGCCCCCGAACTCTCGGTGGCCGAATTCGCCGCCGGCGGCTACGGCTACTATATCGTCCAGTTCGCCGGTCCCACGCAGGAAGCCTGGAAGAGCCAGGTCACCGGCATGGGGGGCGAACTCCTCGGCTATCTTCCCGACAATGCTTTCAAGGTGCGCATGAGTCCGTCTTTGGCCGCGCGGCTGACCCGGTTGAGTTCGGTCGCCTGGGTGGGCGATTTCCAGCCGGCGTACAAGATTAGCCCCAGCGTCAATCTCGACGGCCGCAATCTGCTGCGCGTTCGCGTGGAGCGTGGCGCGGACGCAGCCCAGGCAGCAGCGGCCGTCGCCGGAAGCGGGGCCACGGTGCTGGAGCGCAACGGCAGCTTCCTGCTCGTTGCCGCCGAACCGGGGCAGGTGGCGGGCATCGCCCAGGTCGTCGATGTGGCCTGGATCGAGTCGTTTATGCTGCCCGAAAAGCACAATGATTCCGGCGCGGGGGTCATCGTGGGCACCAACACGGCCAACGCCAACGGCTACGACGGCTCGACGCAGACCGCCGCGGTGGCCGACACCGGCATCGGCGGCGGCACGGCGGCGACCGCCCACCCCGACATTCCGTCCTCGCGGGTGACGGATATCTACAACTGGCCCGGCTCGGCCGGGGGCTGCTTCCAGTCGATCACCAACGACGGCGCGATTGACGTCGACAGCGGCCACGGCACGCACACGGCCGCTTCGGTCCTCAGCGACGGCGGCGCGGGCGGCGTGGGCAAGGGCGGCGCACCGGCGGCCCATCTGGTCTTCCAGGCCACCGAGAACTGGGCCACCGTCACCAGCTACTGCCAGATTTTCGGCGGCTATCCCGCCGCGGGTTATTTCCTGACCGGCTTGCCGGCGGACCTGCGCAACCTGTATCAGCAGGCCTATTCGGCCGGGGCGCGCGTCCACTCCAATTCGTGGGGTTCGGCCGCGGCCGGCGACTACACCCTCAACAGTGCCAATACCGATGATTTCATCTGGACCCATCGCGACATGACCATCACCTTCTCGGCCGGCAATGCCGGAGCCGACGCCAACAACAACGGCGTGGTCGACAATGACTCCATCGGCGCGCCGGCGACGGCCAAGAACGTCATCACCGTGGGCGCCAGCGAGAATCAGCGCGCCGACGGCTTCCCCTGCGACACGGGCCTGGGCTATACCTCGACCGACGCCTACCAGTCCGGCCAGACCTGCGCCTCGATGGGCGGGCAGAACCTGTTGGGCACGGGCACCCGCTGGGGGTTCACCACTGCGCCGCTCAACAATGACCCCACCGCCGGCAATCAGGAGCAGATGGCGAGCTTCTCCAGCCGCGGCCCGACCGACGACGGCCGCATCAAGCCTGATGTGGTGGCTCCCGGCTCGTGGATTCTGTCCGGCTACTCCGGCATGTACCGGCAGGGTTACGGTGGCGGCACCAACCCGAAGAACAGCGCCTACCAGTATGACGGCTGGGGCATGCCGCTGAACGGCGACTACAAATGGATGGGCGGCACGTCGATGTCGAACCCCATCGCCGCCGGCGCGGCCACCGTCGTGCGTGATTTCTACCAGAAAACGGCGAGCCATAACGCCAGCGCGGCTCTGGTGAAGGCGACGATCATCAATTCGGCCGTCGATATGCAGGACGAGAACAACGACGGGGCCAACGACAACGACTACCCCATCCCCAACGTCCACGAGGGCTGGGGGCGGGTGAATGTGGCCGTTGCCACCGACGGCAGCCATGAGTACGTCGACGACGCGACCGGCATCGGCACGGGCGGCAACACAACCTATAGCTACACGGTCACCGGCGGCCAGCCGTTCAAGGTGACGCTGGTCTGGAGCGACTACCCCTCAACCGAGGCCGCGGCGCTCAATCTGGTGAACAACCTGAACCTGGTCGTCACCGCGCCGGGCGGGGCGGTCTATCGCGGCAACGTCTTCAGCGGCGGCTGGTCGGCCACCGGCGGCAGCGCCGACACGGTCAACAATGTCGAGAACGTCTACGTGCAGTCGGCCGCGGCGGGGACGTGGACGGTCAGCGTGCAGGGGGCGAGCGTGGCCAACGGCCCGCAGCCGTACGCGGTGGTCGTCGCCGGCGCATCCGGCAGCGGCCCAACGCCAGCGCACACCCCGACGGCTACCGACACCCCTGTGGGGCCGACAGCCACGCCCACAAACACGCCGACCAACACCCCCGTTCCGCCTACTGCCACCCCGACGCCGACGCCCCAGAGCAACAGCACCCACAGCGGCGATCTGGACGGCAGCAGCGTGAATACGTCGAGCAGCCGGTGGCGGGCCACGGTGACCATCACCGTCCACAACGCCAATCATTCGCCCGTTTCCGGGGCGAAGGTGACCGGCAGCTGGAGCAATGGGTCGAGCGGCAGCAGCTCGTGCACCACCAACGCCAGCGGCGTCTGCAGCGTGAACAAGACCGGCTTGCGGCGGAACAGCGTCGCCAGCGTGCAGTTCACGATCACCAACATCACCAAGTCCGGCACGACCTATAGCAGCGCGGCCAACCATGACGTGGACGGCGGGACGAACGGGACGACGATTGTGGTGAATCGGCCGTAGTGTAATTACGAATTACGAATTACGAATTGGGAATTGGGAATTTACCCGGGTTGCTGCCTTGATTCATACAAGGGAGCAACCCGGGTGAATGTAGTGCGGCGAAAAATGTCCTGTGTTAAGCGACGAGCGGCGAGCGCGTTTCAGGCTCGTCACTCGTCGTTTGTCACTCGTCACTCGTATAAGGAAATCAAACATGGCCTTTATCGATTACGTACCGTTCGAACAGGTACCTGAAAAATGGCAGGTCAAGGACCGCGACAACATTATCCAGATTCACAGCGTCCACCCCCAGACGCTGCGTCATCATTATGACCTGTATCTCGAGCTTATGCGCAAACGCGGGCCGTTGAGCCGCATCCAGCGCGAGATGATCGCCGTCGTCGTCTCGGCCGAGAATCACTGTCACTATTGACTGCACCATCACGGAGCGGGTCTCCGTCGATTGCTGGAGGGTGAGGGCGTGGCGGAGGCGGCGCGGGAGCAACTCCTGGCCGACCTCAGCGCCGATTACCGCGCGGCCGATCTGGATATGGCCGATCGGGCGATGCTCGATTACGCCATGAAGCTCACTCGCGAGCCGTGGGCCGTCGCTGCCGGAGATATCATCGCATTGCGCGAGGCGGGCTTCGACGACCGGGCCATTCACGACATCTGCGCCGTCACGGCTTATTTTGCTTTCGTCAATCGTATCGCTGACGGGTTGGGGGTGGAGCTGGAGGGCGATTGACGCGCCGGGTGGCGCATTCCGGCTAGACCCGGCAGGCGCAGCCGCAGGCCAGGGTGATGTCAATGGGCGAGACATGGCGCGCGGCCGAAGTGGGGGTCAGGTGGAGGACCACGAGGGTGTGGGGATCAAAGACGATCACGTCCTTCACCCCCTGCGACAGGTAGAAGCGCGGGCCGATCTCCAGGTCCTTGGCCTCGTAGCCCTTGCTGATGATCTCGATGACCGCTTCGGGGATCAGGGTGATGGCTTCGTCATCTTCGTCCGGCCGGCGACAGTAGATGGCAATGTCGGGACGTTTGAGTGAGCCATCGGGGAAGACCACATAAACGTCAGCGGCGTGGAAGCAATCGCATTTCAGATCGTCGTCCAACTGATTGGTTTGCGGACGGATGGACGCGCGAATTCGATCCAATGCTTCCTGGTGGCGCAAGACGGGGCTGGCCTCCCAAAGAGGTAGGCCGCCGACAATTTCCATTCGTATGCCCAGTTTGTCGGCCTGAAGCAACTGCTGAAATAAACGTTCGTCGACGACGGGCGAGGACATGGCGGCATTATACCATGGATCCGGCAGCGAATGTAATCGGGTTGCAGGCCCACCAGGGTAATCGCGTATGAATTGCCTCATACGTGCGGGTTCAAACCCGCAGCGGACAGGCAAAACCGGTGCGATAACGACTACGTTTCCGCGTACTTCACCCGCTTCGCCTCGCGGTTGCGCATGTTGTGGTCGAGCACCATCTTGCGGATGCGCAGCGACTCCGGCGTCACTTCGAGCAGTTCGTCTTCGTGCAGATATTCGATGGCCTCGTCGAGCGTCATGAGGCGCGGCGGGGAGAGGGCCTCGACGATGGCCGTCGGCTTGGCGCGGTGGCCGGTCAGGTTCTTGGTGCGGCAGACGTTGATGATCAGGTCTTCGTCGCGGATGTGTTCGCCCACGACCTGCCCGGGATAGACCTCGTCGATTGACGGCCGCACGAAGAACGTGCCGCGCGCCGTCAGATGCTCCAGCGCATAGCCGCTGACCGGGCCGCCTTCCAGCGACACCAGCGAGCCGAACTCGGTGTGGGCGATGTCCCCGGCATAGGGCAGGTAGGCGTCGAACAGGGCATGGAACACGCCCGTGCCGCGGGTGGCGGTCAGGAACGGCTGGCGAAAGCCGAGGATGCCGCGGGTGGGCACGCTGTATTCGGCGTAGACGGTGCCGTCGTCGCCGTAGCGGATGTCGAGCATGCGGCCGCGCCGCCGGCCCAGCATCTCGGCCACGCTGCCCCAATAGTCGTTGAGCGCCTCCACATAGACCTGCTCGAACGGCTCCAGCCGCTCGCCGTTTTCGCCTTCGCGATAGATGACCTCCGGGCTGCCGACGGCCAGCTCATACCCCTCGCGGCGCATCGTCTCGATGAGGATGGCCAGGTGCAGCTCGCCGCGGCCGGACACGAGGAACTCGCCGGCCTTGTCCATCTCCTCGACGCGCAGGGCGACGTTGCTCTCCAGTTCGCGCATGAGCCGGTCGCGCAGCTGGCGGCTGGTGACATATTTGCCCTCGCGCCCGGCGAACGGACTGTCGTTGATGCGGAAGATCATGCGCACCGTCGGCTCTTCCACCTTGATCGGCGGCAGGGCGATGGGCTGGTCGGGGTCGGCCAGCGTGTCGCCGATGCCCACGTCGGGGATACCGGCCACGGCGACGATCGTCCCGGCGCTCACTTCGGCCTGCTCCTGCCGCTGCAGGTCGCGGAAGGTGTAGAGCTTGGTGATCTTGCCGTTGGTCAACTCGCCCTGGTTGTTGATATGGGCCACCGTTTGCCCGGCGCGCAGGCTGCCGGAGAGCAGGCGGCCGACGGCGATCTTGCCCACGTAGTTGCTGTACTCCAGCGAGGTGACGAGCATCTGGGTGGGGCCGTCGCCGATGACGGGCGGCGGGATGACGTCGAGGATGGTGTCGAACAGCGGCCGCAGGTCGGGGCCGAGTTCCCTGGGGCTGAAGCCGGCGCGGCCGTCGGTGGCCTTGGCATAGATGACCGGGAAATCGATCTGCTCTTCCGACGCGCCGAGATCGATGAACAGGTCGAAGGTGGCGTTCACGGCGTGGTCGGGGCGGGCGGCGGGGCGGTCGATCTTGTTGACGACGAGGATGACCTTCAGCCCCTTGGCCAGCGCCTGGCGCAGGACGAAGCGCGTCTGGGCCATCGGCCCCTCGACGGCGTCGACGAGCAGCAGCGCGCCGTCGACCATGTTGATGACGCGCTCCACCTCACCGCCGAAGTCGGAGTGGCCGGGGGTGTCGACGATGTTGATCGTGACGCCGTTGTATTCGATGCTGGTGTTCTTGGCCAGAATGGTGATGCCGCGCTCGCGCTCCAGGTCATTGGAGTCGAGGACGCGCTCGGCCACGTTCTGGTTCTGGCGAAAGGCGTTGGTCTGGCGCAACATGCCGTCGACCAGCGTCGTCTTGCCGTGGTCGACGTGGGCGATGATGGCGATGTTGCGAATGTCTTGTCGTTGTTTCATAAAAGATAATCCACAGATTTCACAGATTACACCGATTAGGATGTCTGCCGCGAGAGCTGCCTGGAATCATTGATTTCGATGTTATTGATCCGTCGTCCACTCGTGATTACCAGTCAATCAATCTGTGAAATCTGTGTAATCTGTGGATTCGCTCGATAAGGCCCAAAAAAGCCCGGCACTGGCCGGGCATGTCTCATTTGTTATCGATCACGGTCGGAAACCGGAGTGGATTCTACTCGATAGGGGGCGAAAAATCAAGGTTCGCCCAAAACTCGCGCCATCTCGCGATAGAGGGCGCGCAGTTCGTCCGGCAGGCCGGGCGCGTTGGCCAGCAGACCGGCGGTGATGCGCTCGGCGTCGGGTAGCTCTTCCTGCCACAGCCAGGCGACGTTGAGCCGGAAGCCGGGCAGGACGGCCGACGCGAACACGCCCTCGTCGTCGAGCGGCGCGGCGGCGAATCGGCCGCCGGCGTCGCGGATGTAGAAGTCGTCCTGCTGCTGGTGGGGGCGCGGATCGATGATCCAGTATTCGCTCACGTTGGCCTGCTCATACTCCAGGAATTTATCGACCCGGTCGATCGTGACACTGCCGGGCGAGACGACCTCGACGACGAGATCGGGGCCTCCCTCGAAGCGGCGCTCGGTCAGTTGCGCCAGTCGCTCGCGGCCGATGAACAGCACATCCGGTTCACGCGCCGGGCCGTTGGGCCATAGCCGCACCTCGAACGGTGCATCAAAAACAACGCCTAATCTTAATCGGGCTACATAAAGTCGAAGTAGGGTTTCAATTAGGGAAGCGACATTCTGATGTAATGATGTTGCCGGCATATGGGTAATAATTTCTCCATTGACCCATTCCACAATGCGGCCGTCGTCGGGCAGGGCGAGATACTCCTCATAGGACAGCTTGCGCTTCGTGTGCCGTCGTTCGGGGACGATCAAGGTGACCATGATTCTATTTTACCACGGGATGGCCGGGCGGGATAGTGCGGCGGATCCGCCTATATTTGGAATCCGTCATTGCACCTATTGAGAATGGTCATCGGGTTTGCTATACTGCCCATAATTGCCTCGGGGGGGGGCGATTACCCTCTTTACCAGATTCCCCCGGGAGTGACAATCCATGACTCGCAACGCGCGTATCCGGCTTTTTGTCCTGTGTGTTGTTTGCCTGATGATTGTTCCGGTCGTGGCCGCGGCACAAACCCCCGGCCATGACGCCGACCGGCCGCCTGTGGCGCAAGCTGTCAGCTTGCCGGGGGCGACGCCCGTCACCCGCGATGTCGAAGACCAAATCCTCGACCCCTGGCCATCGTCCTGGTTGCCCGAAAGCGCGCCGGTATCGCCGCCTGCCGGCGAAGGCCCCGCCGTGCCGCCACCCGATGACCGCGCCGCCGGCGGCCATCAGGATGAGGGCGATTGGGGCCGCGTCACCTATCATGCCTATGATAGAGATAGAGGTCAGTATGATCTCTTCGTCATGCGCGGCCTGCAGGCGGGACAGGGCAGCAACCGACTGACCAATGACGCGGCCGTCGACTTCCAGCCGGCCCTCAGCCCCGACGGAACGCGCCTCGCTTTTGTCTCCGCCCCGGCCAGGAGCGACGGAACTTTTGAAGACCTCGAGATCTATGTCGCCTCATTCAACTACGTCACCGGTTCCATGGGGCCGCCCACCCGGCTGACCGACAACGACACCAATGATTATTGGCCGGTCTGGTCGCCCGACGGCAAGCGATTGGCCTTCTACCGCATCCTTGGCCAGCAATCGGACGTCTTCGTCATGAACGCCGACGGCTCCGGCCAAACCAACATCACCAATCATCCGGCGGGGGACGCGTTTCCCGCCTGGTCGCCCGACGGCCAACAAATTGCTTTTTCGTCGACCCGCACGGGCGAATTTCGCATCCATGTCATGAGCGCCGGCGGCAGCAACGTGCGGCAGCTATCGAACCAGCGCCTCAGCTTGCGCCCGGTCTGGTCGCCCGACGGGACGAAAATCGCCTACAGCGCCGATTCTACCGGGGACAGCTGGTGGGATTTGATGGTCATGGACGCCGACGGCAAGAATCAGGTCACCATGAAGCCCACAGTGCCGTTGACCGATATCGAGGTGCGAAGCTGGGCGCCAAACGGCAAAACCATCACCTTTACGCGGACCGAGTACTTCTTGTATCAAGGGGATCTCTATCTAACGGCCGCCACCCTGTGGGCTTATGACTATTTTCCGGGCCAGCCGTGGAGGGATCGTGAATATCAGCTGGGCTACGGGAATACCGTTTTCGAGCCGCATTGGGGCACCATTGATGGCCGGCCGCCGCAGACGACCGTAGCCGCGCTGCCGGCCGAATCTCCGGCGACCTTCACCATTCGCTGGGACGGCGCGGATCGCGGCGTGGCCGGGCTGAACACATTCGACGTGCAAATGCAGATCAACGGCGGGCCGTGGGTCGATTTGAAGCCTTACGAGGGGTTTACTTCGATGGACATCGAGGGCGTTGGGGGGCAGCAGCTGGCCTTTCGCAGCCGCGGTCGCGATTTCGCCGGCAACGTTGAACCCTGGCCGAGCACCCCTAACACCAAAACAATGGTGGAAAATCGCCCGCCGGTCACTACCATGGGGCCGCTGTCACCTTTCACGCGGGCAGGCGATCCGGTGGCAATCGGCTGGACCAGCTATGACCCCGGCGGATCGAATATTAAGGAAGAAGAACTGAATTTCAGCATCAACAACGGGCCCTGGAAAAAACTGGAGTTCTATATTGCCGAGCCGGGCTACGTTTTTCTGCCTGACGAGCATGGCGTGAAGCCGGGAGACAGGGTGGGTTTTCGGGTGCGAAGCATCGATTACGCCCTCAATGTTGAGCCTTGGACACCCGATCCTGGCGATGGACTCACGACATACTTCTCAAGTCGGGCGGTCGGCCGCGCCGTCGACAATACCGGCAACCCGGTGGGCGGCGCAGCGGTCGCCGCTAATCCGGCGGGCCTGATGACCGTGGCAACTGCGGCCGATGGCCGATTCATGGTCCATATGGGAGCGGTCGTCCCGTCGCTGTCGCTGGAATGGGCCAAGCCGGGCTATGGCGCGCTGCCGCCGGCCACGCGAGTGATGCCGACCGATCGCGGCGTCAGTCCGGTTATGCCGCCGGCCGTCGATGCGCTGATCAACGGCAATTTTGAGGCCGCGGGCTGGGGAGCGTGGCAGCCGGGCGGCTCCATCGCCCCCAACCGGTTGAACGACGCCGAACAAGCCCACACCGGAACGGCCGCCGCCGGGCTGGGCGCGCGCGCCGCCTCCTTCGGCTTGCCGATTCGGGTGAAGACGACTCCCGACGTGATCGAATGGCAGCTGGTGATGGCCATCGACGGCGAGGGTCGAGCCTTCGTGGTTTGGGCATCCGGTGACTCTGGACCGCTCAGCAGCGCTACCCGTCGCCCCGACGGCACGTGGACCAACGTCGTCCAACTGGGCAGCGGGATGCGAAATAGCCAGCTGATCACCGCGCCCGATGGCCAGGTCTGGCTGACGGCCGTGAGTGGGACCGTCCGGCTGTGGCGTCAATCCGGCGAAGGTTGGGCGGGGAGTGAGCAGATCCCCGGAACCGAGGAGGTGAATCAATTCAGCCTGATAGCCGGACCGGGCGGCCGACTGGACTTCCTCTGGTGCGGTCGGGAGGGTGCGGTCAATTACATCCGGCGGTCGGGCGGGGTCTGGTCGGCGAAAACGCAGATCGGCGGTGGCAGACCGGATATGGGGTGGTGTGAGTTTGAGATGGCGACGACGCCCGACGGATCGGTCCATGTCATCTGGGCCGAACCGGACGGCGGTATCAGTGGCGACCACCACACCGTTTATCGGCGGCGCGCCCCTGACGGCTCCTGGGGGGCAGTCACTATTCTTCACGAGGGTGGCCCGGGCAGTCTGGTATCGGATGCGGGCGGCCGCGTCCATCTCATCCGGCCAGGCTATGAGCCGAACAACTTTGGCAAATTGGCATGGCAATATCGGCAATGGAATGAGGGCGTATGGGGGTTAGAGGAAACATTGGGCTTCTACAAAAACCCCAACCTTCTTTCGAAGGTGATGGCGTCGGCCGACGGCGCGGTGCAGATGGCGATGTCGGAGGGAGGCGCGCAATTCTTTTTGCGGCGCGAACCGGACGGCCGGGTGACGGAGGAGTCGTTGCCGGCCGGCTATGGGTACCGCTCCACCATGACTCTCGACGCCATGGGCGGGGCGCACTTTGCCTATCCGACGAGCGACCAGCATGGGGTGGGCAGTCTCTTCTATCTGACGCGCTCGCCGGATGGCGACTGGATTGGGCCGGTCAATGTGGCCAAGGCTACCGCCGAAACGCAGGTTTCCTGGGAGGCTCCCGGGCTGGCGGTGGACGCGCAAGGCAACCCCTATGCGGCCTGGCTGCAATATGGGCCGGCCGTAATCCCAGGCTTCACGCAGCCTGATGTGGCTTTTGCCGGGCCGGCGTTGGCTGCCAATGGCGGCGAATCGATCCTGTCGCAGACGGTGGCCGTGCCCGCCGGCATGGTTCACCCGACGCTGTCGTTCGTCTACCAGTCGCGCGGCCCGCTGCGGTTGGAGCTGGCCAAGCCCGACGGCACGCCCCTGCTAACCAGAGAGCTGCCGTCGAGCCCGACCGGCATGCGCCATGAGTGGCTCGACATGTCGACGTATAAAGGCCAGTCGGTGAAGATCACCTTCCGGCAGGCGCAGGTGGCCGGCAAGCCCGTGGGCTGGGCGGTCGTCGATGATGTCAGCCTGGGCCGCGCCCACGCCGACATCGCCGTTTGGGGCGAGAGCGGCGGCCGGCGGCCGAACAACACGATGATCCACACCCTGACTGTGGCCAACCCCGGCGCGCTGGCCGCCGGCGGGGTGGCGCTGGTCTATGATCTGCCGGCCGAGCTGACCTTCGTCTCCGCCCAGCCCGCGCCGGCCGGAACGTCGCCGCTGCGCTGGACGTTGGGCGCGCTGGCCGCCGGGGCGCAGCAGACGATCACGATCACACTGGCCGTCCCCCGGCAGGGGACGCCGCCCTGGGTGTCGGCCACGGCCGAAATCACCACCGCCGATGAGGAGCTGGAGCTGCTGAACAATTCGGCCGAGGTGGTCTCGGGGCTGGGGCGTTCGGTGATTCTGCCGGTCGTCTTGCGGCCGGACGACGATTGAGATAGTCGAGAGGCACGGGCGGTGACGAGAGGAGTCGCCGTCCGTGTCGCGCCGTATTCCAGCGACGAGATCGCGGCCGCGCGCGAAGCGGCGCTCGACCATTGCGCCAACAGCACATCCAGGTCACGGGTAAATCCCATCAGACGCTTATTACATCGATCACCTTAATATGTGATTTTTGTCACTATCCGCCACAAGCGACATTGTTTTATTCTTTCATTGGTGCGAAAGGGCGATAGCCCGCCGCCGAATCAGTCGGGCGCGATCCCAGCAGCCCAATGAGTGATGCAATGTCTGCTCTCTCGGGAAGCCTCGATTCCACTTCTGCCACTCGCGATCCATCCACGGCCCGCCTGGCGGCCGCCATGACCCATGCCGCCAGCGCCCAGACCTACTATACCATCCGCTGCCTGGCCGACCGCGACCGCGTCGCTGACGCCTATCGCGCCTATGCCTACTTCCGCTGGGTCGATGACCACATTGATGAGGGCGACGCCGGCGCGGCCGAGCGGGCCGCCTTTCTGCGGCGGCAGCAGATGCTGCTGGAGGCGGTCTATCGCGGCCGAATGCCGGGCGATCTTTGTCTCGAAGAGCAATTGTTGGTCGATCTGATCAATGGGGACGCGGAGCCGGATAGCGGCTTGCACGCCTATCTGGACAACATGATGGCGGTGATGGCCTTCGACCTGGAGCGGCGCGGGCGGCTTATTTCGGCCGCCGAACTGGAGCGCTATACCGACCTGCTGGCGACGGCCGTCTCGGAAGCCTTGTTCCATTTCATCGGCCACGACACGCCGCCGCCGCTGGAAGGGCGCGCGACGGCCGTGCGCGGCGCTCATATCATCCACATGCTGCGCGACCTGATCGAGGATTGCGCCGGCGGCTACTACAACATCCCCGCCGAATATCTGGCCGCACACGGTATCGGCATGGGCGATTGCGACCACCCGGCCTTTCGGGCGTGGGTGGCCGAGCGCGTGGCGCTGGCCCGCGACTGCTTCCGCGAGGGGCGAGCGTTCATCGCGCGCGTGCCGAGTGCCCGCTGCCGGTTGGCCGGCCGGGCTTATATCGCCCGCTTTGAATACGTGGCCGGCCTCATCGAGCGCGACGGCTATCGCCTGCGGGCCGCTTACCCGGAGCGCAAGTCGGCGCGGGCGGCGCTGTGGATGGGGGGGGGAAGACAATTACGAATTACGAATTACGAATTACGAATCAGGAAGATGACTGCGGACAACAGACAACAGACGACGGTGGTGGTCGGGCGACAGGAGTTGTCTTGTCGTCCGCCAAACAATAGGATGATCACATGAATAAGTCAGCTATCGTCATCGGCGCGGGGATGGGCGGGATCGTGGCGGCAGCGCATCTGGCCCGGCACGGCTTGCGGGTGACGGTCATTGAGAAGAACGCGCGGCCCGGCGGCCGCTGCGACCGCATCAGTCGCGAGGGGCACCAGTTCGACACCGGCCCGACGCTGATGGTCATGCCGCTGCTCTATGAGGCGGAGTTCGCCGCGCTGGGAGCCGACATGCGCGAACTGGTGGACCTGCGGCGCATTGACCCGACCTATCATCTGGTGTTTGACGACGGCAGCCAGCTCTCGCTGACGTCGAATATGGACGACATGCGCGAGCAGCTGGAGGCCATCGAGCCGGGCGCGTTCGCCGCCTTCCGGCGCTATCTGGATGAGGGCCGTCGCCATTACGAGATCGGCACCGAGAAGCTGGTCTATCGCGACTTCCGCACCTTCGGCGATTTCTTCAACATCGACAACCTGCCCCTCATCTATCAGTTGAAGCCCTTTGCCCGGCACTATGACCACATGTCCACCTACTTCGACAGCGACCGGCTGAAGGCGGCCTTCACGTTTCAGGATGTCTACATGGGCCTCAGCCCATTCGAGGCCCCGGCCACATTTTCGATGATGCCCTACACCGAGATCGCCCACGGCGTCTGGTATCCGCGGGGCGGCATGTATGCCATCGTCGAGGCCATGATGGGGCTGGCGCGCGATGCCGGGGTGGAGTTCGTCTTCGACACGGAGGTGACGCGGATCATCATCGCTGATGATCGGGCACGGGGCGTCGTGCTGGAGGACGGCGAGCAGGTCTGGGCCGACGTGGTCGTGGCCAACGCCGATCTGCCCTACGTCTACGACGAATTGTTGCCGCCGAGCGAGCAGGCGGAGAGGCTGGCCCGCAAGCGCTACTCCTGCTCGACGATCAGCTTCTTCTGGGGCGTCGATTGCGAGGTCGTCATGCCGCCCCACACGCTGTTCCTGGCCGAGGATTACCGCGAGAACTTCGTCAGCATCATCCGCGATCTGGCCATGCCCGCCAATCCCAGCGTCTACATCCATGCCCCGGCGCGGCTCGACCCGACGATGGCCCCGCCGGGCGAGGACACGTTGATCGCCGTCGTGCCCGTCGGCCACCTCTCCGACACCAAGGCACAGGACTGGGGCGAGATTCGCGACCGCGCGCGCGACCACGTCTTTCGGCGGTTGGCGCTGCTGGGCATCACCGACCTGCAAGACCATATCAAGTTTGAGACGTCGTTCAACCCGCTGTCGTGGCGCAAGCGGTATAACCTCGTCAAGGGTTCGACCCATGGGCTGTGCCATAACCTGACCCAACTGGCTTACTTTCGGCCGGGCAATCGTCACCCCGACTACGAGAACCTCTATTTTGTGGGGGCCAGCACCCACCCCGGCACCGGTCTCCCCACGGCGATGGTGTCCGGGCGGCTGGTGGCGCGGCGGGTGATGGATGAGCTGGGCGTTTACGCGGAAGCGGCCGTCGCTTGATCTGTGGCCCGGCGGGCAAGCCGCGAACATATTTTGCGCGGGGTATAATCGCGCGCCCGATACAGTAGCAATATCCCCACGGGCGCTCTATACTCACCGCTCAAGATGGACTCTATCAGCGAATTCTCCGCCGGCATCTGGGCCAACCCGCTCTATCGCAAGCTCATCCTGTCCATGCTGGTGGTGCTGGGCACCTTCCTGCTGCAGATCATCGCCCGGCAGGTGCTGGTGAAGCGCCTGACGCGGCTCAGCGGCGAGACGACCCACACCTGCACCCTGCGCAAGATCATCGATTATGTGACTAGTGAAACAGCTCCAGTATCATGTGGTTTATGGAGCCGCGCCTTGGCCTCCACCCGACAGACGGGCGAGCAAATAACCCGGACAGGCCCGGATTGTCTCGCGCCCACCTGTCAGATCTTGCAATTCTAATCCAAATCTGACCTCGACGATCTATGCTCGATCCGTTGATCGATTGGTCGCCGCTCGGCGACGGCCGTTATTCGGCGAACGGGACGAATCTCGGCCCCATCCGGTGGGGCAGCGCAGTATCCCACCCCGCGAACCAGCCACAAGGAGTTAATCATGCATGCCAACCGTTGGCTGAAACTTTCGCTGTTCAGTCTGTTGTTCGTCGCGTTGCCCCTGATGGCGATGCAGCAGCCCGTTCGGACGCCGCTCGAAGATGCGCCCACGCTGCCCAACGACTTCATGCCCGCCGCGCCCACGGCCGATCTGCAGCCCGGCGCGGTCACAGACGCAAGCTACGAGGTTGCGCCCATCCTGTTCGTCCCCGCCGGCGTGACGCCCGTGTCCAATGGCCTCGATTATGTCAATCGAACGATGGACAACGTCCGACACTGGTATGCCGAGATTCTCGACGGCCACACGTTCTCCCTGACGCCTGCCGAGCTGGTCATCGGCCAACACCCGCTCACCTACTACTTCGGCAACTGCTATCCGCCGGTGGATTCGTCGGCCTGTAACTTGGGCGCCACCATGTGGAGCAACGTGTTCGCCGAGCTGGATAGCCGCGGCTACATCCTGCCCGCCAATCTGGTTCAGGGGATCTTCTTTCAGGGGGAAGGCTTCAGCACGGCGCTGGGCGGCGGCCGCCGTTTCCTGGTGGGGTTCAATCCCGATAGCCTGTTCCCTGATTGCCTCCAGCCCGGCTGCGCCAATAACGTGAGTCTCGGCGGCGCGGCCCACGAACTGGGGCACGCATTCGGCCTGCCGCACCCCGACGGCGATCCGCAATATGGCGTTTCAGTGATGGGCGTGGGCCTCTACAGTTTTCCCCAGACCACGTTCATCAATAGCCCCGCGTTCCCTGAGTATGACCAGCTATTGGCGTCGCCCTTCATCAATGTCGATTTGCCGTTGAGCAACCCCGGCTTCGAGGGCTGCCTGACCGGCTGGAACGTCACCAAGGGCGCGCCATCCTGCGTCCAGAGCGGCCAACTGAGCGGGCTGAATGCGCTGCATCTGGACAGCGCGGGCCGCACCCGGTTGAATCAGGCCTTCGAGTTGACCCCCGGCGGCGTCTATGATTTCTCCGGCTGGGTCAACGCCGCCACGTTACCCGCCGGCGCGTCGATCACCATCCAGCTGGATGCCCTGCGCGCGAACTCGACCGTGGCCCAGACCTTCACCATCACTGAGATCGACCAATCGACCGACGGCTGGACGCGCGTTGCCGCCTCGCTTCAGCTGCCCGCGGACGCGAGCAAGGGCGAGTTGTGGATCTCCACCCAGCAGGTAGCGGGGATCGATGCCACGCTGGATGATCTGAACCTCGCATCGCCCGCGGCGACGTTACCCGCGCCGCTGATCGCCACCGCATTCGACGGCGACGCCGTGGCCACCGATCGGCCGCTGCTGCATTGGTCGCCGGTGGCTTCGGCCGTCTCATATGATGTGCAGGTCGCCGCCGATCCGTTCTTCGAATCGCCTCTGGCCGACGCGAGCGGCATCGTCAATTTCGCCTATCAGCCCCCTGCTCTTCCTTATAATATGTACAGCTACTGGCGGGTGCGCGCGGTCAATGGCGCGGGGGTTGGCGACTGGTCGCCCGTATGGAGCGTCATCCCGCGTGAGCCGGCCGATTTCTACAACGATGAGTTCGAGGCGAGCACGTTGAGCGACGCCTGGTCGTTCGTGCGCGAAGACCCGGCCCACTGGCGCATCGGCGGCATCGCCGGCCGTCGATGGGACGGATACTTCGTCGTCGATCTGCAACCCGGCGATCTGGAGATGACCAACGACGCGCGGAACCTGCTGTTGCGGGCCATGCCCCAGGGTGACCTCTCGCTGGAGACGCTGGTCAACTTCTGGTATCCGCTCAGCGCCAATTATCAGCAGGGGGGTCTGATCATCTATCAGGATGACGACAACTACATCCGCCTGGGCCATGTCTTCCGCGACGGCATGCGGATTGAGTATGAGGCGGAGATCAACGGCGTCATCCAGGAACGCAGCGATGCGTGGATGGTGGACACTCCTCGCCTGCGCATCGAGCGGCGCGGCAATGTCTACACCGCCGCCTACAGCGCGTCGGGCGTGGACTGGACCCCGCTGGGGCAGCCGGTCACGGTCGATTGGCCGAACGCCAGGATGGGGCTGGCGGCCTATGCCGGGCCGGCGACACAGCTCCCCTCCGCGGCCTTAAACTGGTTTCGCGTGACCGACCCATGCCTGGCCGTCACCGTGGCAAGTGATCCCGTCGGTTCGGGGTCTGTCTCAACGGCGGGCGCGGGCTGTGGCGACGGCCGCTTCCGCCCCGGTTCTCCGCTGCGCCTGACGGCGACGGCCGCTCCCGGCTATGCCTTCGACCACTGGAGCGGGGCGGCCGCCGGCGACGCCAACCCGCTGGAGATCGACGCGACGGGCGATTTGGCCGTCACCGCTCATTTCAGGACGGTTAATCCGGCCGCCCCCGACCTGTATCTCAGCCCGGAGCAGCCCGGCAATGTGGGCGGCATCGCCATCACGCCGCAGGACATCATCAAGCGTGACGGCGCGACCGGCGCGTGGAGTCTGTACTTCGACGGTTCCGACGTCGGCATCACCCGGCCCATCGCCGCCTTCGCTCGCTTGCAGAACGGCGACCTGCTGCTCGTGTTCCGGTCGAGGCAAGTCATCGCCGATGTCGGCACTTTCAACGTCGCTGATGTGGTTCGGTTCAGCCCGATTACGACAGGCGAGGTGACCGAGGGTTCGTTCCACTGGTACTTCGACGGCTCGGACGTTGGTCTGCAAGGCGGTCGGGAGCAGATCGACGCGCTTGAGGCGCTGCCCGACGGCCGCTTGCTCATCTCCACGACCGGCACGGCCGCCGTCCCCAATGGAGGGAACGTGGTGCGGGCGCAAGATGAGGATCTGCTGGCCTTCACCCCAACCACGCTCGGCGAGACGACCGCCGGCTCCTGGGCGCTCTATCTGGACGGCACGGCCATCCCCGGCCTGGCGCGAAAAGACGTGAGCGGCGCGGCCGTCGATTCGGCCAACGGCGACATCTACATCACCATCGACGGCAATTACCGCGTCGGCGGCGTCCGCGGCAACGGCAAGGATATTCTCCTGCTGCATCCCGTCGGCGACGGCTATTCAGTCGCGCGCTATTGGCACGGGCCGGACGACGGCTTCCGGCCCAACATCGGGGGTCTGGAGATTGGGGGCGATTGATTGAGGCTGGTCTTTGGAAGTGGGCAGAAACCGGCTTCCCGGAAGAAGCCCGGTTTGCGAGGGTGTGTTGCCGCCGTGGGCCTTATCCCGCGGCGGCCGCCCAAACTTCGGTGACGGGCACTGCGAATCCGGGCAGCAAAGCCGACGGCGCTTCGGCCTCATCGGTGAACCGACCCTGTTCTATGTACTCGCCGCCCTCAAGACGCAGGACGGTGATGATCCGTTCGTCGGGATCGATGATCCAGTATTCGCTGATGCCGGCGGCGGCGTATTCAGCGCGCTTGACGACCCAATCACGTCGCCGGTCCTCGCGGCCGCCGCTCACCACCTCCATCACGAGGTCGGCCCCGTCGGGGTAATCTTCCGCGAGGCGTTCGGGACGATCGGCCGAAAGAAAGACGACATCCGGCTCGCGATAGACGCGCGGCCGCAGGCGCACCGGCAAGGGCGCAACCAGCACCCAGCCGAGCCGGTGGGCCATGACATAGTCGTTGAGAAGACGGTAGAGGTAAAGCACAATGAACTGATGCGCCATGGTGGGGGTGGGCAATACCTCCACGAAACCGTCCTTGTATTCAACTTGCATGCCGCCGGGCAGGGCGAGATAGGCTTCCTCGCTCCATTTGCCCTGGGGCGGGTAAAGGTAGGCCAAATCCCAAACAGGTTCGCCGCCGGGATAGGGGCGTTGAGTTCGCTTTGTTTTGGGCAAAACAGGTGTCGGACTCATGAGCGAATGCTACCACGCCCGGCGGGAGGATTCAACCGTTGCAGCGCCGCGCAAGGCTTACAACGGATAAACCAGCGGCAAGGTCAACAGGATCAGGAGCGTCAACAGGATCGTCAGGGGCAGGCCGACCTTGAAGTAATCGGCGAAGCGATAGCCGCCGAGGCCCATCACCAGGATGTTGACCGGATGCCCGAGGGGGGTCAGAAAGGCCATCGAAGTGGCCAGTGCCACACCCAATGACAGGCTTTGAGGGTCGATGCCCGTTTGGCGCGCCGCGCTGATGGCCAGCGGCACGACGATGGCCGCCACGGCCGGGCCGCTGATGACCTGCGCCAACAACGTGGTGAGGATGAACAGCGCCGCCAGCAGCGCGCGCGGCCCATAGGGCGCGGCAAGAGCGACGATCTTCGCGGCGGCCAGATCGGCCAGGCCCGTGTTGGTCAGCGCCAGGCCCATCGGCAGCATCCCGGCGACCAGGACCACCGCTTTCCACTCGATCGCGCCATAGGCCTCGTCGGCCGACAGCACCCCCAGGAGAACCATCGCCAAAGCCCCGACCAGCATCATCTCGGCCGTGGGGATGATGTTGGTAGCGCTGATCGCCAGCGTGATGACGACGATGACCACCGCCAACGCCAGCTTGTCCGATCGAACGGTCGGCTCCGCCCCCGAAGGAACATCGAGCAGGATGATATCCGGGTTTTGCTGCAGCAGGCGCAAGTGATTGCGCGGGCCTTGCAGGAACAGGGCATCGCCGAGCTGGAGGGGGAGCGTGGTCATTCCGCGCCGGATGGGCCGGTTGCCGCGCCAGACGGCCAGCGCCGAATAGCCGAATTGTTCGCGAAAGCTGACGCTCTGGAGCGTCTTGCCGAACAGGCCGGAGCGCGGGGCGAGGGCGGCTTCCACGACGATGATCCCCTCGGACTCCAAATCGCGCTCCTCAATTCGCTTGGGGGCCAGAATCTCCAGATAGGGCTGAATATCCCGCTCGCGGAACTCTTCCAGGCTGCCTTCCAGCATCACGACGTCCCCGACTTGCAGCAGCGTGTCGGGCGGCGGGGCCAGGCGGATTTGCCCGTTGCGCTCCAGCGAGAGGACGTTGACGTTGAAGCGCTCGCGGAGCGAACTTTGGGCCAGCGATCGGCCTTCGAGCATGGAGCCGGGCGGGATACGGGCGCGGAACAGGCGCTCGTCGAGTTGATAGACTTCGACGAGATCTTCGCTTCGCGTAGCCAATGGGCGATTGAGCACCTCGGCCGCCGGCCGATGGAGCAGCAGCCGGCGGCCGAACGCGGCCATATAGGCGATGCCGACGGCCGCAATCGGCAGCCCCAGCGGCAGGAAGGTGAGCACGCCGAAGCCGGGCAGGCCTTGCTCGCGCAGCAGGCCGCTGGTGACGATGTTGGTGGTGGTGAACAAGGTCGCCATGCCACCCAGAATCGTGGCGAAGGCCAGCGGCATCAACACCCGTGACGGGTTGGTGCCCTGTTTGTTGGCCGCCCCGGACACGCCGGGAAGCAGGACGGCCGCCGCGGCGATGTTGTTCATGAACAGGGACAGGAACGCCCCGGCGATCATGACCAGGATCACCAGCCGCCCCTCGGATCGACCGGCGACCCGGATCAGCCAGTCGCCCACTTTCTCGCCCGCGCCGGTCAGGTTAAGCCCCTGGGCCAGGACGAAGATGGTGACGATGATGACGACGGCCGAACGGCTGAAGCCGGAGAACGCTTCCTGCGGGGTGAGGATGCCGGTCGCGCCCAGACTGACGAGGACGAGCAGGGCCACCACGTCGGCGCGCAGGCGGTTGGTGAGAAAGAGGACGATGGCCGCCGTGAGGATGATCAGTGTGATGACTGCGTCGGAGGAAAGCGCCATGTCGAACCCGGCCGATTATTTCGGCTGCCGATCGTTAAAAATCGGTCGATTTCAACGCCGCCATCAGCGACGCCACATCGTCGGCGATCAGCTTCAGCAGCCGCAGCAGCTCCTTGCGCTCAGCGGCCGTCAGGCTGTGGCGGTCGACGCGGGCCAGATGGCCGCGCACCCAGTCGAGCCGCTCGATGCTGGTCGGCGCGCCGACGCGGGCGGGGCGCAGCGGGTCGGATGTGAACGTCGCGCCGCGCGGTTCCAGCTCGTTGGGCAGCGGAGCGGGGGAGCCGGGGGGCGGGGGAGCAGGGGTGATTGGATCGGCTTCCTGGGGTGCGAGTTCATCATCGGCCGTTTGCTCCAGCAGGCGGGCGGCGGCGGCGACGGTCATCTCCGGCGCTTCGCGCAGCAAGCGGGCTAGCTGGCGCACCTCGACGGCGTTAAGCGCACCATCCATCCGCGCCCGATGGAGCGCCCGCTGCTGGACGGCCGTCAGTCCCTGATAGACGCGCGTGTCCCGCTCGCTCAATGATCCGTCGCGCACGGCGTCCTTGATCTCGTCGGGCAGGTCGAGCAGCTGGATGAGCTGGTGGATGCGCTGGCGGCTGTAGCCGAGGCGGCCGCCGACCTTGGCCCAGGTGATCTTGCCGCCCCAGGGTTCGCCGGCCTGTTGCTCGGCCGCGTCCAGCTCTTCCTGCATCAGCTTGCGCAGGCGCAGCAGGGCGGCGGCGCGGTCGACGTCATTGAGGTCTTCGCGCTGGATGTTCTCCACCACCTGGCGCACGAAGCGGGTCACGTCGTCGTAGTCGCGGCGGCGCACCACGGCGGGCACGGTGGCCAGCCCGGCCAGCTGCGACGCCCGCCAGCGTCGCTCGCCGTGGACGATCAGATAGCGGCCGGGGCTGCTCTGGGTCACCTCGATCGGCTGGATGACGCCGTCCTGGCGGATGCTCTCGGCCAGCTCATGCAGGCTGTCGTCGTTGAAGGTGCTGCGCGGCTGGTCGGGGTCGGGGTCGATGGCATCGACGCGCACGGCCAACAGTTGCAGCCCGGCGGCCTGCTCCGCGTCCCCCTCGGTGGCGAACAGCTGCTCAAGGTCGCCGCCACGCGGCTGGATGGGCTGGGAGAGGTTGATTTTGGTGCGTTTCTTGACCATTGTAATTACGAATTACGAATGGCTTTGTTGCATGAAAAAGCGCAAAGCCAAAATGATA
>DAOMSB010000039.1:0-25635 GCA_035446145.1 Promineifilum sp. (SeqCode) | reverse complement strand
ATGAGGTTTATGACCATCCGCTGCATCCCTATACCCAGGCGCTGCTGTCCGCCATCCCCGTCCCCGACCCGGACAAGGAAGCCCGGCGACAGCGGATCATCCTGGAAGGGGATGTGCCCAGCCCGGTCAACCCGCCGTCCGGCTGCCGCTTCCACCCCCGGTGCGCCTATGCCACCGAGATATGCCGTGAAGTGGACCCCGAGTTTCGTAATATGGGCACGGCCGCCGTGCCCCACATGGTGGCCTGTCACCACGCGGAGAAATTTATGTGATCAATTACGAATTACGAATTACGAATTACGAATGAAGATAGTGGCGAAAAACAGTTCTTTATTCCTGATTCCTAATTCGTAATTCGTAATTCACCTTGAGGAGGTGATGTCAAAAGCAGGAGAAGCAGAGAGGATTTCAGGTTTAACTTGACTGGTGCGTAGCTGGCGCACACATTCGACAAATGCAGTTTATCCATTTAGATGATGGAGGAGACACAAAACATGTTTACCAAGAATCGCATTGGCCTATTGATGGCCGCGCTGCTGGTTTTGGCGCTCGGATTAGTCGCCTGCCAGCCGCAAACGCAGACGGTTGAAGTGACGCGCGTCGTCACCGAGACTATCACCGAGGAAGGGCAGGAAGTGGTCGTCACTTCGGTCGTCACCGAGGTCCAGGAAGTCGTCGTCACGGCGACCCCGGTCCCGCCCGCGGCGATCGCCGCTCCCGATCCGACGACCTACGTCAGCCAGACATTTGGCGACATGGACACGCTCGATCCGGCGCTGGGCTATGATACGGCCAGCAACACCACGATCATGCATATCTATGAGAGCCTGATCTTCTATGATGGCCTTGACCCGACCAAGTTCGTCCCGGCTCTGGCCACCGAAGTTCCATCAATAGAAAACGGCGGCATCTCGGCCGACGGCAAGACCTACACCTTCCACATTCGCGAGGGCGTCACCTTCCATGACGGCGCCACGCTGACCCCCAGCGACGTAGCCTACAGCTTCCAGCGCGGCCTGCTGCAGAGCGACCCGAACGGCCCGCAGTGGCTGTTCCTGGAGCCGATCCTGGGCTATACCTCCGGTGACGTCACCGAGGGGATCCAGGAAGGCGCCTTCGCCGGCGATCCCGAAGGCCTGAAGGCCGGGGCCACGCCCGAAGAACTGCTGGCCACCTGTGAATTGGTCAAGGCCGCCGTCGTTGCCGACGACGCCGCCGGCACCGTGACCTTCAATCTGGCCCAGTCGTGGGGGCCGCTGCTGGCGACCCTCGCCGGCACCTGGGGCAGCGTGATTGATCAAGACTGGGCTGTCGCTCAGGGCAGCTGGGACGGCGATTGCGCCACCTGGCAAGATCACTACGCCCCCGGCGCGGAGAACACCCCGCTCGGCGCGGTGGCCAACGGCACCGGCCCCTACATGCTCGATCACTGGACCCCCGGCGAAGAGTATGTCCTGACGGCCAACGAGAACTACTGGCGGACCGCGGAAACCCCGTTGTTCGAGGGTGGCCCGTTCGGCCCGCCCGCGATCAAGACGGTCATCTACCGCCTTGTTGATGAGTGGGGCACCCGCTTTGCCGCGCTGCAAGCCGGCGACGCCGCTGTGGTGGCGATCAACACCGCCGACCGCCCGCAGGTCGACCCGCTCGTGGGTGAAGCCTGCGTCTACCAGCAGGGCTGCTCGCCGACCGAAAGCCCCGATGCCCCGCTGCGCCGCTGGACCGGCATCCCCGGCATCTCCCGGACCGACATCTTCCTGACCTGGAACATCGCCCCGGATTCGCCATACATCGGCTCCGGCAAACTGGACGGCAATGGTATCCCGCCGGAATTCTTCAGCGATGTCAACGTCCGCAAGGCGATGGCCACCTGCTTCGACTATGATACCTACATCGCCGAGGTTCAGCTCGGCGAGGGTATCCGCAACAACGGCCCGATCCCGACGGGCATGCTCGGCTACAACCCCGACGGCCCGACGTACAACTACAACCCCGAGGAGTGCGCCGCATACTTTGAGGCTGCATGGGACGGCGCGCTGCCGGCGACCGGCTTCCGCTTCCAGGCCGCCTTCAACACCGGCAACACCGCCCGCCAGACGATCGGCGAAATGCTGCAATCCGAGTTGGGTGGCATCAACGAGTTGTACCGGGTCGAGACCATCGGTCTGCCCTGGCCGACCTTCCTGCGCTCCTTCCGCGTGTCGCAGCTGCCGATTGCCGCCAGCGGCTGGCAGGAAGACATCCATGACCCGCATAACTGGATCCAGCCCTACACCTTCGGGACGTACGGCGGCCGCCAGGCTATGCCCCAGGAGATCAAGGACAAGTACCAGGAATTGGCCGGCGCTGCCGCGGCCGAGAGCGATCCGGCAAAGCGCGAGCAGATGTACTTCGCCATCCAGCAGGAATGGTACAACGACATCCCGACCGTCATCCTGGCCATGCAGACCGGCACTCGCTATGAGCAGCGCTGGGTGAATGGCTACAGCGAGGAACTGGCTCGGGTCGTCCCCGGATCGTTCGTCTACACGATGTCGCTCCAGGGTCAGTAAACCTGTTGTTCCAGCCCACCTGCAGGCGTAGGTGACGATGGCGATCAAACGCCATCGTCATCCGCGGCCTGACAGGTCTATGCAGGGTCGGGTTGCGACGGTTCGCCGCCGCAACCCGACCGGCACCAGAGTTGGAGCGAGCGCCTCAGCGCTTTAGGCGAAGGCCAGGGAGCGTTGAGCCGCCTGCTACAGCGAATTCACAGATATCGTTTTGTGGCGTTTGCTGATTACAAAAGAGGCGAATATCTGAAGTTATTTGCTTCGAATGATTTGAAGGGAGATAAAAAAGGTTATGGCCGCATACATCATTCGCCGACTCCTGATTTTGCCGATCATTCTGTTGGGCGTCACACTCCTCATCTTCATCTTCCTGCAGGCGCTTGGCCCGGTGGAGCGTTCAGCCCTCTATGTGCGCGATATTCCCAAGACCGATCGTCAGGTCGAGGCGATCATCACCCGCTACGGTCTGGACAAGCCGTTCTACGTGCAATACTGGAACTGGCTGGTCGGCATCGAAGACGGCTCGACCGGCAAGCGGATGGGCGGGTTGCTGCGCGGCGATTTGGGCTATTCGCGCACCGGACGCGAGGAGGTCATCGACGTGCTGGTCCGTCGCTTCCCGGCCACGCTGGAGCTGGCCTTGTGGAGCATGGTGCCGGTCATCGGGTTCGGCATCTGGCTGGGCATCAAGGCGGCGCTCAACCATAACCGGCCCGTGGATCAGACTCTGCGCATCTTTGCCATCCTGGGCTGGTCCTTCCCCACGTTCGTCTTCGCCCTGTTATTGTTACTGGTATTCTATGCCAAGCTGGGCTGGTTCCAGCCGGGACGACTGTCGATCGCGTTTAGCCAGGAAGTGCTGCGTCCGGGCTTCACCAAGTACACCGGTATGATGACTTTCGACTCGCTGCTTAACCTGCGGTTCGATATCTTCATCGACGCGCTGCGCCATCTGATCATGCCCGTGGTGACGCTGATGGTCATTCAGGTCGCGCTGTTGCTGAAGGTGACGCGCTCGGCCATGCTGGAGGAGATGCGGCAGGATTACGTCACGACGGCACGCTCGAAGGGATTGCCGGAGAAGCTGGTGGTCAATCGTCACATCCGGCGCAACGCCCTCATTCCGGTTATCACCGTCGCCGGCCTAACGCTGGCCGGATTGCTCAACGGCGTGGTCATCACCGAGACCGTGTTCGACTATCCCGGCATCGGCTCGTGGGCAGCGGCGGCGGCGGTCAGCCTCGACGTGTTGTCGATGCTCGGTTACGCGCTCTTCACCGGCGTGCTGATCGTGATCGCCAATCTGATCGTTGATATCCTGTATGCGGTCCTCGATCCCCGCGTGCGGCTCAGCTAATTTCTGGAGGAGACAAGCCCATGACAGCTACAACCACCGAACCTGTTGATCACGGCCCGGTATCACTCGACGGCGGCGAACTACGCGAACAGACGCGCCTGGAGAAGGCGGTCGGCCCGGAAACGGCGCGGCTGTTGCGCGGCATTGCCACCAATCCGCTTTCGGTCACGGGCATCATCGTGATTGTCCTCTTCGCACTGGTGGCCCTGTTCGCGCCCGTGTTGGCTCCACCACCCAAGGAAAACTGGCCGCGGATGCAGATCCCGCGCGACGGTTTTCGCGCCGACCCCCAGCCGCCCGGCAGCCCATGGAACAAAAATGCGCCCATGACCGTGCCCTGGTGGTATCGTAACATCTGGCCGCGTCAGGAAGAGTGGGTTCACCTGTGGGGCACGACGAGCGGTCAATATGATATCTGGTACGGCACGATCTGGGGCACCCGAACGGCGTTTTTCGCCAGCTTCGTAGTCACTCTGGCCTCGACGCTGATCGGGGTCACTATCGGCGCGTTGGCCGGATTCTATGGAGGTTGGGTGGACGAGGGGCTAATGCGTATCGTGGAGATATTCATCGTCTTTCCCTCGTTGACCGGTGCGCTGATCCTCGCGTCCTTGTTGACGCCTGTCTTTGGGCGTAGCGTCTTGCCTGCCACGGTCGCCCTGGTCATATTTGGCTGGACGGGTTATGCCCGACAGCTCCGGGGCGACATTCTGGCGACAAAGCAACGCGATTATGTGCTGGCTGCCCGCGCCAGCGGGGCCAAGGACAGCCATCTGATGATGAAACACGTCATCCCCAACGCCATGTTCCCGACGATGGTGCGCATCTCGCTCGACCTGGGCGCGGTGGTGCTGTCGTTCGCCGCGCTTAGCTTCCTGGGCATCGGCCTGCCGGAAGGCTATGCCGACTGGGGACAGATCGTCAGCTTCGCCCGCTCGTGGATCCTGACGCTCGATGAATACTGGTTCATCATCGTCTTTCCCGGCGTGGCCTTGTTGCTCTACGGGTTGGGCTGGAATCTGATCGGCGACGCTTTGCGCGACATCCTCGATCCGAAGCTGCGAGGAAAGAAAGCTTAACAGTTGCGAGCAGGCGCTCGCGTGGCGTCGGAATGGCGATACAATCGCCTCATTACAAAATGATAGGGAAGGCGGGCGACGCAGCAAGACGCCCGCCTTCTTGCTTGTAATGCCTGTAGCGTCGGTCAGGAAACCGGCGTTAGAGGAAAAAGACGCCGGTCAGGAAGCCGGTGGTACATGACATGTTACGACGATTTGCTGCTTTCGGCGCGGCTCTGATTATGGCAGGCGCGCTTTGGCTATTTCTGTACGGCATGACGATGGCCCAGATCGAGCGTGGCGGTCCGGCCTCAACACCAACGCCGGATGCCGGCCCGCCGCCCACGCTCGCCCCTGGCGTCATGCCGACCGTCGATCGCCTGGCTCCGCCGCCAACGGTGGTCAGCCCCAATCAGGCCGACGAGGGCGCGTATCTGTTCTGGCTGCACTGCATGCCCTGCCACGGCGACCAGGGGCAGGGGCTAACCGATGAGTTCCGCGCCCAATATCCCCATGAAGACCAAAACTGCTGGAACAGCGGCTGTCACGGCGAGCGACCCTATGGTCAGGGATTTCAACTGCCGACGGCCGTGCCCGCGATCATCGGTGACGGCACGCTGCAGAAGTTCGATACGATGGATGCTGTCTATCGTTATGCCAGCGTAGCCATGCCCTACTTTTATCCCGGCTCTCTGACTCAAGAGGAATACCTGGCCATTCTGGCTCATATTGCTCGCGAGGACGGGCTGTGGGACGGCACGGAGTTGACCATCGATAATCTGACCGACCTGCAGCTGCGACCGGAAGCGGCTGTTTCGTCACCCACGGTCGCGGCGGATGCGCCGCGAGCCGGCGGAATTGACGCGGCAACGTTCACGATTTTCGGTATCATTATAGTTGCACTAATTGGAGGCGTTCACCTATGGCGGAACCGAGGCCGATAGACCGGATCGAGCTGGACCTCTCGGCAGAGGACGAAAATGCCGCGCGTACCTATCGCCGGCTTAGCACGCTCAACGGCTTGCTCATCGGACTGGCGGTCGGTCTGGGAGCATGGGGAATGGATGTGCTGCAAATCGCCCGGCTGCCGATGGCGTCCTATTTGCCGTTGCTGCTGGCCGGGATCGGATTGACGACAGCGATGGGGGCGGCGATTGGCTGGTTGACCGGCCGCATCGCCCGAACGCCCGTCACCATCCTCCTGTGGTCGCTGGCGGGCATGGCGTTCATGCTCATCCTCAGCTATCTGCCCTATCAGGGGCGCACGCTATTGGTCTGGCTAACCGACAGCCGTTTTCGCGGCCGCGATATCTACCCCTTTACGCTGGAAGCTACGGTCGTCGGGCTGTTGTTGGGTGGATTTTTCATCACCCTGGCACTGGCGGGCCTCGGCCTGGTACAAAACTATCGCCTGGAACAGAGCTTGCTCCATATTGGGCAGCGTGGCGGGCTTAGCGCGCGCGGCTGGGCGTCGCTTTTGCTGCCGCTGCCGATTGTCTTTCTGGCGAGCATGGTCACCAACAATACGATGGCCAATCCGGCGGCATCGGCCGCGCGGCTGGTGCATCAAGTCATCCCCATCGCGCGCGACTACGACGGCGACCTGCGTCTGCTGGACCTGGGCGACGGCATCAGCTACGCGGCGCTGCGGCCGGTACATGAACTGCTTCGGGGTGGGGACTACAGGTTGAGCATCGTCGACGTTAACCCGCTAATGGCGACGGTCGTTATCGGTGTGGATATACCCGACACCGGCGCGTGGATTTACTGCCGGGTCGTTAACGACCAGTTGAACTTCTGTTACGACGCCTCGATCCCCTACGTCCTGGGGCTGCATAGCCTGGTGACGGGCATGCCGCCGCCGGAAGATTGCCGCGATTGCATCTTGCCGACGACCCACGAGGCTGAGGCGTGGCTGGATGAGCACCGCGCCCGCTTCGGCCTTGACCCAGTCATCGAGCGCCTCGCCCGACAGGGCAGTCATGTGCTGATGCAGATCACCGGCGACGATCTCGTCGCTGAATGCTGGATTGAGGGCATTACCTCGATGCAGCTGATGGAATGCGGCGAAGTCAGGAATTAATCGGCCGCCAGTAGCTGCTCAAGGTCGGCCGCCACTTCGGCCAGCGACGGGTAGCAGCGATAGGCGCACGGGAACGCCTCGCTGCGCGTCATGTCCGTGGGCACAGCGGCTACACGCATCCCGGCTGCGGCGGCGGCCGTGCAGCCCGCGGGCGAATCTTCCAGCGCCAGGCAGGCGGCCGGCAAGGCGCCCAGCCGCGAAGCGGCCAGCAGAAAGATGTCGGGCGCGGGTTTGCCGTTCGTCACTTCGTCACCACAAGCCAGGGCGTGATATCGCTCCGTGACGCCCAGCATGCCCAGGACGATCTCCGCCACCGGTCGCGGCGTGGACGTGGCCACGGCCCAGGGCAGGCCTGCCGCGTCGATACGGTCGAGCAGCGTCCACAGGCCGGGCATGACCGGAACCCCGCCGGCCAGGATATTCATGTATTCGTCTGTTTTGCGCCGCATCAGGTCGGCATGAGCCACCGGCAGGCGCAGGGCATCCAGCACCAGTTGGGTAGTTTCGACCGTGCGGCGGCCGATCGTCTGATTGTAGAGGTCGTCGTCAATGCTCGCCCCATAAAGAGCCACCGTGCGCTCCCATGCGCGGCGGGCCAGCGGCTCAGTATCGACCATCAAGCCATCCATATCAAATAGAATTGCAGTTCGTTTCATGGTTCAGTAATAAAATACTCGGGTGTTTGCTCTGGATGCGAGTTATTGTACTCGTATCTATTGACCAGAGCCTGGCCTGACTGCATCCCCTGTCGCTTCTCCATCCACCATCACCCCCAACCGCTGCCCCGTCTCCGCCAGGTACAGCCCCACCTCAATCCCGTGATCCTCGATGGATGCTCCTTCGGGCAGGACGATCTCATATGAATCGACCACCACCTCGCCCGGCCACCAGCGCGAAGTGGGATAAGTGCCGCCATGGGGCATAACGTCCGATTGCCACGCGCAGCACGTGCCGTCGGCGTTCAACACATGGACAAAGACGGTGTAGTCGTTCGTCGGCTGGGCGACTGCCTGCCAGACGAGTTCCAGCGGGATGGAGTTGGAAACCGGGGTTCTTCCGGGAAACCCGGTTTCTAAAGTATATCCTTGCAACGCGATCTCTTCGCCGAAAGTTGCGCCCATCGCGGTGGCGAACGGCGGCAATTCAAACAGGCGCTCGGCCTGCGTCACCCTAAGCGAGCCGAGATCAACCAAATAGACCAGCTTGTCACCCTGCGCCAGTTCCAGCCGCCAACGATATTCGCCGGACGGCAACTCGTCGGGGATGCGCACATCCTGTCGATCGATGACGAACGCCGGCGTTTCCCACAGAGAGAAGGGATAGGTCCCATAGGCCGGTTGCGTCCAGCCGAAGGGGTGGGCTATGCCGTCCGGCCCTACCAGCGACAGATTGATGGCCAGGGACGGCAGCGGTTGTTCGGCCGCCCACCACAGCGCCAGCGGCACCGTCTCGCCCGTCTCGGCGGCGCGGGCAATGGGTTCATGCCCCAGAAAACGCAACCCGTCAATCACAGCCTCATTGATCGGGAATGGTGGCTCCGGCAGCGGATTGGGCGGCGCGGCGTGACGAATCGTCACGTCGTCGCTGAGCAGCGAATTCCCGCCGAACGCGCCGTTGGGAGCAAGGCGTGGCAGGCGCTCGCCATCGGCCGGATCGAAGCGGCCGATGCGCAGTCGATAGACGCCATCTTCGCCCGGCGGCATCCCCGGCGGCACGGCCACGTCGAGCCGCTCCAGAATTACGTCGCCCGGCCGCCATTGCCCGGCGGGGTAGCCGTCCTGATCGATCTGGCTCCAGCGGTGGCCGTTCCGATCTTCGAGGTGGACGAACGTGGAATAAGCGACACCGGCGGGCGATGCGGCCGTCACCGTCCAGCGCAATGTCACCGGCAAGCTCTCCCCACCGGCCGCCGGTTCGGTGATGACGCCATCCAGCGCGATTAGCCCGCCGAAGTTGGCCGGTTCGGTCGCGGCGGGCAGCGTCGGCGGCGCGCTGAGACGGTAGACGCGGAACAGTTCAACCCCATTCTCGGCCGTGACGACTTCCGGCGGGCCTTCCGCTTCCAGATACGGCAGCGCCCACGCCGGCGCGGGGCTGTTGGCCGGATAAAGATAAAGCGCCGGGCCGGATGCGGGAAAGACGAGCGCGTGGCTGCCGGGCAGCCAGTTGAAGCTGTCGTAGTTGGCGCTGAGAAAGGCCATCGTCGGATGGCGATAATGGACGGCGGCGACATAGACGGCCGGCCGTTCGGCGAGCGGCGTGGCGGCCAGCGTGTCGTCGAGCCATCCGGCGGCGGCAGTCAGGTCGCCGTCGTTGACCAGCAGCAACTCATCCTGCGTCGCCCAATGGTTGAAGTAGAGATATTGGGTATACGTGCCACCGGCCAACAGGATGAATAGGGCAACCCAGGATACGGCACGGGTGAGCGGCGGGCGGCCGAAGCGTCGCTCCACGTCGCGCAGCAAGGCGATGAGGCCAATGGGTGGCAGGAAGAAGATGAACGGGATGAGGCCCATGGCCCGCAGATTGCTGGGCACGATCTCGTTCGTGGCCAGCGCCGTAGGCAGGATCATGACCAGCGGAGCCAGCAAAAGCAGCAATACGGCCGCGCGCTGCCAATCATAAGGGAAGCGGCGATAGCGCAGCAGGCCGAACAGCCAGCCGACGAGCAGCAACCCGCCGGTGACAAAATCAAACAGCGGCCGCCCCGGCAGATTGAAGCGCAGATAGGGATCGCCGCGCAGGAAGAACATGGCAAAGGAGCGCGCGAGGCTCTCGGTCAGGCTGAGGCCGCTTTCGCCCGGCGCGACCTGGCCGATGCGCACCCAGAAAGCGTCGGGGTTGAAGTAAAAGTAGGCCAGCAGCGGCAGGGCCGTCAGAAAGGCGACCAGGGCGACGAAGGCCAGCTGGCGCAAGCGAACGGGCCGAGTGCCGGCATCGAGCAGAAGCGGCAGCAGAGCGAAAGCCAGGAGCACGGGAAACAGCCGCGCCGCCAGATAGGTGTAGGCGCTGAGGCCGACGAGCAGCCCGGCGAACCACAACCACGGCCAACGGCCGCCGCGCAGCCCGCGAAAGAGCGCCGCCACAGCCAGCGCCTGCAACAACGGCTGGCTGATGACCCTGAAGCCGAGGCGGCTGAACAGCACGTGCCAGAAGCTGATCGCCAGCAGCGCCGCGGCCAGCAGAGCGATACGCCGGTCGGCCAGCATCTCGCGGCCGAGCCAGTAGGTGGCGGCGATGGTCAGCAGGCCGAAGAAGGCCGAGGTGAGGCGCAGGGCGAAGATCGTGTTGCCCAGCACGCGGGCCATGCCTCCGGCGACGTAAAGGTAGAGCGGCTCGCGGCCGGTGAAGGCGGGGATGAAGATAGGCCGATCGCCGCGCAGGCCGATGTCGCCGGCATTGAGGCCGTAGGCGGCTTCGTCATAGTGGACGCCGGGGGGAATGGCCGACAGGTCAGGCAGGCGCAAGGCGGCAGCCACGAGCAGGGCGAGAACCATGAAGGCCAGCGCGTGGTAGCGCGTGAGGCGGGTCATAGGGGGGAATTGTAGCTCGGATAGGGCGGAGGAACGATGAATGAAGGATGGGTGTTTATTGTTGGGGCGGATTGGGTCGGGATTGTTGATCAGAGAGATGGCTTTAGGATAGGGAAGATGGAGGCGTCTCTCGGTATGGCCCTTGGTCGTCTTGGTAAATCTGCGGGGCTATAGGTAGCGGTCGTTCAAGGAGTTTTTTGCGGACGATTCGATTTTGTAGGCGGCTTGAACCGCCATTGCGAGCCACCAGGCGGTTGAGGATTCCCTTGTCACTACCATATCTCAGAGATATCGGAAGACCTCTGAAGCCTATCACTGCCACGTTTGATCTTCAAATCACTATTCGGTCAAAGACTTTAAAAGTACAGATTATGACCATATCATTCTAAATCATCATCCCCCTCATAGGTATCATCGTGGATTCTATATGGCACTCTTAAGAGATTATCTTTAATAAAGCGAATTGTATTTGGCTCTACGCGGCCTCTCTTCTGAGTTGCCTTAAACTCGGAAATACCATCATACACACATTGTCTTATAAAGTCAGCAACATCATTTCCAAGTTGGACCATATAATCATGGTTACGATTAATAGCGATCTCTATTGTGCCATCTGGCTTCCAATCAAGTGCGTAATACGTATCGCGGGGTGATGCATCTGAGTCAACGAAAAACCTGACTCTCATATCCCCCAACTCTACATCAAATCGAGGTTTCCCCTTCGCCGCATGTTGAATAGTCATCTGACTCGTTTGCTTAAGGATAGATTCTGGGGGAATCTCAGTTAGTCGGATTACGTCGATCATTTCATCAGAACTGAGCTCCTTAAATACTTGATTGACTGCGTTATCGAGCGCGAGTTGTGAAGGCCCTCTCGATCACCCTTTCGTTGTTTAGTTGCTACTCTTCGATAGTCCTCACTTCTAATAAAGAGTTCGCTCTCGATCATATCCTCTTCGTCACTCTCCCAAACAATATCGTCCTTTGTGTGACTCACTTGAAAATCCTCAAGGAATAGCTCGCCACAAACTCGTTGATTTATTAGGTCGTTAGATCCCTCCTCCTGTCCGAAGATTTTTCTTGGACGCCACCCTTTTGGATAACCCTTTATAACCCGCTTGTTTTGGAGAACAGAGAATCCACCATACGGACGCCCTCCTGATTCTAATACTGCCACCCAACCTGTAACGCGTTTTCCAAGCACGTAAAAGTCCAGATCTCTCTTATATAACTGGCCTTGGTCATCACGGAGGATCCGATCCTCAAAGCCTTCCCATTTTAAGGGCTTTCCTTGAAATAATAACTCTAGAACATTCTCGCGAAGGTCACATCGATATATAGAGCACAAGTATTCTTTAATGATTTTTACTGCTGGTCCGTTTATTCCCCGATGCAAATGAGATATTGTGATCTCTGTATAATGTTGATCAATATCTGCCTCTTTTCGAATCGGAGTTAGGTTACCGTTTCCAGCCGCGGTTGCAGGAACATCTACAGTAACGGATATAACATTTGGTTCACCGAGTTTCTTAGTTGTTACCGTCCAGCGATCACCAAACCAACATGCAGCTGTCTTCAGCCCCATACCGTAAATACTCCTACTGTTGGAACGTGGTGGCCGGGACGCGATTTTTAAGGCTTCCTCCAAATCTGTTTCAGACATTCCAATTGAGTTATCTTTAATAGTGATTGTTTTACTGTCTCTGTCATAAAGAATTGAAACGGTTAATTTTGACTCCTCTTTTCTGAATGCCTCATCAAGAATCGTCCGATTGTCGAAGTAAGACTGGGTCGAATTATCGACAAATTCTGCTAATGCATGCCATGTGGAATAGGATAATCGTTTATAAGAATTTATTGCTTCAAGACCGATTGTGAGCTGCATTTTTCGCCACCTCCATTCTCAAGTATCCCTCTGATGTTGTTCCAAGCATAAAGGTTGCATCGTCAGGCATATCTGGATGACCAACTGGGTTGAGCCATGCCTTATCTTCTGCGATCATTACCACCCATTCAGTTATCATACCGTTATACTCAATTTCAATTTTGTTTCCGTTCTCAGCTGCCAAACCTGAGGGTGTATTGATCCTTAGCAAGCGTCTTAAAGAACGATCAAATTTTAGGGTGGTAATAAAATCCCCATGTACTTCTGGAATATCTCCATTTACTCGAAATATGAGATCTGCTGAGTTATGTCTTCGGAAGACTTCGAAAACTGCCATTTTTGCGCCTTGCCCATTAATGACGGTTTTCCATGCTACATCAGGTCTGTCAGCTACTACTAAAACAGATGGAGAAATTGATTCAATTAGAAGACGAAGACGTTTCTCATTGAGGCTCGAACATTGATGGAGGGCATGGTGCACATGTTTTTCTCCATATTCACCATTGAGAAATACTTGAACTTGTCTGAGAACATGATTGGTGAGGTCATGTCTAACCATTTCAACTTCACCAACAACCCAGCTGCGATATTCGTTTTCAACCAAAATAAAATCTGGTTTCGCTGAATCAGTACCCGTGGTCACAAGAGGCATGAATTCTGCATAAATATACCCAGGGAAAACGAGATTTGCTCGGCTGGCAAGCTGGTCTTGAACTTCTCGCTCATGGAACATTGTTAGCGAGACTTCCTGATACACATTTCCTTCATGAATGATTTTAGCCACTGAACTCCAAATTCACCCCTAACCATTTTACAGAGGTTATTTCAACCATTTTGTCTGCTTCATGCATTAACCTATTAGCCTCACTGTCTGTAGCATATAGCGTATATATTATCGCACTTTCCTTTCCAGGAATCTGACGAAGTACCCTACCCAACCTCTGAATTCTTTGGCGCATACTGGATGTACCACTTGCGATAATTCCTACTGAGGTGAGCGGTACATTTAGACCTTCATCAAGTGCACGACAACAAATAAGGCTCGTATAATATCCGTTTCTGTATAACCTTAGATTTTCGCGACGGTGCTCAGGTGACATTCCAGTATGATAGATAGTAGTTCGTAGATTTCTGGCCCTAAGAATACGGTAAATTTCGTCTGCCTGCTTCACAGACTCATGAAACACGATTACTCTATCCCTTTGATGTTCCAAAGCTATTCTAGCAGCTAGAGGGACTCTTAATGGACTATTCCAACTTATCCTAGAACGCTTGAGCAGCATCAACTTGATTCGCTCTCCACTATCTTCATTAGTGTTTTGAAGCAAAACTGCTATTCTGCGGGATAGCATGTCATATTCTTCTTGCTCCTGTTGTGTTAAAGAAAACCGAATATTTGTTAGCTTAAACGGCGCAATAACACCATCAGCGTAGGCTCTCTCATATCCGTATCTATATATTATATCTCCGAGATTAGGTTGTATTAACCGCTTAAACCCATCATCATATTGACGCTCTGGAGTGGCCGAAAGGCCAAGTGTTGCGGAAAAACTGCCTGTGAAAATTTGAGCATTCTTTTCACTACCCGCTCGATGGCACTCATCTACGACGAGCATTGTGGGTGCTTGTTCGCTAATCTTGTGAGCAAGAGCCCGTGCGCTATTAATTACAGAGATGACATACTTTCTTCCTCGCCAATCCTTACGTCCTGAAGCAACAACACCAATATCTGAAGATTGAACACCTGCATCATCTACTAAGCTGAGATACCACTGATCTAGCAAGGCTTGGGTTGGCACCACGACGAGAACTACTCCGTTGGGAATAGTTCTAAAAAATTTCTCTATGCACAACAGAGCGAAGCTAGTCTTGCCTGCTCCGGTTACTGCTGCAACAACACCACGCATCTGCCTTTCCCAGATTGAAAAAGCCTCTTTTTGCCAGGTACGTAGCTCGAAGTTTTGCTTCACTTGTTAATCCAATCCTGAGAACCTTCCACGAGAACCAGCTACGTAATCGGCTACTGGCTCAAATGCAAGCCATGAACGGCCGAGCGCCTCTGCCGATGAACCAGTTGTGTTACTGCCAGCAAAGGGATCAAGAACTATATCATTTGAATCTGTTAGAAATTTTATAAAAAAATTTGGGATGCCAATATTCATGCGGGCGGGATGCACGAGGATCCCGTTTTCCTTACAGTACTTCTGATAAGGATCACTTGAGGAAGTATTGGAAAACTCAAGTACATTCTTTGGTATTGAGCCCCCATTATTTTTTAAGAATGATTCGGCCCCAACTACATGCTCCGACGGCCGCTTTCCATCGTTATATGTTCCGCGCTCGAGTAGACGAAGCATTGCTTTACTGTAGGGCCTCAATACAGAACGGTTATCGGCTTTTGGGTAAGGAGTATTCGAGAGCCACCATATATGGGTAAAACTGTCTGTGACTCGATTTCGATTGATAGTAACCCACTGAGCTGGAGAGGGGAGTCTGGCAGGATTATGAACTACAAACTGCTCGCAAAGATAAAAATCGCCGGCGCGTTTCAAATCAAGCAAGGCCTCCAATGCAAGTGTTGACATGACTGGTAGTCTGGGCTCCCAAGCATTTCCCATCTCAATTACAAGAGATCCACTGTCTGTAAGAAGCCTGCGAAATATAGGTGCATAACTGGCAAGCCAATGCTTATACGCTTCACCTTGATGATTGTCGTAACGCTTTTTGTTGTTTAAAGCAAAGGGAGGGGATGTAAAAATGAGTTGGATCTTACCATTAAGTAATTCAAATTCGGGCCGTTGAATCCACTCCTCAAATTTTCCTTGAAACATACCCCCTAGCTCTGTTTGATAATCAGCCCATTGTAACAAATCCTCCATATGTACCCTCAATATTGCCCAATGTTTCTTGTGTCAATAATTATTAGATTTGATAAGTTTGTTGTCATTATACATCAAATCTCGTTCCTTGAGTTTTCATTATATCCTCGCCAGTCGAACAAAATTAACACCACGCTATTTGTTCGGCAAACAGTTTGGCCTAATCCCGGTTTGCCATACCCTCCTCGGGGCTCGCAACCCACAAGAAGACGTGACAGCAGCATATGAAGTTAGTTCTGCCTGGTGGTATTGCCTTCGCCACTACCTTGGCCTTTTTCAGGTCACGATAATGATTTTTTTCACAAGCGTAGGTTTCCCGTAGCTAGCGCGTAGAACGTACGTACAGCGGGGATTGACTTTTCGTCATAGAATAGTCAATGAAGGGTAAAACAATCTCTTCTTCTTCTCCTCCTTTTTAACGAGAGTCAGGTTTCGGCGTTCCTGACTCTCCCCAACAAAAAGGGGCCGGTCAATCAACCGGCCCCTTTTGCTTTTCCAGCCACGAATTATGAGCTACGAACTGCGCTCCTCATTCGTCACTCGTCGTTCGTCATTCGTCACTTGCCCATCGTCCCCGTTCATCTCAGCGTCAGTCACCGCCTGGCGTGTCTCGCGGATGACAGCCACCGAGGCCACCGTATCCCCGTCGCGCACATCCATCACCCGCACGCCCTGCGAGGCGCGTCCTTGCTGCGAGATGTGGGCGGCCGACATGCGCAGCAGGATACCGCCGCTGGAGATGAGCGTCACTTCGTCCTTTGGCCCCACGACCCGCGCGGCGACGATGGCCCCGGTGCGCTCGGGGCTGAGATTCATGGCTCGCACGCCCTGACCATAGCGCCCTTGCTGGCGATATTCTTCGAGCGGCGTGCGTTTGCCGTAGCCCTTCTCGGTGATGATGAGCAGATCGTCGTCGGAAGAGGCGACATCAGCCCCGGCCAGCTGATCCCAGGTGTCGAGGCGCATGGCGTTGACGCCCACCGCCGTCCGGCCCATCGGCCGCACGTTTTCCTCATTAAAGCGAATACCCTTCGCCTGCTGGCTGACGAGGATGATGTCTTCGTTCCCCTGCGTCATCTTCACCCAGCGCAGGCTGTCACCTGTCTCCAGGTTGATAGCGATGAGGCCGCTCGGCCGCACATTGGCGAACATCCCCAGCTCTACGCGCTTGATGCGCCCCTTGCGGGTGATCATGATCAGATACTTGCCCGCCTCGAAGTCGTGGACCGGCAGCACGGCGGTGATCTTCTCTTCCTGCGACAGGGGCAGGATGTTCATGAGCGATACGCCCTTGGCCGTCCGGTCGAGTTCGGGAATCTCATACGCCTTCGTGGCGTAAACCCGCCCCAGATCAGAGAAGAACAGCATGGTGTTGAGCGTGCCGGCGACGAAGAAATGCTCCAGTTCGTCCTCGGCGCGGGTAGTCATGCCGATCAGCCCCTTACCGCCGCGCGACTGGCGACGATAGATCGAGACGGGGGTGCGCTTGATGTAGCCGCGGCGTGTGATGGAGATGAAGACATCCTCATCCTTGATCAGGTCTTCGATGTTGAACTCTTCATCCATGCCGGGCAGGATCTGCGTCCGCCGCGGGTCGCCATACTTCTCCTTCAGCTTGGCCAAATCTTCCTTGATCAGCTGGAGAATCTTGCCGTGATCCTGCAACAGGCTTTGCAGGTAGGCGATATGGGCGGTGATCTCGGCGTACTCGTCCTCGATCTTCTGCCGCTCCAGCGCAGCCAGCCGGCGCAACTGCATATCGAGGATGGCCGTGGCCTGAATCTCGGTCAGGCCGAAGCGCGTCATCAGTTGGCTGCGGGCGTCGTCGGCGTCGGCCGCCTGGCGAATGGTCTGGATGACCTCATCGAGGTTGCCGATGGCGATGAGCAGGCCGGCCAGGATATGCTGGCGGCGCTCGGCCTTGTCCAGTTCGAAGCGCGTGCGCCGGGTGATGACATCCACCCGGTGATCGATGTGGATTTGCAGCGCTCGCTTCAGCGAGAGCAGGCGCGGCTGCTTGTCCACCAGCGCCAATAGCTGGACGCCGAAGGTCGATTGCAAGGCGGTGTATTTGAAGAGCTGGTTCAGCACCTTGCGCGGCTGGGTGTGGCGCTTCAGTTCAACGATGATCGAGATGCCGTTGCGGTCGGACGAATCGCGCAGGTCGGAGATGTCGTCGATGACGCCCTTGGTCACCAGTTCGGCCATACGCTCGATGAGCATGGCCTTGTTGACCTGGTAGGGCAGTTCGGTGATGTTGATCTGCATCCGGTCGGGATGGCGCGGGTTTGGCTCGATATTGGCCACGCCGCGCATGACCACACGGCCGCGGCCGGTGGCGTAGGCGTTGCGAATGCCCTCGTTGCCGATGATGACGCCACCGGTGGGAAAGTCGGGGCCTTTGACGAACTCCATCAGTTCGTCGAGGGTCACATCGTCGATATCATCCTGACGGTCGATCAGGTAGGTGATGGCGTCGCACAACTCGCCCAGGTTGTGGGGCGGGATGTTGGTGGCCATGCCGACGGCGATGCCCGACGCGCCGTTGAGCAGCAGATTGGGCAGCCGCGCCGGCAACAGGCTCGGCTCTTCCAGTGAGTCGTCGAAATTGGTCGTAAAATCGACGGTGTCCTTGTCGAGATCTTCCAGCAGTTCCATGGCGATGGATGCCAGACGGGCCTCGGTATAACGCATAGCTGCCGGGCTGTCGCCGTCGACGCTGCCGAAATTGCCCTGGCCGTCGACCAGCATGTAGCGCATGGAGAACTCCTGGGCCATACGCACCATCGCGTCATAGACGGAGCTGTCACCGTGAGGGTGGTATTTGCCCAGCACCTCGCCGACGATACGGGCGCTCTTGCGGTGGGGGGTATTCGGCCGCAAGCCCATGTCATACATGGCATAGAGGATGCGGCGGTGCACCGGCTTCAACCCGTCGCGGGCATCGGGCAACGCCCGCGAGACGATCACGCTCATGGCGTAATCGAGATAGGAGCTGCGCATCTCCTGGTTAATGTCAATGCTGTTGATTGTTCCTGTTTCCAACTAAAACCTCCGCCGGCTCCGGTTCACTTCATGCCCCTTGCGCCACATAATCGAGCCACGATGATATTGAAACAAGCAGTGGCATGATTCATGGCGGCCGATTTTTCCATGTTCGATCGTGATCGGCGATGGGCAATCCAGAGGACGAATAATGACCTAAATTATACCTGAAAGGCCCGTTTTTTCCGAATTTAGCCGCCGTCCGTCGCCGATTCATAGCAAATCTATGCGCATATATACAAAAGTCATATGAAATTTATGACAATCAGCAGTAGTAGGTGTGATCGGGGATCAGATATACTGTACGTCTGTCGGGTGGTAGCTCCACCCTGGTATTTACGTGAAACGACGGGAGGCTATCATGAACGTAGGCCGCACAGCGATATGGCTGTTATTGGCGACCCTGGTGCTCGCTGTCGCCGCCTGTTCGGGGCGCCCCGGCCCCGCCGGCCCCCAAGGCTCCCAGGGGTTGCAAGGGCCGCCCGGCCCCACCGGCCCGCAAGGTCTCGCCGGTGCGCGCGGCCCGGCCGGACAGGATGGGGTCAGTTTCACCCCCGCGGGCTTCATCGGCTCCGCGGCCTGTGCCAACTGCCATCAGGACACCTTCAACACCTTCGCCCAAAGCGGTCATGCGCGCGCCCTCACACCCGTCGTGAACGGTGAAGCACCCGCCTTCCTCCCCTCGACTGCTCGGCGCACGCCGCCGGAGGGCCTGGCCTGGTCCGATATCGCCTATGTCGTGGGCGGTTTCAATTGGAAGGCGCAGTTTGTGAAGACCGACGGCAGCCTCGTCACCGGCGAGGCGGCGCAATTTAACCTCGACAACAACCAGCTGGAGGCCGGCAATGAGTATGTGGCCTACCACGCGGGCGAAGAGAAACCGTTCGATTGTGGCGCGTGCCACACCACCGGCTATAGCGGCCGCGAGAGCATGCCCGGCATGCCCAACATGGTCGGCGGGTTCGTCGAGCCGGGCGTGCAATGTGAGGCCTGCCATGGACCGGGCAGCCTGCACGTCAACAACCCCCGTTCCTTCGCGCTGAAGGTCTCCCGCGACAATCAGGAATGCCGCGCTTGTCATATGTCGGGCGAGCTGGTGACGGCCGACGGGTTCATCCAGCACACCGGTCACGAGTACAACGATCTGTTCCCCGGCAAGCACCGCCTGATCGATTGCGTCGATTGCCACGACCCGCACACGGCCGTCGTATCGCCGCGCGCGGATCATGAGCCGTTCCTTGAGGCCACCTGTGACGGCTGTCATTTCCAGCAGGCGCAGGTAGAGAAGGTTCACCTGCGGATTCGCGTGGCCTGTGTTGATTGCCACATGCCGCAGTTGATTCAGAACGCCATCGGCCGGCCGGAGTCATTCATGGCCGACATGATGACCCATCAGGTGGTCATCAATCCGACCCAAATGGATCAATTCGCGGCCGATGGCACGATCCTGCCGCAGATCGGGCTGGATTATGCCTGTCGTCAATGCCATAACGGCGAGCTGGGCATCGGGCCAAACCTGCCGGATAGCGCGTTGCTGGGCGCGGCCCAGGGGTATCACGAGCCGGAGCCTGAAGACCTGACAGGTGAGCAATAAATGGTCTCGGCAAAGCAAGAGGCTTTGTCGCCCACCTGTCAGGTCTAGACAAGAAGAGCAAACCATGATCGTTTTACGGATTGAGAGGTAGGCGCCTTGCGTCAAGTAAGTAAAGTCGGGCCACGCGTCGTGGCTCCAGTCTTGATCGCTTTCCTGGTGGCGTTGTCGTTCTTCGCCAACATGGAATCGGCGCGGGCCGAGCAGCCCGTCGCGCCATCCGGCGCTCCTCCTGTCGGGCCGATCACGATTTTGCTGCCGTCGCTCGATCAACCGGCCCAAACCGGGCAGCCGGCCATTCACCCGACGACCGACTTTGCCTGTCATTCATGCCATAGCGACACGGACGCGGTGGTGGAGTTTCCTTCGGGGGAATCGTTGCCCGTCGAGGTTGACCTGCGCAGCTTCGACGCCTCGATCCACGGCGCGGACTCCGGCGCGTTCATCGGCTGCAGCGGCTGCCACGCGCCCGCTCGCTACCAGTTTCCCCACCCCTCACCCGAAGCCGGCACCCTGCGCGAGTACACCATCCTCCAGTCACAGAGCTGCGTCAACTGCCACGATCCCCATCTGACCGCCCATCCGGGGCCGGAATGGTCGGGCGGTTATGACGTGGCCGCGTCGGAGTCGGGCCTGCCGGTCGTTTGCACCGATTGCCATGGCGACCATCACGTGCAGACGGCCAAGGCGTGGCGGCTGCCCACATCGACGACCGTTTGCGTCGACTGCCACACCGGCGCGGGCATTGCCCTGACCGATCCCGGCAGTCTGAGCCGGCATATCGAGGCGGGCCTGTTCGCGCAAAAGCAGATCAACAACGACTTCTGTATGGGCTGTCACGGCCCGCCCAACAAGACGATGACATTCCCCAATGGGGACGAAATTTCGATCAGCATCGACGGCGAGGGCCTCCACGCCTCAGTCCACGGCATCGGAAACAGCTGGCAAGCGCTGAACTGCACCGACTGTCATCAGGACTACGACTACCCCCATCCACCCCTGCAAGCCGAAACGGCTCGCGACTACACCATACAGCAATCCGAATTATGCGCCCGCTGCCATGAACCGCAGCACGAAGGGCAAATGTCCAGCTCCCATGCCCAGGCATTGGCCGACGGCAACCAGGACGCCGCCACCTGCGTCGATTGCCACAGCTCTCATTACACTCCACCACCCAGCGAGCCACGCTCGCGCATCTCCGAGACCTGCCGCCAATGTCATAGCGCCATCTTCGATGAATACGCCGAAAGCGTCCACGGTGCGGCGCTGTTGGGCGACGAGGACCCGAACGTGCCCACCTGCATCGAGTGCCATGGCGTCCATGACGTGGGCGATCCCACAACGCCCCTCTTCCGCAACCGTTCGCCGGAGCTGTGCGCTTCCTGCCACGCCAACGAAGAGATAATGTCGCAATACGACATCTCGACGGATGTATTTGATACCTACGTGGACGATTTCCACGGCACAACGGTCACGATCTTCCAATCCAGCGATCCCAACGTGGCTACGAACAAGGCCGTTTGCTACGACTGCCATGGCGTCCACGACATCCGGCGGCCGAACGATCCCGATTCGGGCATCAAGGAGAACTTGCTGGAGACATGCCAGCAATGCCATCCCGGCGCGACGGCCAACTTCTCGAACTCATGGACGGGCCATCATCGGCCGTCGTTGCGGGAGAACCCGCTCATGCTCCTGGTGGCCATCTTCTATGCCATGGTCATTCCGGGGACGGTGCTCTTCCTGACTTTCCTGGTGGGCACAGATGTCTATCGTCAGATGCGTGGGCGATAACGAAAGGTTGAAACGAATGGACGATTCTTCTATCGAACCCGAAGCGATCGCGCCGGAGACAAAGGTCCCTGAGGGCGCGGCGCCGGAAGCACCGGCGGCACCGGAAGCACCGGTAATGCCCCCTGCTCCGGAAGTGCTTGCCGCCTCGGTGGAGACGCCGCCCGTGCCTGTGACACCTGGCGAACTGCCGGCCGACGAAGTGGCCCACGAAGTGGCTCACGAAGTGGCCCACGAAGTGGCCCATGACCCAGGCGCAGCGGTCATGACCCCGCACGGCCCCGAATATCCGCGCTTCCGGCTCATGGCGCGCATCGAGCACATGACCCTGCTGATCAGTTTCACCATCCTCTGCCTCACCGGGTTGCCGCAGAAGTTCCCCTTCTCGCCCGTGTCGCAAGGGCTGATTCAGATCATCGGCGGCATTGAGGTCGCGCGCATGATCCACCGCTGGGCGGCCGTCGTCCTCATCCTGGGGACGGTCTACCACCTGCTCACATCCGCTTATCGTCTGTTCGTCAAGCGCGAGGACATGCGCATGCTGCCCGAACTCAAGGACGGCTACGACCTGCGCGACACCGTGGCCTATAACCTGGGCTTCATCGACGAGCCGCCCAGGATGCACAAGTTCAACTTCGGCGAGAAGTTCGAGTACTGGGCCGTCGTCTGGGGCACGGGGGTGATGATTTTCACCGGCTTCATCCTGTGGAACCCTCTTGCGGCGACGCAAATCATCCCCGGCGATCTCATTCCGGTGGCCCTCGAGGCCCACGGCTGGGAGGCGGTGCTGGCGGCCGTGTCGATCGTCATCTGGCATCTCTATAACGTGCTGGTGAAGCACCGCAACGTGAGCATGTTCACCGGCACGCTGTCGCACAAGATCATGGAGGAAGAACACGCGCTCGAACTGGAGCGTCTGGAGGCAGGCGGCGCGCCCTGGAAGGTCGTCCCGCCCAAAATTTTGGCCCGACGGCGGCGCATCTACTTCGCCGTCGCGAGCGTCGTCACTGTCCTGGCCCTGGCGTTGGTCATCTGGATGTTCACATTCGAAGACACGGCCATCATCATGGAGCCGGCAGCGACAAGAGGTGTGTTTGTCCCACTGGCAACCCCTTACCCGTAGGGGCCGGGAGCCAGTTCGATACAAGGTGCCCACCGGACATAGAGCGACGCCCGGCCGGCATCACAATTTGGTAAAAAACTTTAAGGAGGTTTTTTAAATGAGACCCAACAAGCGTCCGCTCATCTATCTATTGTTGGTGGCTCTCCTGTTGTTGGTGGGGTTGCTGGTTGCTTGCAGCAACCAGGGCGGCCAAACCAGCGGAGGAGGCCAGGGGACCGGGGCGAGCCAACCCACGGCGGGAGCCGTGGCGGAGGCGACGGCCGCGGTCTCGGAGGAAAGCGGTGGAACGGGGGCAGTGACCGAAGTCGAAGTCACCCGCATCGTAGAGGTGCCGGTAGAATCGGCTCCCTCGGTGGCTGTTCCGTTCTACGACGAGTGGGCCAACTCTCCGCATAACGATACGGAGGGCGAGCCTTTCAATCACTGGAACGAGGAAGACCCGGCCGAGGTTCCGACCGATTGCGCCAAGTGCCACAGCACGCCCGGCTATATCGACCACCTCGGCGCCGACGGGAGCACGCCCGGCGTCGTAGACGCCCCGGCACCCATCGGCACGACCATCGAGTGCACGGCCTGCCACAACCAGGTAACGCTCACCAAGACCAGCGTGGTGTTCCCCTCGGGCATCGAGATCACCAATCTGGGCGACGAAGCGCGTTGCATGGAGTGTCATCAGGGTCGCGCGTCCACCATCTCGGTTGACCAGCGCATCGCTGATGCCGGTCTGACCGAAAAGGTTGATGCAACCAGTGAGGATTTGGGCTTCACAAATATTCATTACTACGCCGCGGCCGCGACCCAGTTCGGGACACTGGCCAAGGGTGGCTATGAATACATGGGGCAGCCCTACGATGCCCGGTTCGACCACGTGCCCACCTACAACACTTGCATCGAATGCCATGACATGCACACGCTCGAGATCAAGGTCTCGGAGTGCCAGGCGTGCCATACCGATGTCAAGACGACTGAGGACCTGGTCAACATCCGCATGAACGGCTCGCTCGTCGACTACGACGGCGACGGCGACATGAAGGAAGGCATCTATTACGAGATCGAGGGCTTGCGCGAGAAACTCTATGGAGCCTTGCAGATGTACTCCGTGGAGACGACCGGCTCGATGATCGGTTTCAGCGATACGGCCTATCCTTACTTCTTTATCGACACCGATATGGACGGAACGTTGAGCGAGGCCGAGGCAGTCTATCCCAACGCGTTCAACGCCTGGACGCCCCGACTGGCCAAGTCTGCCTACAACTACGTGGTCTCCAAGAAGGACCCCGGCGCCTATGCCCACGGCGGCAAATACATCATCCAGTTGCTCTATGACTCCATCACGGACCTGAACGAGGCCGTCGATGCGCCGGTCGATCTGTCGGCCGCCAATCGCATCGATCACGGCCACTTTGCCGGCTCCGAGGAGGCGTTCCGCCACTGGGATGCTGAGGGCGGCATCGTCCCCGGCTCATGCGCCAAGTGCCACTCGGCCACCGGCCAGCCGGAGTTCATCGCCGAGGGCGTGGTGACCAGCCAGCCGGCCGGCAACGGCCTCACCTGCGGCACCTGCCACAACGACGTGCAGAACTTCACGCTCTACGACGTTCCCGCGGTGCGCTTCCCCAGTGGGGCGACCGTCAGCTTCGGCGAGCGCGATTCGGCCGCCAACATGTGCATGAACTGCCATCAGGGCCGCGAGTCGACCGTCAGCGTGAATCGCCTCATCGGCGATCTGCCGGGTGACGAGGTATCCGAAGGTCTGCGCTTCCTCAATATCCACTACTTCGCCGCCGGCGCGACGCTGTTCGGCACGGAAGTGAAGGGCGCTTACGAGTTCGCGGGCAAGGAATATACCGGCTTCAATGAGCATGTCGGCACGTTCAACTCCTGCACCGAGTGCCACGACACCCACGCGCTGCAGATCGTCATCAAGGATTGCGGCGAATGCCATGAGGGCGCGGACACGCTCGAAGGCCTGCGCACCATCCGCATGACCGCTGTGGATTACGACGGCGACGGCGACGTGACCGAAGGCGTCTATGGCGAGATCGACACGATGCGTGAAAGGCTGTATGCGGCCATCCAGGCCTACGCGATCGATGTCGTCGGCACGCCGATCCTCTACGATTCGCACGCCTATCCCTACTGGTTCGCGGACACGGACGGCAACGGCCGCGTCAACGACGAAGAGGGCGGGTTCTCGACATGGACGCCCAACCTGTTGCGCGCGGCCTATAACTACCAGGATTCCCACAAGGATCCGGGTGGCTTTGCCCACAACTCGTCTTACGTCCTGCAGATCCTGTTCGACTCCATCCAGGCGGTCGGCGGCGACTTGACCGGGGCGACCCGCGCGGAAGTGCGGACGTTCGGCAAATAATGGTTTTGGGTCGGGTTGAGCTTCGGCTCGCCCGCTTACTTGGCGACTGAATAGAAAAGGGCCGGTCCTCGCAAGAGGCCGGCCCTTTTCGAATTACGAATTACGAATTACGAATTACGAATTACGAATTACGAGTGGCGCGACTCCTGTCGCGCAACGACGCTCGTCGCTCGTCGCTCGTAGTTCGTCGCTCGTAGTTCGTCGTTTGCCTGCTACTGAATCTTTCCCGGCTTGTCGACGTCCTCTTTCTGCCCCAAATGCCGATGCACCGCGCGGGCGATGAGGAGGATGAACAACGCGGGAACGGCGAAGCGTGCCGCGAAGAAAATAACTTCAACTAAAATGGCCTGGAACTCGTTCATGG
>DAOMSB010000038.1:0-25775 GCA_035446145.1 Promineifilum sp. (SeqCode) | reverse complement strand
GCAGCTGATGGGTCGACATCACAATCGTTTTCCCGGCGAGGCGTAGCTCTTCAATGTAGGTTTGCATCTCGTCTTGCCCTTCCGGGTCCAGGCCGCTGGATGGCTCATCGAGAAGCACCAGATCAGGATCGCCAATGATCGCCTGGGCCAATCCAAGACGCTGGCGCATCCCTTTTGACAGGGACTTGATTTGTTTGTTCGCGGCTGCCAGAAGATTGACACGAGCCAGACTTTCCAGCACAACGTTATCTCGTTGTGCTCGCTTGATACTGCAGAGGCCTGCGATCATCTCGAGGTATTGGCTGGCGACAAGATTGTCGGGAAAGACCAATCGCTCAGATTTATAACCAATACTCGGCCAGCCCGCTTCGGAATCTGTTGCCCTAATCTCTCCTTTCGTGGGCATGATGATTCCGGCAATGAGCTTGATAAAGGTCGTCTTCCCTGCACCATTTGGACCTAACAGACCAATTACTTCTCCCTGAGGAATTGTCAGATTGAGATCCCGCAAGGCAGTAAGGGAATAATACTTTTTTGATACCTGGTTGAATTCGATCACGTGTAGGTCCGAAGGGCTGTGATTTGCCGGAAAAGATGCGATACCGGACGAGTTTATCACACCCATCATCCATAGCAATTCCATTTATATTTGTTAAGCTGCCGCAACCGCCCCTCGACGGGCCACCCCCTTCCGGGTATAATTTCGCGTTCGTTGGAAACTTCCCGGCATTGCCGGTTATGAGAGGATATTCACTGTTATGAACTTACAACCTTGGGCGCCATATCTGAGCATCATTGTCATTATTCTGGGCATTGCCCTGTCGGCACTGGTCTTGTTGCAATCGAAGGGACAGGACCTGGGCGGTTTTCTCGGCGGTGGCGGTGGTGATGGTGGCACCTTCCGTACGCGACGTGGCGTCGAAGTCGTGCTTCATCGGCTGACGATTATTATCGCTGTCCTGTTCTTCGTCTTCACGCTCCTGGCTTTCCTGGCGTGGGGGCAAGTTAGTTAGGAGCGGCCGGCCCAAACGGTAAACATCTTCGCATGAAACCCGATATTCGCTGGCAGCTTCTGCTGGCGTCCACGGGATTGCTCCTGGTGTTGATGCTTTTGTCTTATCAGGTGCAATCCGCCGCTTTGTGCACGGTTACCGTGCCGGCCACGGGCGGAACATATATTGAGGGCATGGTTGGCCGGCCCAATTCTCTCAACCCCCTCCTGAGCGATCTCTACCCTGTTGATCGGGAAATCAATAACCTGATTTTCGACGGTCTCGTTCGCTATGATGAAAAAGGCCAATTGAAACCGGCGTTGGCCAAAGAATGGTCAGTGAGCGAGGATGGCTTAACGTTCACGTTTATCCTTGAGGATGGGCGGACCTGGCATGACGGCCAACCGGTCACAACGGCCGATGTCGCGTTTACCTACGGATTGATGCAAAAAGAGGATTTCCCCGGCCCGCCGAGCCTCATTTCTCTCTGGCAATCCGTCACCATCACGCCGATTGACGAACAACAGATCGCTTTTACCCTATCCCAGCCTTATGCCCCATTCTTTGAGGCGACTACGCGGGGTATCTTGCCGGCGCACTTGCTAGAGGATGTCCCTGTGTCAGACCTGGCAACGCATCCTTTCAATCAAGCGCCTATTGGCACAGGCCCATTTATGGTTCAGGCAGGTCAGGATTGGACTCGGACAGGCCGTTTGAGGCTGTCCCCAAACCCGGCTTCCTGGCGGCAAGGCGTCCAGATAAGCGATATTGAAATTCGATTTTTTGCTGATGCTGATAGCCTGATCACTGCCTTTCGCAATGGTGAGGTTCATGCGGTCAATGGACTGTCACCAACGGCCATTCCGCAGCTGGCGGCCGAGACATCTGCCCGAATTTTCACCTCAATTGCTCCACGCTATTCGGCCCTCTTTTTTAATTTGAGTGAATCCGGCGCACCGGCGCTTCAATCCAGAGAGGTCAGGCAGGCGATTGGCTTCGCGCTTGACCGTGAAGCGCTTATCAATTCAATTCTCAATGGTCAGGGGATTCGTTTTGAGGGTCCCTACTTACCGGATAATTGGGCAGCTCGTCTGGACCTGATGACTACCTATAATTACCAGCCGGAAACAGCCGGCAGCCTGCTTGATTCAATAGGTTGGGTGGGAGCGGGGACTCGGATAAGAGAAGGCGTACCCCTGGTGTTGAAGTTCGTCGTTCTCGACACACCAGAGCAACGAGCTATAAGCGAGGAAATCGCCAATCAATTGTCGAGAATCGGAATTGAAGCCCAGATAACGCTCGTGGCCGATGCTGCTTCGTTGCAGGAGACCATGGCCGAGCGGCAGTTTGATATGGCGTTGGTCGAGGTCGCCCCGCCGAATGATCCCGACCTCTACGACTTCTGGAGTCAGGAAGCCATCGTTCGCGGCCATAATTACAGTGGCTGGAACAATCGTCGGGCGTCCGAAGCGCTTGAGAATGGTCGGCAGATCCTTCCACAGGGAGAACGGGCAGCCTATTATGAGGCATTCCTGCGTCAATTTGATGCCGATTTACCCGCCCTAACTCTCTATCAGCACGTCGATACTTATATGCTAAGTGACGTAGTCAAGGGGGTGGAAATCGGCCGCGTCTGGGAACCACGCGATCGATATCAGTCATTGCCGGCCTGGTTCCTCAATTATCGCGACGTAGCTGTAAGCTGCCCTTCGGGGGAGGCCAACTGAGAGTAATGGGAAGGAACCGATATTGCGCCGGTTCTTTGTTATAATTGTCTATGCACGGCTCGTTCATGCCGGTGTAAGGAGAATCTGATGGGATCGATTGGTTTACCCGAACTGCTGGTGGTCTTGGCCGTCGTATTGTTGGTCTTTGGCGTAGGCCGAATCGCTCGTGTCGGCGGAGAGCTTGGCAAGGGCGTGTCGGCGTTCCGCGAGGGACTAAGAGAGGGGCAAGAGGCCCCGTCCGAGAAGGATTCAACCGAGAAGAAAGACGACACCCCCGCAGCTTAAATTTGCCGGATGGACAGCTTTTTCGGCATCGGCCTACCGGAATTTGTCCTTATTCTGGTAATAGCCGGAATGGTCATGGGGCCGGAACGAATCGTTCGCATGGCCCGCTCATTAGGCGTTGTTACTGCGCGCCTGCAAAATATCTCGCGGTCTTTTCTTCGGCAACTCAGTGCTGAGCTCGACTCTGTGGATGATACAGGCGCATTGCGAAGCACGGCCGAGGAACTGAAACAATTGAAGCAACAGGTGGCCGATCTGCGCGATGAAGTTCTCACCCTGGCTGGAGAAGGCATCGCGCCTCCGAAGGGTTCAAAAGTAACCAATGCAGGGTCGAGCAATTCAATAATGCCTCGCTCTTTGCCCACAGTATCCTCTCCAAACGGCCCGGGCAAGGCATCCTCGGATCATAAAGCCGCCGGCGAAGGTTCGCCGCCGCCAACCTCAAAAGTGCCTGCGAAATCAAGCAATGATAGCGCTGCTGTAGGTCGCGTGCCCCACCCCCATCAATTGCCCAGGCGCGTCGATATCCCTGAGGACCCGGACGCATGACCCAGATTATCGATGAGGATGCGGCCGCAGCGGACGATGGCGGGATGATGAGCATCCTGGATCACCTTAATGAGCTACGGCGGCGTTTGACGTTTGCGGCTATCGCGATTCTCATCACGACTGTATTTTCGTTTATCTTCGCAGAGCAGCTCCTCGCGTTTCTGCTGGCACCTTATTCCCGAAGTATTGAAGGGGGCGCTGCGTTGCAAACCCTGCGGCCGACGGAAGGTATTGAAACCTATTTTCGGGTTTCCCTTTTGTCGGGAATCATCCTGGCCATGCCGGTCATCCTGTTCGAGTTCTGGCGCTTTATTCGCCCGGCGCTTCGAAAAAACGAAGAACACTACATCTACATATTCATCCCCAGCGCCCTGCTCTTGTTTGGCTTAGGGATTGCTTTTGCGTGGTATGTGCTCGCTCCGGCGGCGATCTATTTCCTTGCCAACTTCATGGGAGACATCTTTCGTGCGGAGTGGACGGGGCAAGAATATATCAGCTTCGTGACGCGCCTCTTGCTCTGGATCGGCTTGAGCTTTCAGATGCCGATCATTATTTATGTGATCGCGCGAGTCGGGTTGGTGACTGCTACAGCGCTCAAGAATCAATGGCGCGTGGCCGTAGTTTTGATTGCGGTGCTGGCAGCCGTCATTACACCTTCGATTGATCCGGTGACCATGCTGCTCACGATGGCTCCGTTATTTATCCTCTATATCCTGAGCATTGGCCTGGCCGTTATTGGAGAGCGTCAATTCCGTCGCTCAATGGATGCAGCAGATAGCCAACCCGTTTACTAATCCCGGTTCATCAGGTTGGGCGCGCTCAGATAACGGGCGGCAATCACGCCTCCGAGCATGCCGAAGAAGTGGCTTTGCCAGGATATCCCATTCCCAGCGGGAAGAATGCCCCAAATAAGCCCACCATAGACGACAATAACGATTATCGCGAACAGGATGGCCCCGACACTGCGCTCATACCACGCGTTCACGACCAGGAAAGCAAGGTAGCCGAAGACTAATCCACTGGAACCAATCGTGACTGTGTATGATGGTGCGAAAAGCCACGTCCCCAAGCCACTAATCAACACGATAATGGCTGAGATTAACCCCATTTGCGACCCGTGCCGTAGCATAATCATTAGGCCAAGGACAAGAAAGGGGATGCTGTTGGCTAATAAGTGGTCAAACCCGACATGAAGAAGCGGTGCCAGCAATATGCCCCGTAACCCCACCGATTGGCGAGGGACGATTCCGAACTGATCCAGCGAACCGCCGAAGAGCAGTTGATCGAAGATCTCGATAAGCCAGATGGTCGCAAGAAAGATCAATAAGGGCCGAACGAGATGCTTGGCCCGGTTACCATAATCATTCAATGCTTCCTGGTGTGTGGTCATCTTGCTAACCTTTACGAGTGTGCCCTCCGTAAGTCGCAATCTTCAGCTTATTCAAGGCCGCATGCAACGACCAATCAACTGATGGGTTGTGATCTATCGCTTTGGCATCCCTTTATGACAGGAGGCCAGGAAGCGGCATCAACACCACTCCTGGCCTCCTCGCTATAGGCTGCCCATATAGCTCAGCCACATATCCCGGCTAACCTCCTCAGGATCTGAGAGGGCCTTGAATTTGGCGAAGTAGTCGCAGACGCGCTTGACATCTCGCTCCAGTAGCGACTGGGAGTGGGGGTTCTTTCGGGCGTCTACTACTTGAGGAAAGTCGATTATCGAGATCCCACCCTCCCAATACAGGATATTGAATGCCGATAAATCGCCATGCACGAAATGGTTATCCAGCATTAGCCGGATGTTCTTTAGAATCTGTTCCAGCAGATGCTCCGCCTCATTGCGGCTGAGGGTTACATCATTCAGAGCCGGAGCGGGCAGTTGCCCATCGCCAATGTACTCCATCAGGATCGTATTGCCGTTGTGGCCAATCGGTCGTGGAACGTCAGCACCGGCCTGAAACAACTTTTGCTGCACCGAAAACTCATTGTTGATCCACCATACCATGTCCAGGTGTTTTCCAAAATTGGTTTTCTGTGCCAGCGCCAGCTTTTCCCGTCTGCCCTTCAGCTCTTTCCCGTCCTCGCCACGAAGTTGCCGCCCCGACTTGTAAATAGCGTCGTTCTTCAGGGTTCTTAAAGTCCGCGGGCGATATAACTTGGCGGCGATGAGATCAAATCCTGATGCGGGGTGGGCCGTGCAGCAATAGACATTGGCTTCTTTTCCTCCTTTTATACGCCGTGTAACGTCGGTCAGAACATTATCGTGATAGAAGGATGCCAGGGAGTCGATGAGCCATTGCCGCTCGTGATGCTTCGGGTCGAGGGCTGCGGCGTATGTGGGAACCCAGACAGCCGCATCGTCGACAAAGTCTGTCAGATCAGACATTGTCGTCGTAGCTTTTGGGTTGCTCTTTTTGTCGGGACGCGACTTGGTGCGCCCGTGACTTTTCAGGATATTTTCTTCATATTCCTGGTACTTTTCGTACGCTTCGTATTTGTCCATCTTGTTGCTTCAATTTTTTGCGTAAGACGATATAGGCTGATGCCGATAACGGACCGAGCCAAGGCTCGGCCAAAGCGAAGACGCGCGACTAGATTGCGTTTCTTGCCGCTCGCAGACGCGCTTCAATTGAAGTACAGACTTTGGAAGCGTTAGTGGGGAAGGGCGGAAAGGCGCGCGAAATAGTCGGTTGTTTGGACAATGCTATTCATTTGAACTTGCATGATCGCGCACCTCCAAAAAAGATTTGGGGCCAAGCCCGAGGCAAAGAATACCATATCTGTATGGCGTTCGTCAATCACCGGGATTTGGCAAAATCCATGGCAATTCTCCCCATTGCCGGATTGGGCTGGAGAGGGCATTATTCCACGAAAATCTCCACCCGTTCTCCATCTTCATCGTCGGTGATGTCCATCACTTTGCCGTGCTGACCGCTGCGAACCGCTTCTAGAATACTCTCCAGCCGTTCCCCTTCGATCTCGGGAGCAAACCGGGCTCCCATCTTGATACCGACATTGACCAATCCCATGGGTATGTTGATATTCACCTTGTTTCGGCCGGTATTGACATCGGTTACGCGCACGCGAAACCAACGTGGCGCGCTGGCCCCCTTGAGAGGTTCGGGTGCGTGTGGTTTGTCCCCTTTGGTGTCCAGGGCTCGTAATAGCTCGGCCCCTTCAGCCGCGTTGATCTTGCCCTCTTCGATCATTTTTAAAATTTGTAAGCGTTCCTCTGTCGTAGCCATGACTGGATCCTCGCCCCGATCATCGGGAAATGTTCAATCTCATATGTGTAAGAGTTCGTTGGACAACAAAATTGGATTCCCGCAATAGTGCGCTCGTCGCTTCATCTGCTTCCGGATGGTCGATACGCGCATTGCGTCGTGGCAAATAACGCAGGCGGCGTATCAATTTGGCCAAAAGGGGCCTCTCCAATAGGCCGGCCTGTTCGGGGAGAACTCGCAGTGTCAGGTAGTTGCTGCGTCCCCATTCGCTGTAGATAGAGGCCAGCCCTGTAAGCCTTCCCTGTACGTCAGTCGTCGACCAGGTTTCCCGTTGTCTGCCATTGAGGAAATCAGCTGCCCGTTGCCAAATCGAATAACGGTACGCGTCCGGCGCCAGCGGTTCGGGCCAGTTAAGATCGGCCTTCACATGAGCTGTATCCAGTTCATATGCTTCTCGCCAGTGCCGGTTTGATAGTTGCTCGATAGCGATGTCCTGATAGTCCGGAACAGATGCCGGTATATCCCGTATTCGCGAGGCTGTGGCATACCAGGTCGTCATGTTGGCAATGCTTTCATAGCCGAGCGATCTGTACAGATCAATAGCCGAAAGATTATCTTTCACGACCTGCAAGATAATGACGCGCCCGCCACGATTGCGAACGTAGGATGAGATCGACTCCATAAGCGCCCGAGCAATGCCTTGCCGACGAAATGCCGGGTGAACGGCAACGTTCGCTACCAGATAACGATCCCAGGCTCTTGTTGTTAGCAAAGTCGCATTGCCAACGATTCGACCTTCTGCCTGCCACACAAAGCCATTAGACAGCCTGGCGGCCGATGGTTGGAGACGATTCATCAATCCATTGGCCGTACCTAGACTGATATCACCAAAGAGCTGTTCATCCCCATCGGCGGATTCGCCAAAAACCATCCGTAATAAGCCCACTATCTGAGGAAGGTCCCGACTGATATCCACGGGACGAAGCCCGTCCCCATGTCCACTTGGGTGTATAGCAACAATCATCTTTGGCTCAAGCCTTGCATCTTTCCTGTTTACATTCCCAAGAAGCTGCCGACGAGATGGCATTCCGTTTTTACCGTCTCGCACTGCAGCGCCCTCGCCGTTATTGTAAACCGGTAGAGAGATGATAGCCATAGCCAAATATTAGTTCTCAAGTGCCTCGAGTAGCATACCGGCTTCTTCCGGGGTTATTTTGCCCGACTCCACCATTTTCAGGATTCGGAGCTGTTCTTCTGTGGGGATAGGCTTCACGACAGATTCGGGTGCACTGGAAGAGAAGTTGGCACCCATGCTACGATCGCGCTGCTCAAAATGCCGACGCGCTCGCTCGCCTGCCTTTCCCATCTTGCGAGCTATATTCTCATTGATCCGCTGGCTAAACTCCACCCCGAACTTTGATTCGAGATCACGACTGACGCGGGAGAGGTGGGAATTCACCTCAGCCTCAATCCGTGCCGCGATTTCGTTCATGTTCACACCAAAATCAAGTTCCATATCACTGCCTTCCATCGACCATTTTTCGTTCGTTGGTTCGGCCTCGCGAAGAATGACGCGTCCCGCGGATATCAATGACAGGTGCGGCCCGCCATCACCAATCCGACCGGTCAGGCTTTTTGATTTTTCGGTAACATCTTCCAGCGGAAGGCGATTGTCTATTTTTTCACCGGTCACTGACAGGCTCAAAGGGAGGTCGGTCGGCCAACGCACAACGATATCGCCGCGCGCTTCAAGGAAATGATCGCCTTTAGGCAGACCCCCACGAAGCCGGATATCACCGGTAGCTCCGGCGACCTGGACTTGACCGCCAATGACCGATAGATTGATATCCCGGAAGCCCTGCTTGATCTCGACATTGCCGCTCAGCGTTCGCAAATCGGCATCGCCATTGACCATATTGACCGTGACATCCCCGTTAATGACTCGTGCGGACAGATCGCCGTGGATGGTACCGAAACCAACATTCCCGACGACGCGCAAAATAGCGTCCCCGTTAACTTCCTCCAGACTGAGATCGCCGATTACATTGCGGGCGACTAAATCTCCATGGACAATGCCCAATCTTCCGCCATTTGCCTGTGAAAGCAGGACATCGCCATGGACATATTCACAGTTGAGCGCCCCCGTGAAACGTTTGACATTCAGGTTGCCCATCACACGATCGATAGACAGGATGGCATCTTGCGGCAAATCCAGATACAGGTTGCCGGTCGCTTCTATCTGAATCCCTTTGTCGGATTCGTTCACCCGGTACTCGCCTCTGATCTGCACGCTTGATTCTGCCTGACCGCGCGCCACCAGGTCGCCATTACAGGATTTGACTTCGATATAGGGTGTGTCCCCGAGTTTAAAATGATCCTTACTCATCACGTGCCTCGAATGTGTTAATCCAGAAATATCTGAACGTGCTCGTTGTCTTCTTCGTCCTCGACATCAACGAGCATGCCGCGCTCGCCTTGTTTGATTGCGCTCCACATCTCGTCGATTTTGTATTCATCGTCGAAGTCGGCACCGAAGCGCCGGGCAATACCAAGCCCAAACCCAACGAAACCCATAGGCAAGCTGATATTAACCTTGTTTCGCCCGGAGCTTAGCTCGCTGACCCGTATTTTGAGCCATCGCGGCTTTTTTCCATTACCGTCGACAATTGCCAGATCGTCTTCAGAAACCTTGATTTTGAACGGCTCAGGGTCAGGATAATCGACGGCGTCGGCATTAAGCTTCGATGCCGATGGAGACTTTTCCACTATGAGCGTTTCGTCAATGGCCGGCTGCTGTTGTCCACCTGCCGAGCCGCCTAGCTTATCGAGAAGCTCCACAGCTTCCGAGGCGCTTATTTTACCTTCAGAGAGCAACCGCAGGATTTCATATTTGTCGTTGGATTCCATCTCGCTTAACCTCCGAACTAAACTCAGTTGGTCGATGGCTATAGGTGTCATCCCTCGCCACGTAACATTTGTAACGCTTCCTCAGCGGAAAGCTTGCCTCTTTGCAATTCGTTCAGGATGTCACGCCGAACCTCATCGGGTATTGGGCGTTGCGATGCACTGCTATCGCCTACCTCGTATCCCAAGGCGCGGATGACGTCCGTCAATCGCGCGCGTACCGCAGGGTAGGATAGACCGATTTCCTGCTCCACTCGATTGATCTTCCCTTCGCACTTGAGAAACACCTCGACGAAATCCAATTGCTCAGGGCTGAGCTGGTAGAGTCGGCCGAGTGTGAAATGACCATCTATCGTTGTGTCACAATTTCGACAATTCAGTCGGGTGACGTGCAGATTGCCGCCACAAATCGGGCATTGGCCAATAACAGGGTTCATATTCGTATAACCGGACTTAAAAAACAGGATGTCTCAACTTATGCTGATCATGTTGATATCAGCATAATACATCCCGATATAAATAATGTCAATATCAATATTGATAATTATGATATTGGCATCGATATTTATGCTGTTGGCTGTGCAGATTTGCTGCGCGAGCGCGAAGACGATGCTCGATCCGACAAGCCGGCGATGCCGACGTACCCAAAACCAATTGTTGCCGAGGCGAGAAGGATGGCCGGTCCGCTATTCCTCATGGCCAATGCCAGCAGGAGAGTGATGGCGCAATAGATCGACAATGCTATCTCAACGAGGATGAGCCAATCATGGGGCAGTTGTGTAATAGAGGTCTTGCCTTTTGGGGTGCGTTCGAAGGTGAAATCGGTTTGGAGGAGTCCGGCGACAATAGCCTTTGTGTTGCTGGGAGCAAGTCCAATGGCGATGAGGAGGAGGGCAGGGAAGTATCGCAGACGTCTGAGCCAATCATCATAAAGCGCGCGCTGTGCCAGCACGAAAAGGATCGGCTGCCCCATGCCAAAGATACCCACGATATATAGCCACGAGGGCGGACGAGCATCCAGTAGAACGATCGGCAACTGCGCCAGCAGCAACAAAAGGACCATCACATTTGTCAGATAGGCTGACATGGATAAAAGAGCATAGACCCGCGCAGACAATGACTTTCCCGGCGCTTGCCATATCGCCTTCCCGTATTTGAGCAGGCATTGAGTGGAGCCCATCGTCCAGCGAGCCTGTTGGGTTTTGTAGGCGGTGATGGTTGTTGGGAGTTCGGCCGGCGCGACGACATCGGGAACAAAATGGAATGTCCAGTTATGAAGAACCGCTCTCGTGCTCAAACATAGATCTTCACAGACTGTGTCTTCCTGCCATCCTCCGGAGTCATGGATTGCCGCCGCTCGCCATACTCCCGCCGCTCCATTAAATTTGGGGAAATAATCTGCCCGATGGCGAACGATCTGCTCAATGGCAAAATGTTTATCAAGGGCGACGGTTTGGGCACCGGTCAGCATCGAATCCTCGGCATTCAGGTGACCCCATCTTGCTTGCAGTGAACCGAGGCGAATGTCATGAAGAAAATAGGGGATGGTTTGCCGCAGAAAATCTGTCTGCGGCACGAAATCAGCATCGAAGATAGCGAGGAACTCCCCTTGTGCCTGTTCCAACCCATTTTGAAGAGCTTTCGCCTTGAAGCCGTGACGACTATTGCGATGTATTAAGCGAATATTGAAACCTTGGGCGGCATAAAAATCAACGCTTTGGGCTGCAAGTGAGGTTGTCTCATCCGTTGAATCGTCGAGAACCTGAATTTCGAGGAGCTCTCGTGGATAGTCGAGGGTGACAATTGAGTGGATCAATCGCTGGATAACATCCGGCTCATTGAATACGGGCAACTGAACTGTGACGGTCGGCCAATCCTCGTCAGCAACTTGAGGCGGTGCAATCGACAGGTTTCGATCCCGAAGATACAACCATAGAGCAACAAAGCCCAACAGGCCATAGAGCGCCAGCCCAATCGCGCTGGCAATATGAATCCCGACAAATATTGATGTCATTTATCTTCGAGGAGAGGCGGCCGCCTGGATTTGAACTGTTTGTTGAATTCGCCACGGGGGAGCAAGATGCGGCGCTTGCAGCCCTGGCACACGAGGCCAATATCCGCGCCGAGTCGAACAACTTGCCACTCGTCGGCCCCGCAAGGATGCTTTTTCCGAAGGCGGACGATGTCGCCGATGTGGATTTCTATGAACACAGATCGTGATTATAGCACGCATGATGTTGGCAAATGAGACTTGATGACACATAATGATTACCAATGTCACAGTGGAAATTTCGCGATGAACTTCAACTGATGGAGATTAACGTGCCCCGGGCTGCGTTGCAGCTTGCCCGAACCGTTGCCTATCCCGATTTAAACGTGGCTCATTACATGTCACGCCTGCACGAACTCAGCGAGGAAGGGGCGGAAGCTATTGATATGGAGCTTCCTGTCGCCATGCAGGCAAGGCAGCTCTCCGAATTCCTCTTCGTTGCAGAAGGTTTCCGCGGAAATCGGTCAAACTACCGGGATCCGCTCAACAGTTTCCTCAATGAGGTGCTGGACAGGCAGGTCGGCATTCCTGTCACATTATCCATTTTATATATCGACATCGCGACTCGTCTTGGGATCCCTGCTTATGGGATAGGACTTCCCGGCCATTTCATCGTCGGCATTCATGACAACGAAGCTGATATCCGGCTCGATCCATTCCATGAAGGCCGATTCCTGGACCTCTCAGATTGTGCGGATTTGATTCGCATATCGACTGGTTACGAAGGACCGCTTGAAGCGAGTTGGTTCGAACCAATGCCGGCTCTGATTATATTAGCCCGTATGCTGGCGAACCTTCGCTCCATCTATGTCGGTTCTCATGCCTGGTCTCAAGCAGCGCAGGTGATCCAACTATTGCGACAAGTACAGCCGGGCGAACCGGAGCATCTGCGGGATTTAGGTCTGGTTAATTATCATAAGCATAACCTGCCGCAAGCGGCTCACTATCTTAATGCCTACTTGCAGCACAAACCCAACGCCAATGATGCCCAGGTAATTCGCGAGGGGATCAAGAATATACTTGATGAATGGGTTCCGATGAATTAGTAAAAACCCCTCATTGCTAGGTACCGAGTTCACCTCTACAATTGGCCCATTAGTCTAAAGTGACCGCCGTTTGCCGGAAATTGCGGCAGAGTTGAATCAAGTTCGAGAATTTGATGACTGAATCATTCTCCACATCAGTTACGCGTATCTATCGCACGATGCGGCTATCTCCCTGGAGAGCGATGGCCGCGTTACTCTTGCTGCTTGCTATTATCCTCCTGATAGCTTTTGGAATTCGAGCTATTCTGCAGGAAAATCGTTCCCTGGCGCTCCTTAACTGGCTGAACCTGCTCCTCATTCCCGTGCTATTGGTTGCCGCGGCTTTGTGGCTCACAAACTCATGGCGTCGCACTCAACTGGATATTGCCCGGATAAGAGACGAGAGAGCCATGATCGAGGGATACTTCGACAGGTTGACCGATCTCTTATTAAACAAGAACCTGCGGCAAGCGAACCCGGATGATGAGGCGGCTCGTGCGGCTCGCGCTCACACTCTGACTACTCTCCGCAATCTTGCTCCCGAAGATAGGGGGCAGGTGGTGCGATTCCTCTATGAATCCGCGCTTCTCGACGCGGCCGAGCCGATTGTTGATTTGCAGGCGGCCGATTTATCGGGGATGACCTTATCTCAGGTGCAAATGCCTGCGGTGAACCTGCGGAATGTACACCTAGCCGGTGCTCAATTGGGCGGTGTGGTCATGCCGTCTTCCGACTTACGGGAAACAAATCTCGGTGACGCCGATCTGGCTAAAGCAGACCTCAGTGAGTCATATCTTCGCGGCGCCCACCTGCGTGGAGCCACTCTTGCCGAGGCCAATCTGCGTGGCGCGATTTTGACAAAGGCGGTCTTCGTTGAGGCGAATTTGCGCGGTGCGGATTTGTCTGATGCAAACCTCTCGGGAGCCGACTTGTCTCGTGCCGATTTAACCGGGGCTAATTTGAAAGGAGCCAAGCTCAACAATGCTATCTTCGCTGAAGCGCTCCTGGAAGATACGGATGTAAGTTTGGCAAATTTGAACAGATCGAATTTAAGCGGCGTGGTTGGGAATCGAGCCAACTTCAGTGGTGCAAACCTGGCCGGCACTCAACTCGTTGGTGCAAAGCTTAATGGCGCTGTGCTAGGGGGGGCCATCCTGAGCGAGGCTGACTTAACCGACGCCGAAATGCGCGAGGCGAATCTAAATCTGGCCAATCTCCGTGGCGCGATCCTGACTCAGGCAATCCTTGCCGGCGCTAACCTTCGCGATGCGATTATGGGGCGGGTATCACTCAGTGGGGCTGACCTTTCGGGCAGTGATTTAAGTCGGGCCAATCTGAGCATTGCCAATCTAAGCCGGGCTAACTTGAACCGTGCGAATCTGGAAGAGGCGGGTCTGAGCGGCGCAGACCTGCGCGCGGCTCAATTACGCGGTGCTATCCTCAGAGGGGCCATCTTGCGCGGGGCCATTCTTGGCGACGCCGATTTGAGCCGCGCGGATCTGACAAAAGCGAACTTGCGTTGGGCCAATTTGAATAATGCCAATTTGACTGGGGCAGATTTGACCGAAGTCGATCTGACTGATGCCGAAGTTTCTCCGCAGACTTTGGCCAAAGCTCGTTCAGTGAGCAAGGTCGATCGCCCCGATACATCACATTTTGAGTCCGCGCCGGCAGTCATCGCGCCTGGACAATCCGGCCCTTTGCCGGCATCACGAACTCCATCTTACCAGCGGCCGAGCGACCAGCCGGATGGGAAACCAAAACGTTCCCTGGAAGAAAAATCCAATAAATAGACCGATATGAATAACCAGAGATACGGGCTAGTTCCAATCCAGCTCGCTTCTGGTCGCCCAATACTGCTCGGCCGGCTCAACGAGACTCGCGAGCCTTTCCTTCAGCGCGTTCGTCCAGGTGATATCAAGGGCGTGTATATTGGAGAGTAGATGCTCCGATTGTGCGGCGCCGCTGAGAACGATGTCCGCCCAAGGTTGCGCCAATACAAACCCCAGGGCTAAAGCGTCGATAGTTGTGTTTAATTCCGTTGCTACTTGTTTTAGTAGCTTCTTCCTGGAAGCAAAATCGGGATCATCGTTCCTTGCCGTCAAACGGCCGTTAGCCAATGCCTCTTTAACGATCACCCCCATCCCGGATTGATGCGCTTCGTTTAAAGCCTCTGTTGCTTCGCGGGCGAGCAGATTCCAGGTCGCTTGCACGGAACCGAATAACGGTTTGTTCCCAACCTTGATAGTCATCGCCTTGCGAAGCGTCCTGGCCTGATTTGGGCCGCTCAGGGAGAGACCCACTACCATTCCCCCGTCTCTCATATCCCCCAGGGCCTCAAGTACCTTCCAGTCGTCGAGCACCCCGCTATCGAGAGTTGCCGAGTGAATCTGATAGAGGTCCAAATAATCACCTAACAAACCCAGGCTTTCACCGATTTGCCTTTTGAAGACCGCCAACGAATGATCCTTAACCTCGTGCTTTTGAGCCGCGACTCGCCAGCCGGCCGTGTAGGTATAGCCCCACTTCGATCCCACAACCACCTCGGATGACTGTATGCCTCGGCTGCGAAGCCACGTTGACAAGAAGGATTCCGCCTGGCCATAGGAGCGAGCAGCATCAAAATAGCGGATGCCGCTTTCCCATGCGGTATCCAGCACCGAGTGCGCGTGCGATTCCATCGAAGCCATATCATAGTCGTGGCTTAAATCGGATGCATGACCCAGGTTGATGTAACCGGGCCTGCCCAGCGCAGCCAGGCCAAGCCCTATGGGGGTGACTTTGAGGCCGGTTTGATTGAATGGGATGAGGTTCATTGATTATCCTCTCTTGTCATAGAGGTTCGGTCGAACAAGGGCCGATCAAGAGATGGCAACATCCTGCTGTTCCATAAATGCTATAAGGCGTTCCTCGAAGGGGCCATAGCCACTTTGGATGATCTCCAACGGCAACTTAAGTCTGGTCGAGATCTCTTGAGCCTTTTCCTGCAACATCGGATCCACCGTTTGGGCTAGATAGATGAGCCGACGATAGTTGCGGAAGTACTCCTCTTGTAGTTCAGGAAATCGATCCAACCCTAACCCGTGCCACACCGTTCCATGAAAACCGCGCACCAGAAAATCGGTCAGGAAAAACGTCCCCGGCTCTTCATCCATCAGGTCGGCAAACTTCTGCCCCCCGTACATCTCGTAACAGTGCGGGCCATTGATGCGCTGCAAGCCATAGATGTTTAGCAGTTCATCCAGCGAGCCCTTTGTTCCGCACTCTCCGTATACGACGAGAATGCGGTCGTAATCCATACGGAGAGCCAGATACTTCTGCTCCACCGCCGGGCCGATCCGCTCCGGATACATATGGGCGATTGCGGGAATGCCGAACAGATCGACCTGCCATTGATGACGTTTGATAATAGCTGTCACCTCGCGAGCCAGTGCACCACAAATAATAAAGGCCGTTTTGGGTGAGTCGGATTGAGCGGGAGTCATGATTTGATCGGCTTATTGTTGTTCCGTCATAAGCGTGGGCAGTGTAATGGATCAAATAGCATTCGTCAAAACCGTCCCTTTTGGGGAAGCAGGGAGACCATGTCGAAGCAGTCAAAAATTGATAGAATCGTCTGGGTTTCAGCTAGAGACCCTGATAATAAAGGTGAGTATTACATTGTAAACTCGTCTTCATAGCCATCATCGGAGGTAATAATGAGTTTGCTTGGTACAACGTTCCACGATAAGCGGTTTGGGTTGGCCGTGATTATCAGTTTGCTCCTCGGCCTCGCTGCCTGTGGGGGAGGGGGTCCTGCACAACAAATGACGAATACTCCTTCAGGGAATGAATCGGCCGAAATTCAAACTGGGGCCGAGGAAGCCTCGGAGACTCAATCAGGCCGCGGCGGAACCCTCCGCGTTGCCATGCAGCCGGTGGTCAATATTGATCCGATAGCCATATCCTCGGATAGCGAAGTTCTCGTGGCCAACCATGTCTATGATTACCTGATTGACATTGACCATCTTTCCAACCCCGTCCCACGCTTGGCTACGGGTTGGGATATTAGTGACGATGGTTTGACCTATACCCTGCCGCTTGCTGAAGACGTTACCTGGCATGACGGCAGCGAGTTTAGCGCCGCGGATGTTGTATGGACCTTCGAGCGCCTTCGTACGACTGAAGGTGCGCCAACGTTCGATCTGTATAGTAATATTGCCTCAATTGAGGCGACGGGCGATTTGGAGGTTACGTTCAAGTTAACGAAGCCCAACCCGTTCTTCTTGTACGATTTGAGTGATAATCACGCCCTCATCCTGAAAGCCGGCACGACCGACGCGGATACTAACTTCAACGGCACCGGTCCCTTCGTGGTTACCAATTATCGGCCTGAAGAGCGAATCGAGATGGTTGCCAATGAGAATTACTTTATTCCCGAACAACCCAAGCTTTCCGGCCTTCAAATAATCTTCTTCAACGATGATACGGTGGCCGTTGAGGCGCTGCGGGGCGGGCAAATTGACTTCACGATGCGCATGTCCGTGGCTTTGTTTGAGAGCCTGAAAGAAGAGCCGGGAATCATCACTATGGATATTCCCACCAACGGATTCGACTTGATACGCCTCCGCTCCGATAGGGCGCCGGGCAACGATCCGCGCGTCATTCAGGCCCTGAAATTGGCGACAGATCGGGAAGCGATCTTCAACGTTGTTCAGCAAGGGTATGGCGCTCTGGGCAATGACAGCCCCATCGGGCCGTTGTATGATGCCTATCATGATGAGACTGCCATTCCCCCGGCGCGGGACGTTGAGGCCGCCAGAGCCTTGTTGGCCGACGCCGGATATGGGGACGGCCTGAAGATCACCCTGCACACACCCGATACGGGGAACCGCCCCGATCTGGCGGCCGTGTTGAAGGAGCAGTGGTCCGAGGTTGGCGTAGATGTTGAGATCAGCGTCGAACCGGAGAGTGTGTATTACGCCGATGATGGCTGGCTGGAGGTTGATCTGGGGATCACCGGCTGGGGGTCGCGACCGTATCCGCAATTCTACCTCGATGTGATGCTGGTTTCCGACGCTATTTGGAATGAGTCGCACTTCTCGGATGAGGAGTTTGATTCACTGGCGGCCGTCGCCGGCACGACCCTTGATGAAAAAGAGAGAATTCAGGCATACGCCGATATCCAGCACCTGCTTATTGAGCGCGGGCCGATTATTATCCCGTATTATTTTGCCCAGTTCGGGGCCATAAACGATCAGTTCCAGGGATTGAACCTGAAGGCGTTTGCCGGCCGGACTGACTTCCGAACAGTTACCTTTTCAGGAAACTAGCCGATCAAGGGCATGGCCGGAAGCCGGTCATGCCCTTGATCTCGCCCATTCATCCCCAAAAGGACTCCTCCTAAGCATGAGAGCCATCAATGTGTCGTCCGTGTTGCGCGAGCTATATGCAAGGCGGACGACTGCGCTGGGAACGACGATCTTCCTCCTGTTTCTCTTCGTCGCGATGTTTGCTCCCCTCTTCGCTCCCTATGGTTTGAATGAGCAGATCTACAGCGACGCGCGGCAGGCTCCGTCGACTGCCCATTGGTTTGGCACAGACCAATTGGGGCGAGACGTCTTCAGTCGTGTGCTTCTGGGCGCCAAAGATATCCTCACTCTAGCCGGATTGGGAACGGCTCTGGCCGTGGCTAGTGGGACCCTGTTTGGTCTGGCCGCCGGCTATTGGGGTGGCACTTTTGACGAGATCCTCATGCGAATATTCGACGGCCTGCTGGCGATCCCTGCATTACTGTTGGCGCTTTTGCTGCTGGGAACTTTAGGAGCATCACGAAACAGCATCCTGATCGTCATTGTGCTGCTCTATACGCCGATTGTTGCGCGGGTGGTGCGTAGCGTTGTTCTGGGCGTCAGGAGCAAGGGATTTGTTGAGGCGGCGCGCCTTCAGGGAGAACCCACGGGGCGAATCCTGTTTCGCGAGATTCTGCCTTCCGTCGTGCCGACACTAACGGTTGAAGCTGCCCTGCGCTTTTCATACGCGATCTTCCTCGTGGCGTCCCTGGGATTTCTCGGCGTAGGAGTTCAGCCGCCAAGCCCTAACTGGGGTCTGATGGTTAACGAGGCCCGACCTCACGTGAGCCAGTTGCCCTGGACAATGTATTATCCGGCCGGCGCGATCGCTATCGTCGTGATTGGCGTCAACTTGATGGCCGACGGGATTAAACGCATTGTCAGGACGTGATTCGAAATACCCGATGTTAAACATTCAAGGTCTTTCAGTCGCCTACGAGCAAAATGGCGTTTTGCTGCCTGCGGTGCGGGACTTCTCGTTATCGTTAGCCAAAGGTCAAACCTATGGCCTGGTGGGCGAGAGTGGTTCGGGCAAGACGACCGTAGCCATGGCTATTCTGGGCTATCTGAGGGGAGAGGGGCGAATCACCGGCGGCCGAATTGAGTTTGAAGGCCGGAATTTGCTCACGCTGCCTCAAAGCGAACGAATTAAGGTTCTGGGGAAAAGTATCGCGCTTGTCCCGCAAGATCCGATGTCATCATTGAATCCATCCATGCGCGTTGGGGCACAGATAGCCGAAGGCCTGCGCTATCAGTTGGCGTTGCCGAAAGAACAGGCAACCCGGCGGACCCTGGAACTACTGGAATTGGTACGGGTTCCTGACCCGTCACGAGTAGCCCGCAGTTATCCCCATGAGATTAGCGGTGGCATGCAACAGCGAGCTCTTATTGCCATGGCGCTGGGTGTTGAACCTGAGTTAATCATTCTTGATGAGCCAACCACGAGCCTTGACGTGACCACTCAGGCGGCCGTCCTCGATTTATTACGCAGTCTGATCCACGATAAAAATACCGCTGCCCTTTATATCACACATAACCTGGGTGTTGTGGCTCAACTTTGCGATCGCGTCGCCGTGCTCTACGCAAGTGAGTTGGTCGAAGATGGCGAAACCCAGGCGCTCTTTCAAAACCCGCTGCATCCATATACCAAAGGCTTGTTAGATAGCGTCCCGCGCCTTGGACAAAACAAATCCGGATATGAACTTCCTGCTATCCCAGGGAGAATCCCTGCCTTAACGGAGCGACCACCCGGTTGTTGTGTCTTTGCTCCGCGTTGCCCGGTGGCGATCGAGCGCTGTTTCTCCGAGCGCCCAATTTTGGAATCGGCAATGGGCGATGGGCAGATACGATGTCATCGATGGCCCGAAATCGCGAGCGGAGAGATAAGCCACGCAGTTAAGGAGACATTCGCCCCCGTTAAGGCGCGAACGTCGACAATGGGGGAGGGGGATGTGCTCGATATTCAGGGTTTGCGCGTCGAATATCTAGTTTCTCGCTCCATCACTGATGCCATTACTAATGCGATTTTGGGTCGGCCGACGCGCACAGTTAAGGCGGTTGATGAGGTGAATCTGTCCATCCGGCCTGGGCATACTCTCGGTTTGGTAGGGGAGAGCGGGAGCGGCAAGACGACGCTGGCCAGAACGATTGTTGGCCTGGTTGAACGAACAGATGGAGTGGTCACGATGACCGGCTTGCCGCTGCCGTCCAGATTGTCCGAACGCGATATCAACACCTTGCGACAAATCCAGTTTATCTTTCAGAACCCCGAAGAGGCGCTCAATCCATACTTGACCATCGGTGAAACATTGCAGCGGCCGTTTATCACTATTGGCGGAAAATCGCGTGCGGAAGCCAGGGAAGGGGCACGACGGATGCTGGAGGCGGTCGGGTTGCCCGTCGATTATTTGGGGCGATTGCCGGGTCGGCTCAGCGGAGGCGAGAAGCAACGGATCGCCATTGCTCGAGCATTTGCGACGAACCCCGATTTGCTTATCGTCGATGAGCCGGTATCTTCCCTCGACGTATCTGTCCAGGCGGCCGTCCTGAACCTGATGGAGCGGTTACAGACGGAGAACGGGAGCGCCATGCTCTTCATCTCCCACGATCTGGCCGTTGTTGGCTATCTGGCTGACCGCATTGCGGTGATGTATGCCGGGCAGATTGTAGAGATATGCAGTGCGGAAACGCTGTCCGAATTTCCGCATCACCCCTACACGGAGGCGCTGCTCCACGCGGTGCCGGGTATAGCGCCTCAACCCTTGGGACAAACGATCAGGTTACAGGGAGATGTGCCAAGCCAGATCGACGTCCCGAGCGGCTGTCGATTTCATCCCCGTTGCCCGCGCTTTCTTGGGCAGGTTTGTGTGGATGTGATGCCTCCCCATCAACAAATGGAAGATGGTAATTGGATCGCCTGCCATATCCCCCCCAAGGAGCTTCAGCAAGCGCAGGAGCGAAGTTATCGCGGTGGAGGAGTCGAGTAAATGGTCGCCTATGTGCTTCGCCGTCTGGCATTCCTGGGGCTAACAATTATTATCACATCACTCGTTATTTTCATCGTGACCCAGATGCTGCCGGGGGATGTCGCTCGTGTTGTGTTGGGGCGGGAAGCCGGCGATGAAGCCCTGGCGGCGTTTCGCGAGGCACACGGATTAAATGATCCCTTGCCGGTGCAATATACACGCTGGTTGGCCAATTTCGTCATGGGTGAGTGGGGGACTTCTCTGAGCACTCGTTCCGAGATCTACCCGTTGGTCATGGAGCGACTAAAAAACTCGCTGTTATTGACAGGTATCACAATGCTGATTGCGGCCCCGTTAGCGACAGTTTTGGGTGTTTTAGCCGGTTTACATGAAGACAAGCCAACGGATAGCGCGATCAGCATCGCATCCCTGGCGGTCGTCGGGTTGCCGGAGTTCGTGACCGGTCTCATTTTGATCCAGATATTCTCCAGGTGGTTGGGGTGGCTTCCTCCCAACTCGCTCATCGAATCGGGAGCAACCTTCGCCGAAAAGTGGCCCATGCTCATCTTGCCCGCAATGACCGCAACGCTGGTTCTGCTGGCCTATATCATCCGCCTGACCCGAGCTGGAGTGATTGAAGAATTAGGTCGCCCCTATGTTCGGACCGCCACACTAAAAGGATTGCCCCGCCATACCGTGATCATGAAGCATGTGCTGCGTAACGCACTGTTGCCCACCATTACCGTCATCGCCATAAGCTTCGGCTGGTTGATTAGCGGACTTATCGTGATTGAAAACGTGTTCAACTACCCTGGCCTGGGGCGCCTGCTAACCTTTGCAATCGACCGCCGCGATCTGCCACTCATACAGGCTGTAGCGATGGTCACAGTTGTAGGGTTCGGTCTGGCGAATTTAATCGCCGATCTGCTTTATGCGTGGCTAAACCCGCGAATCCGTTTAAGTTATTGAGCTGCAATTACTGGAGCATGGGAGGGCTGCAGCATATAGCACAGGAAAATATTCGTGTAGCCATAGTACACACCCATAAATCCAGCCTACGGGCGAGGACAGGGACTAAAGGTCCAGCATTTTAAAGACATCTCCATCCCCGTGCTCTATGATAGATGTATCTTGCAGCGCTTCTTTAGGTGTAACATCCAGATTATCCAGCCACTCGGTGACGACCTGGACGCCAAGAACAGGGGCATAGATATTACGTGTGGTCGTTACGTCGGCATGGCCCAGGAATTCCTGTACGACCTCCAGTGGCATGCCGGCACGCAGCAATTGTGTGGCCCGGTAGTGCCTGAAGTCATGGGCCGACAGGCTCCGGTGCAGATTTTCTGCGTTCACTGCGCGCTTCACGACCTTGTGAACAGACGTGATGCTCAACCTGGCGCTGGTGGAGTTGCGGCTGTGGGATACAAAGAGGGCAGGGTTGGTGTCCGACCGTTCTGCCAGATAAGCCACAACCGCTTCTCGGGCATAGCCACGAATGTGAAGGGTTCGACCCTTGTTGCCTTTGCCGATAATAGTTGCGTATGATGCGCGGCCGTTGCCGACATTGGCCCGGTTCAGCGAGACGACCTCCGAGATTCGCGCCGCTGTGGAATAGAGCATCTTGACGATCGCCCGGTCGCGCAGCAAGGTTAATCGCCGATTATACTGGTCATTTTCAGGGGGCAGGGGCAGTGCATCGTAGTACTGGATTATTTTGGGGATATCCTGCCGCGCAATGTCGAGGTCGATGACATTTTCTGCCTGATTGCGTTCAATCTGCCGCCGGGCCATCTGACGTTGCAGCTTGCCGAGTTGAACAGGCTCAGGCAGCTGGTCATGACCATCGAGGAAGTTCAGGTATCCGACGATGGCGGCCATATAGGTCGTTACGGTTGCCCGGGAGCGATTGGCTAGCAGCCAGTTGCGGTATTCCAAAATCACATCGGTGGTGAGTCGTTCGGGGCCAAGAGGCCAGGTGTCGTTCCTGGAGTAGCCCACCTTGCGGTAATGCTGAAGCCAGTCGGCAAACAGGCGCAACCCGCTACGGTAGGTGGTTTCGGTCTTTATGCTCTGCGCGCCGGCTTCGCGCAGGAATGCATCTTCATTAATCCATGTCAATCCATCGGGTATCGGGCGATCAGATATGGGCAACTTGAGGTCTTTTCTGTTCATGGTTTTGGGGTGGTGGGCCAACAGGTTTTCAGATCACACGCAGTGTGATGTGCGATAATCCATAGTTAAATTAACATACATTATTAATATCATGAATTATAGAGAGTGATTGAATCATGTCAACCCCCATAACGTGCAGTTCGACTGAATCAGGCTAAAATGTGTACGTGGCTGTTAAGGCTCGTTAAAGTTGCCGGCGGAGAGCAAGAGGTGAGCCTGCAAAGCGAGGACATGTATGAACAATTCGACACTGGATCAGGGAGCTGTGGATGCAATTGTCGGTGGCTACTCCGGCGCACCGTTTGAACTGCTTGGGCCCCATATCATAGACGGCAATCTGGTGATTAGGAGTTTTCAGCCCGACGCTGAAGCCGTCAATGTAGTGTTTTCACCAGATCGAAAATCCGGCATGACTCGGGTACATGATGCGGGGCTATTTGAGGTTACCTTGCCTGAGCAAAGCGAGATCCTGCCATATCGCCTGGAAGTGACTTATTCGGGCGAAAATGTTCAGCTATACGAAGACCCCTACTCATTTCCACCAGCCATGGCCGAATTGGACATCTATTTGATGGGCGAAGGGACGCATCTCCATATCTACGAGCAGTTGGGTGCCCATCTCGTTGAGCTGAACGGGGTCAAAGGCGTGCACTTCGCCGTGTGGGCGCCAAATGCCCGGCGGGTCAGCGTCGTGGGCAATTTTAATAATTGGGACGGCCGCCGTCACCCGATGCGTTTCCACCAGGCTATCGGCGTTTGGGAACTGTTCATCCCCGGGCTGGGCGAAGCAGAGGTCTATAAATACGAGATAAAGACCCGCTACTACAATTACACGGTGACAAAGGCGGATCCCGTCGGCTTCGCCTCAGAAGTCCGTCCCAATAACGCCTCAGTGGTTTGGGACATCAACAAGTATCAATGGAATGACAGCGAATGGATGGCCGGGCGCGGGCAGAGACACACCGTCGATAAACCGATCAGCATCTATGAGCTTCATATCGGCTCGTGGCGCCGCAAGAACGGCACAGAGTGGTTGACCTATCGCGACCTGATTACCGACCTGATCCCGTATGTCAAAGATATGGGCTTCACCCACATCGAACTACTCCCTGTCTCCGAGCACCCTTTCGACGGCTCGTGGGGATATCAGGTGACGGGGTTCTTCGCCCCCAGCAGCCGTTACGGCACGCCGGATGATTTCATGGCGTTCGTCGATGCGTGCCATAAGGCGGAGATCGGCGTGTTCATCGACTGGGTGCCGGCCCACTTCCCCACCGATGAGCATGGCCTCGGCTTTTTCGACGGTACACATCTATACGAACATTCCGATCCTCGTCAGGGGACGCAGCCCGACTGGGGCACCTACGTTTTCAACTATGGCCGAAATGAAGTGACGCAGTTCCTGACCAGCAACGCGATCTTCTGGCTCGATAAATATCACATCGATGGTCTGAGAGTGGACGCGGTTGCTTCGATGCTCTATCTGGACTTTTCACGCAAGCCGGGCGAGTGGGTTGCCAATCGCTATGGCGGCCGCGAAAACCTGGAGGCCATTGCCTTCATCCGTCGCTTCAACGATGAAGTGCACAAGCTCTATCCGACTGCCCTCACCATGGCCGAAGAATCCACCTCTTTTCCGGGCGTGACTCGATCAACGGAAGAAGGTGGCCTGGGCTTCGACTACAAATGGAATATGGGGTGGATGCACGACACTCTGCAATATTTCAAAAACGACCCAATATATCGCTCCTTTCATCATGGAACGATGACCTTTTCATTGCTGTATGCCTTCAGCGAGAAATTCCTGCTGCCGTTTTCCCACGATGAGGTGGTTCATCTCAAAAAGAGCATGCTGGACAAGATGCCCGGGGACGTGTGGCAGCGGTTCGCCAACCTGCGCTTGCTTTACGCCTACCAATGGACGCATCCCGGCAAGAAACTGCTGTTCATGGGTGGCGAGTTTGGCCAATGGCGTGAATGGAGCGAAGATCGAAGCCTCGATTGGCATCTGCTGAATGTTGATCCGAAACATGGCCAGATCCAATCCGCGTTACGTCGACTCAACCAGCTCTATCATGAAGAGACCGCCTTGCATGAGGTGGAGTATTCCTGGGAAGGATTCCAATGGATTGATCTCCATGATTATGAAAGAAGCATTCTAAGCTATGCCAGGCTCTCACCCAGCAACGGAGAAGCGATCCTGGTAGTTTTGAACTTCACTCCAATTGTCCGTTATGGATATCGACTCGGTGTTCCCGAACCAGGTACCTATCAAGAACTTTTCAATAGCGATGCAGAGGCATTCGGCGGCAGCAATGTCGTCAATGAGCCTCTACCGAGCAAAGACTCGCCCTGGCATGGTTACAAGCAATCGATTGAGCTTACTCTCCCTCCCCTGGCGGCCGTTTTTCTGAAGCGCATCCCCGATGAGCAATAACGACAGGCTTTACCCGCTGCTATTTCAACCTGCCCTGAAAGCCTATATCTGGGGCGGGCGAAATCTTGAGACACTCCTCGGGCGCGAATTACCCGAAGGGATAGTAGCCGAGAG
>DAOMSB010000037.1:0-26348 GCA_035446145.1 Promineifilum sp. (SeqCode) | reverse complement strand
GCCTGCTCGCGATAGGCCTCAACTGCTTCGCGCTGCGTGTCGGAGGTCAGCTTATCCACCAGGCTATGCTCCGGCGACAGGACCATGAATGTCGCGCCCCATAGCGTATCCGGCCGGGTCGTGAAGATCTCGATGGGGTCGCCTTGTTCACTCATGAAAACGACGCGGGCGCCTTCGCTGCGGCCGATCCAGTTGGTTTGCATGAGCTTGACCGGGTCGGGCCAATCGAGACGCTCGAAGTTGAGCAGCTCGTCACAATAACGCGTGATGGCGAAGAACCACTGCTCCATGAGCTTCTGGACAACCGGTTGCCCGGTACGCTCGTCCTTGCCGTCAATTACCTGCTCGTTGGCCAGCACGGTCTGCAAGGTCTCCGACCAGTTGACCATACCCTCGCCACGATAAGCCAAGCCGTTTTTATAGAACTGAGAGAAGAACCACTCGGTCCAATGGTAGTAGGCCGGATCGCAGCTCACCGCCTCGCGTTCCCAGTCGAACATGGCACCCATGCTGCGCAGCTGCTTGCGCATCCGCTCGATATTGGCGTAGGTCCACGTCTTGGGGTGAATGTTGCGCTGGATGGCGGCATTTTCTGCCGGCAGCCCGAAGGCGTCGAACCCCATCGGGAACAACACGTTATAGCCGCGCATTCGCATGAAACGCGCTCGCGCATCAGAAGGGGTCATGGCGAACCAGTGACCGATATGGAGATCCCCGCTGGGGTAGGGCAGCATGGTCAGCGCGTAATGTTTTGGCTTATTCCAATCGACAACGGAACGGTATAACCCATCAGCCTCCCACTTCTCTTGCCATTTAGGCTCCAGTGCCGCCGGTTCGTAACTTTCGCTCATAATCAGGACTCCACAATCACCAGGATAAGTTCACTTTTCAAACAAAAAACCCCTTTCGCTCAGAGACGAAAGGGGTTCCGCGGTACCACTCTGATTGACGGTACAAAAGTGGACCTGAAGGGGTTCGAACCCTTGACCTCCACAATGCCATTGTGGCGCTCTCCCAATTGAGCTACAGGCCCATTACCATCCACTTATTACACGTAACGGGTGTAATCCGATACCGGCTATTGTATCACCGATATGACTCCCAGGCGAGTTCGACGCCAGTTGTCATCCTTTCAGCCAGCGGGATGACTCTCTAAATGTTTCCGCGTCTACTACTCCTGATCGCAGCCTTTATATCTTCAGTTGTAAGTTACAGGAGGAGCGCACGCGCTCCGGCTGTCTAATGGACCTGAAGGGGCTCGAACCCTTGGCCTCTACAGTGCGATTGTAGCGCTCTCCCAGCTGAGCTACAGGCCCAACAGCAAGACGGAATTCTAGCCCAGGTAGCGCACATTGTCAAGCGGCCGCAAGCCTCGCCCGGCCCCAAATGGCTCCCCCATTTGACCTAAACACCTTCGTTGCCTATCATTGCCGGCAATACAAATTAGCTGGAGATTTGATGAAAAAGCACGTCATCACGCTTGAATATTGCGTTCCCTGAAACTATTGGTCGCGTGCCGCCCGTGTGGCGGACGACATTATGTCAAATTATCATCACGTGATTGAACGATTTACCTTGATAACCGGTTCGAAAGGTGTCTTCAACTTCGTGGTGGACGGTCAGACCCTTTTTTCCAAGAAAGAAGCCGGCCGCCACGCTGAGCCGGGCGAGATATTGCGCCTCTTTCAGGAGTATATCGGCCCGGACGTAGAGCCGTATCCGCAATAATCACGCGCCGACCGCTTATTCTTCTTCATAGATGAAGAACCCGCGCCCCGTTTTGCGGCCGAGCATGTCCGCGGCGACCATTCGGCGCAAGAGCGGCGTCGGCCGATAGCGATCGTCGCCCCATTCCTCGAACAGGCCCGTCATCACGCCCAACACGGCGTCGAGGCCGATCATATCCGCCCAGGCCAGCGGACCAATGGGATAGTTCATGCCCAGGCGCATCGCCTTATCGATATCGTCGGCCGAGGCGGCTCCTTCCATCAGCAAGCCGGCGGCCTCGTTGATCAGGCAGCAAACCGTCCGCGCTCGCACCAGTCCCGGCCCATCAGCCACGACGATCGTCTCCTGACCCAACCCGCGCCAGAACAACTCCGCCTGCACCAAGGCCGATTCATCCGTCTGCAAGGCGCTTGTCAGTTCGATGATACCTTCATCAGGTACCGGCGGCAGCACGGCAAAGCCAACCACGCGCTCAGGTCGCCTTGTCCACGAAGCGGCCAACGTGGCGCTGGTCGCCAGGGAAGACGTCAAAATCAACGCGTCGTCGGGTAATAGAGAACTCAGCGCCAGCAGCAGCTCTTGCTTGGCGGCGGCCGACTCGTTATGAAGCTCAATGGCGATCTCGATATCCGCCAGATGGTCCATATCGAATTCTGCCTCAATTGCCCCGAGGAAATCTTCCACCAAGAATACCCGCACATCATGAGCTGCCCGATTGCACAGACGCTCAACTTCATCGACAAAGGGGATTTCCCCGGCAATCAATACCTTCATGTTAAGAGGCTCCTGTTTCAAGGAACTTAAGCACGCTCTTGTTGAAGACGTCGGGCTGATCGACAGGCGTGGCGTGGCCGGAGTCCTCAACGACCAGGAACTGAGCGCCGGGAATGCGAGCGGTGTACGCTTCCTTGACATCCAGCGGCGTATAATCCCGATCACCCGAGATGACCAGCACCGGGCAACGAATTTCGCCAATCCGCTCCATGACGCTCCAACCGACGATGGCTCGAAGAGCCGCCAGATATGCATCCGGCTCATTCAAGGCCCATCGCTCGACAAACTGCTCGCGAATGGCCTCTTGCTCCGGCTTGGGGAAAAGCCGCTTGCTAAGAAACGCACCCGTGCGTGATGGGCCAAACAGCCGGGCAAGCAAAAGCCGCTGTTGAATGCGCAACCATTCGCCAAAGTTCCGCGCCACCAGCGCCGGGCCGCTATTGACGATGACCATGCTGCGCACCCGTTCCGGCTTGTCGACGACCAACTGGAAGGCGATCATGCCACCCATCGACAAACCAACAATGTGGGCCGATTCAATTTTCAGAGCATCGAGCAATCCGACGACATCGCCTGCCATCATCGATACGCTATAGGGGCCTGCCGGCTTATCCGATTCACCATGGCCGCGCAGGTCAACCGTGACCACTCGATAATGCGGGGCGAAAAACGGCACCTGGAATCCCCAGTCTTCTCCCTGGGAGCCAAGACCATGCAGGAAAAGAAGAGGCTCACCCTGCCCTTGTTCATCGTATTTGAGATTAATTCCGTTTGTATGGAGCGTCGGCATGTTCACCCTGCAGGTTTGTCTGAACAATAACAAGTGATGGATACTCGTCGCGCAACCAGTCCACCAGGGCGGCGATTGCGCGATGAACGCCCTGCGTCGGCCGCGGGAAGCCTACCTCAGCCATGGAGATGACGATCTCGCCGCTCGCCCGCGGCCGGATTTCCAGGCCAATCCGCTGCATCAACGGCTCTTCGTGGATATAGGTCTCGATCAGTAATTTGCCGTCATGGAAGGATTGATAAGTCTCTATAAAACGAATCCGGGTCGATTCCACCGTCACAACCCGCGGACGGAATTGGCGGCCGATCTCCTCCACCGTCGCCGGCAGCCGAAAAACAACATGAGGCATCGATAACTCCTTGGGAATGAGGAAGCGTTCAACCACCGGCACAGTATTGCGTTGCCACTTGTAATAACGAGGGCTTCGGCCCTCGTCCAAGGCGACCTGCTCATACTTGGTCCGAACGCGACCCTCATCCTCTCGCTCAAATGGTTGACTCGTCCGGCTGTGGAAATAGGGCGTCTCCCCCAGGCTTGCGGTGATCTGCTCAGCGTACTCATCGTGATCGGTGGCAATGTCGAGAAAGGCCTCAGGCATCATACGAGAGGCGAGCAAGGCAAGAAATTCCCCATCGATGAGCCTTCGATCCGTATGATCCTTTTTCGGCCATGGATCAGGATAATTAATGTAAGCGGCCGCGATGGTGCTCGGCTCACATAATATTTGTAATGCGGAGTGGGCATCGGATTGCAGCAAACACACGTTGGTGAGACCCAATCTCTCCACCTTGCGCATGGCATTGCGGAGAGAGGGGATGGATATCTCCAATCCCAAGATATTGGCATCGGGGAATCTGCGGGCCAGGTCGACCAAAAAGAGGCCGCTCCCAAACCCGATTTCCAGGACAAGCGGTGCGTTTCGGCCAAACAAGGAAGCCCAATCCGCGGGCCACGACAACTGCTCGACCTTATACCAATCGACGAAAGACATCTTGTGCCCATTATATGCCGGTGCGCCATTCTCCGCACAATGACACCACATCCGGCGCGAGGTGTGGTTGCGCTATCATTCCACATGCGCCACAATACCTGTCTCAACGAAACTCACTGGACAAGATGGTATGCAACGTAAAATAAGGATTCTGGGCGTGCCCATGGACCTGGGCCAAAATCGACGTGGCGTGGACACAGGCCCCAGCGCGGTTCGCTACGCCAACCTGAAGACCAGGCTGGAAGAGCTGGGGCACATCGTACACGATGAAGGCAATATCGCTGTTCCCAACCCTGAAGAACACGTGGCCGAGGGGACAGGACGCCGCTTGCAGACCATCACCACCATCTGCCAAACGGTCTACGACCGCGCCTGCCCGTGGATCGAGGCGGGCGAGTATGCGATATTCCTGGGCGGCGATCATAGCATCAGCATCGGCTCTGTCGCTGCCGCCGCGGCGCATCACGAACCGATAGGCGTGATATGGATTGACGCCCATTCCGACTTCAACACCCCCGAAACGTCGCCGAGCGGGAACATCCACGGCATGCCGGTTGCCACGTTGATTGGCGAAGGGCCTGAGCCGCTTGTCAGCATCGGGCATCCCGGCCCCAAGGTAGACAGCACCCAGATCGTCCAGATCGGCATTCGCAATCTGGACGGGATTGAACGCGAGCGCCTCATCCATAGCGGCATCCACGTTTTCACCATGCGCCACGTGGATGAACTGGGCATGGCCGCCGTCGCGCGGCAGGCTCTCGATCGGCTGCACCATCTCCCGCGCATTCACATCAGCCTGGATATGGACAGCCTCGATCCATCGGAAGCGCCGGGCGTGGGCACGCCGGTGCCGGGTGGGCTGACCTATCGCGAGGCTCATTTGTTGATGGAGATCCTGGGGGATAGCGGGCGAGTCGAATCTCTCGATATCGTCGAAATCAACCCCATCCTGGACGAGTCAAACAAAACGGCTGAACTGGCGGTCGAACTGGCTGCCTCGCTACTCGGCCGGCGAATTCTGTAATAGAGGTCCTTCTCAATGGCAGCACTCACACGCGGGCTGGGCGCGGAAAAATATGACCGCATTTACAGCGACCATGATCTGGTCGTCCGCATCGTTAATTATTTCAAACCGTACAAGACAAAAGTCATTGTCATCGCCATCGCGCTATTTACGATTGCCGCGATGGGCGCACTGCTGCCCATCCTTATCGCCGATAGTTTGAACTCAAGCACCGATGGAGGTGCTTTCCCGCTGCATCTGGTCATCCTGGTCTTTGTCATTGGCGTGGCGACATGGGTCTTTTCGGCCATTCGGCGCTATTTAACCGCCCAGGTGATCGCCGACGTTGTCATGACCATGCGCGACGACGCTTTCAACGCGGCGATGAGGCAAGACCTGTCCTTTTTTGATGAATTCAACACGGGCCGAATCGTCAGCCGCATCACGAGCGACACACAGGACTTCGGCGAAGTCATCACGATCGCTACGGACGTGATCAACCAACTGACGGTAGCGTTCATTCTCATCTTCGTTCTGTTCACTATCGATTGGCGGCTGACCCTGGCCGTGCTGGCAATGACTCCGCTTGTAGCTGTCGTCGCCCTTGCCTTTCGTCATCTGGCCCGAGACGTCACCCGCCAAAGCTCCCGCGCTTTGGCAGAGGTCAATAAAGCCATCCAGGAAGCGGTCAGCGGCATTCGTGTGGCCAAGAATTTTCGGCAGGAAGGGGCGATATACAACGAGTTCATGCAGGTCAACGATCAATCGTACCGCATCAACATTCGGCGCGCCTTTGTGCTGTCCAATATTTTCCCCACGCTGAACGCCCTGGCAGGGCTGGGCACGGCCGCGCTCGTCTACTTCGGCGGCCGTAGCGCCGTTGCAGGGGCAATCACCATCGCCTCCTGGTATCTGTTCGTCACTACCGTCGATCGGTTCTGGTTCCCGGTAACGAACCTTTCCGCCTTTTGGAGTCAGTTCCAGGCAGGATTGGCCTCCACGGAACGCGTGTTCGGCCTTATCGACGCGGACTCCAGCGTCGTCCAGACCGCCGATAAGCCGGTGCATTCGCTCCGGGGCGAAATTGTTTTCGATCACGTCTCCTTTCGTTACTCAAGTCAGGAACAAGTGCTCAACGACTTCAGCCTGCGCATCCAGCCGGGCGAAAGTATCGCTCTGGTCGGTCATACCGGTGCGGGCAAGTCGAGCATCATCAAGCTCGTGGCGCGGTTTTATGAGTTCCAGGAAGGGACAATCACCGTGGACGGCACCGACATCCGTGAATTCGATCTGAAGAGCTATCGCGACAAGTTGGGGATTGTCTCCCAGGTACCCTTCCTCTTTGCCGGCACAGTCGCCGACAATATTCGTTATGCCTGCCCATCGGCTACCGACGAGCAGATTATGACGGTCGCCTGCAAGATCGGCAACGGGGAGTGGCTCGAGACATTGCCCGACGGCATCTACAGCGAGGTAGGCGAGCGTGGCAGTCGCCTGTCAATGGGCCAGAGGCAGCTGGTCGCCCTGACCCGCGTCCTCGTTCAGGGGCCGAGTATCTTCATCCTCGATGAGGCGACTGCCAGCGTGGACCCGTTCACCGAATCGCAAATTCAGCAGGCTCTGGACCTGATCATGGCGAACAGCACAGCCATCATCATCGCTCACCGACTGTCCACCGTGCGATCGGCCGATCGCATCATCGTTCTGCAAAAAGGTCGAATTATTGAGGAAGGCAGCCACTCGTGGCTCATGAAACAGGGCGGACACTACGCCGAACTGTATGACACCTACTTCCGCCATCAGTCGCCACAGGCGATCCACACACCATCGTGGATGCAAGAACGCTCACAGAGCGCATGATGGTTCCACCGGAATAAAGTGCCTGTTTACTCCAAAGCAGTCGTGGATGTCTTTGTCAGGGGGCCGGCTCGGCTACACTGAGGAAGTCACGGGCAACCCACCCCTCTACACCGGCCTCGGTGCGCACCTGTTGCCACGACAAGTCGTCGGCCGTTTCCTGCCCGGCCAATAGCGTGACGACCGTGCCGTCCAACAACCATTCCAGTTGCTCACCGGATGTGCTCGGTGCCCCACGCAACCAGACACCTACCGCGCTACTGACAGCAGCCGTAACCGGCGCGGTCGTTGCTGTTGGTTCGGCGGTAACCTGGGGTGTTGGGGATGAGGGCGGGCTGGTCGGGGTCGGCTCAACTGTCGCCTGCACCGCGGGCTCCGTGGCTATAGCCGATGTAGGCTCGATCTCCACCGCCGGTACTGTCGGGGTTGGGTTCATAATCGTCGCCCCCAAACCCGAGAAGAGCGGCCGAACCGCGAAGATGCCCAGAACGATCAGCCCCACGATGAGTGAAAAGGCGGCGCGAACCCAATAAATCTGACTGGTGCGTTTGGCCTCCGCCTGCCCAACATTATAGGCTTGCCGGTGAACGCTGGATCGGGCGCCCAGTGCCTTCGACGCGAAGTACAGGGCCGCCAGCACCAACAAACCTACCAGCGATAAGAGGACGATATTCAATACTTGGTTCACGGTTCTTCAGGCGAATCAGGGTCAGGCTGACTCATCGTCAACTTTAGCAGCTACATCTGAATTCGCAAGGGCAGCCTTAGCTTCTTCCCATAAAGCGTCCATTTCGACAAACGACAGATTGCTCCATTCAAGACCGCGCTCGACGATGAACTTTTCGACCAGCTGGAAGCGGCGCATAAAACGGGCATTGGCCTCGCGCAATGCGATTTCAGCCTCAACCCCCAGCCATTGAGCCAGGTTGGTCATGACAAACAAAACATCGCCCAGTTCAAGCCGTAACTCTTCGGGCGTGGAGGCCTCGCGCAGTTCATCCAGCTCCTCCTCAAGCTTCTCATAGACGCCGGAGATATCCGGCCAATCGAAGCCTGTCTTCGCTGCTCTGGACTGAATCTTTTGAGCGCGCATCAAAGTGGGCAAGCTGGAAGGAATACCACTCAGCCTGGAGACGAATTCATCGGCTGCCCGATCGCCCTTCTCCATGCGCTTGATAATCTCCCAATTGCGAAGCACTTCGGCCGAATCGCTGACCTGCCAATCGCCCCAGACATGGGGATGACGACGCTTGAGCTTGGCTTCGATCCCCGCGATGACATCGGTTAAGGTGAACTCCCCGGCCTCGGTCGCCATCTGTGTCTGCATCACGATGTGATAGAGAAGATCGCCCAGCTCCTCTCTCAAGTTATCGACATCCTCGGCATCCAGCGCATCGAGAACTTCATACGCCTCTTCGAGAAAACCCGTCCTCATGCTCTGTGGCGTCTGCTCCTGATCCCAGGGACATCCGCCAGGGCTGCGCAGAACGGCCACCGTCTCGGCCAGCGCGGGCAATCCGGCCTTCAGAGGTAATGGCGGAACATACAGACTAGTGAGATGATCGATATAATCGCTTCGATCGATCTCATAGAGGGGAGACCATTCCACAAGCTGGTCTTCCTGACCGGCGGAGTGAATCAACGCCGCCTTATGCTCGGCCGGATAGATGCCCATCAGGGAGAGCTTCAGCTCGCTGGCCACCATGCGGCTATATACCTGCCCCAGTAATAGAGGCACGTCGGGGTTAAGCGGTGGGTACAGGGCTGAAGCGATCTCGATACCGTCGAATATCTGCAGACCATCAAGGGCATCAATCCCCATCGCCGCCAGAGCCGGCTCGACAAAACTAATGCCCGGCACAATGCGAACGGGTATACCGGCGTTCGCCGCGCCTCTCAGGATCGTTGCGACCGTTGTCTCGCCAACGAACGGGTTACCGGGCACTGCATAGAGGATATCTTTCTCAATGCCTATACGAAGCACTTCTTCTGCGATTTGTCGATAAACCTCGTCGAATCGCTCGGCCGTCTGATAGATCTCATCGAAAGCATGGCGTTTGATGCGGGCGGGGAGGCCGTCCACGGCCGGGTGGCGGGCCGTGCGAAGATAAACGGTGTCGGCCGCAGAAAGGAGATGCCAGGCCTGAATGGTGATCAGGCCGGCATCTCCGGGTCCGAGACCAACAATGGTGATGGTCATGGGTGAAGAGCTGCGCCAATCGGCATGACGGCGCAGCTCAATAATGCCTTAAACAGGCGACGCTTAACGCTTGGTGTAGGTCGGAGCCTTGCGGGCACGCTTGAGGCCGGGCTTTTTGCGTTCCTTCACGCGCGCGTCCCGTGTCAGATGATCTCCGGCGCGAAGCGGTGTACGCAAATTCTCGTCATACTTGACGAGCGCACGAGCCAGGCCAAGGCGAACGGCGCTGGTCTGGCCGGTGATGCCACCGCCCTGAACCAACACGGTCACGTCGACCTTACCCATGAGGCCGCTATCTTCCAACGGGCCGATCAACGTCTGGTAATCGCCATAGCGCGGGAAGAACTCCTGCACAGGCTTTTCGTTGACGATGAACGAAGGACCTTCCTCCTGACTCGCCTCACGGAAGTAGATGCGCACGCGCGCGGAGGCCTCTTTACGACGCCCAATTCCCTCGAAATATTCGCTCATAATTGATTCCTCTTAACCTGGTGAATACCGGGTTTCTACAGCTCCAACGGCTGCGGCTGCTGCGCCTGGTGAGGATGTTCCGTACCGGCGTATACCTTCAGCTTCTTGAACATCTTGCGGCCGAGCGTATTCTTCGGCAACATCCCTCGAACCGCAGACTCGACCACGCGCTCCGGGTGCTGCTGCAATTGATCGCGCAAGGTGATCTCTTTCAGGCCACCGATATAGAGCGAATGGCGGTAATACTTCTTCTGCTCCAGGCGGCGGCCGGTCACAGCGATCTTGTCGGCGTTCACGACAACCACGAAGTCGCCGCAGTCCACCGCAGGGCTGTAAGTCGGCTTGTGCTTGCCCTTCAGGATCGTCGCCACGCTCGACGCCAGGCGACCCAGGGTCTGGCCCTCGGCGTCCACAACGTACCAAGCGCGCTCTATGTCCGCAGGTTTGGTTACGTAAGTCTTCATCTCATTCCTCCACCGGCGGGCGGCCGGATATTCAGGTCCTCATTCATTATCGTATTCAACAGATACCAGGTAAAGCCCGTGGGCCGGGGCCGCCGTCGCCGAGCGCTTTCGCTCTCGCGCAGCCAGCGCGTCCGCAAAATCGCCCACCGACCATTTACCGCAGCCGACCGCTTTAAGTGACCCCACGATGCTGCGCACCATTCGATACAGAAAGCCATTGGCGCTGATTTCGAAGGTCACCATCTGTGCATCGCGTCGCCATACGGCCGAGTACACTTCGCGTATCGTGCTCTCGCCAACGGTTGGCCGGCCGAATGTGGCGAAATCGTGCACCCCAATGAGCAAGGCGGCCGCTTCGTTCATTCGCTCCGGATCCAATCGCTGAGCAACATGCCAGGCGCGGTGACGCCATAACGGCTGTCGAATCGGCACATTCAGGATATGGTACACGTAAGATCGCCGGCGGGCGTCGAACCGTGGATGAAACCTCGGTTGCGCCATCGCCAACTCGCTAATGACGATATCCTGTGGCAGATTCGCGTTCAGCGCTCGATGCAACGCCTCAGACCCATGCTTTTCCGGCCACTCAATTGTAAACCCTATGACCTGTCCCAGCGCGTGAACGCCGGTATCTGTCCGCCCCGCCCCAAGCACCCGTACCGGGTGATCGACAAGTCGGGCCAAGGCATGTTCAAGCTCGGCCTGAACCGAAGGAACTCCGCGTCGCTGTCGTTGAAACCCATAATAATTGGTTCCATCGTACTGCACAGTTGCCCGATAAGTGCGGGCATCGACGCTATGTTTCTCCTTCGGCTCAAACGTCACATGAATCGTTTAGTCTTCGACCAGCATCAGCACGGCCATTTCGGCGTTGTCGCCGGGCCGCCGGCCAATCTTCACCATGCGAGTGTAGCCGCCCGGGCGGTTCGCGTATCGGGGAGCGATCTCCTCGAACAGCTTGCGCACAACGTCTACATCTTCGAAGGTGCCGTCTTCCGCTTCGGTCGTGCGCGTGTTGGGCAGGCGCGAGGCCGCCAACCGGCGCGCATGAATCGCGGAACCCGGCTGCTCATCAGACTGGGCCAAACCACGCTTGGCCAGGGTGATCATCTTCTCCGCGGCCGGGCGAATGGTTCGCGCTTTGGCCTCGGTCGTCGTAATTTGTTCGAATACCAGCAGATCGGCGATCAGGTTACGCCGTAGCGCGTTGCGGTGGGCGGTATCGCGATTTAGCCTGCGGCCAAATACTTTATGACGCATCGTTAACTCCTCTATTAGCCATCGGAGGCTTAGGCCGACCGCTTGGCCTCATCTTCTTCCGGTAGGAAACCCTTTAACCGAAGCTGTTGTTTCAACTCATCCAGCGACTTGTCGCCGAAGTTACGAATGGCCAGCATCGTCTCTTCGCCACGGTCCAGCATTTCCAGCATCTCGCCAACCTTGGTGATGCCGGTGCGCTTCAGAGAGTTAAAGACGCGAACGCTGAGATCGAGTTGCTCGATCGGTGTGTCGTAAATTTCGTTGGGGATCGTCTCCTCTTCTCTCTCTTCCTCGACGGTGACAAAGGTCTCTTCGCTGACGCCGGCAATTGGCCGGAGATGCTGGATCAGGATTTGCGCGGCCTGAGCCAACGCCTCTTCAGGCTTGATCGCGCCGTCGGTCCATATTTCCATGACGGTGCGATCATAATCGGCCGCCTGACCAACACGGGTCTTTTCGACTTCGTAGGCTACGCGGCGGATCGGGCTGAAGATCGAGTCGACCGGCAACTCACCGATCGGCAAGCGGCCACGGTCCTCGGCGGGCGAGTAGCCGCGTCCGGTCTCCGCCATCAGTTCGATCTCAAGAAATGTATCATCGGCGTCAACCGTAAACAGATACAGATCAGGATTAATGATCTCCACCTCGGGCGGAACCTGAATGTCGGCCGCGGTAACGGGGCCGGCACCCTGCACCTCAAGGCGCATACGGGCAATATCCGTATTCACGAGACGCAGCCGCAGCTGCTTCACGTGCAAAATAAACTGCATCATATCTTCGCGCACGCCGGGGATGGCCGAAAACTCATGCGGCACGTCGGTCACGCGAATTGATGTAATGGCCGCACCGGGCAACGACGCCAGCAGCACGCGCCGCAGCGCATTGCCGACCGTGGTGCCATATCCCCGCTCCAGCGGCCCGATCACGAAGCGGCCATATTCAGCAGTCATGGCCGTGCTTTCGATTTTCGGCATTACAAGATTATTGATAGCCAAGGCGATTACCTCCCTCTCGGGAATCCGCGGGCGGGATCGATCCGTTCGAGATCGTTCCCGCCGCGCTTGTCAACTCCCATAAATCGGTCTGTTTCAAGATAAGCAACTGCCGTTAACGGGAGTAGTACTCGACAATCAGCTGTTCGTTGAGCGAGATGTCGATATCTTCGCGGGCAGGCGCGTGCATGACGCGTCCCGACAGATTGGCGGTATCGACCGTCAACCAGCGCGGTACGCGGCGATCATCCATATTTTGCCGCAGGTCCTTGAAGTAAGTCCGCCGGGTGCTCTCCTTGCGGACGGACACGACATCACCGGGGGCTACCAGGGCCGACGGGATATTGGTCTTGCGGCCGTTGAGCATGATGTGACCATGCTGGACCAACTGGCGAGCCTGAGCGCGCGAGTCAGCCAGACCCAGGCGATAGACCACGTTATCCAGGCGACGCTCAAGAATGGCCAACAGGTTATAACCGGTCAGACCCGCCTGGCGGGAGGCGCGCTCAAAGTAACGGCTGAACTGACGTTCCAGAACGCCGTAGATACGACGAGCCTTCTGCTTCTCGCGCAACTGCAACAGATAGTCGGATGCGCGGCCACGGCGGAACTGATTCTCCCGCCCGTGCTGCCCCGGCGGATAGCCACGGCGCTCGACTGAACATTTGGGGGTCAGACAACGCGACCCCTTCAAAAAGAGCTTTTCGCCCTCGCGCCGGCACAACCGGCATACAGGTCCACTATAACGTGCCAATTTAGGTACCTCCTATTGAGTACCGAGCGCGGCGGCAAATGTATCGCCCCGCGGCCAGGATTGGGAGAGGTTTACGGGCTTGGCTACCCTTCGTCCCTCTCAGCATCACCAATGAATGATTAAATTAAATACGACGTTTCTTCGGCGGCCGGCAACCATTGTGGGGCACGGGCGTGATGTCCTGAATCGAGGTCACGCGGATGCCGCTGGCCTGAATCGAACGAATTGCCGCCTCACGGCCCGGGCCGGGGCCTTTAATGATGACGTCTACTTCCTGCACGCCATTATCAACCGCCACGCGGGCGGCGTTCTGGCCGGCCAGACGAGCGGCATAGGGCGTGCTCTTGCGTGAGCCCTTGAAGCCGGCCGCGCCTGAGCTGGACCAGGAAACGGTGTTGCCCTTGGTATCGGTGATCGTCACGATGGTGTTATTGAAGGCGGCATAAATATGAGCCTGCCCCTTTGGCACCATCTTCTTGGCTTTCTTACGCGTCGTTTGTGCTTGTCTTCTACGTCCCATCGTTCCTCTATGATTAACCCAACAGCGGACGACGCGCCGGCAACGATAAATCGTTACCCGGCACGTCGTCCGTCACTCATTATTTCAACTACTTGCCGCCCTTACGACGACCACGCCCGGCAACCGTCTTCTTCGGCCCCTTGCGGGTGCGCGAATTGGTGCGCGTGCGCTGCCCACGAGCGGGCAGATGCCGGCGATGACGCAGGCCGCGATAGCTGCCGATTTCGCCCAGGCGCTTGATGTTCATTGCCGTTTCGCGGCGCAGATCACCTTCAACCGTGTACTCTTTCTCGACCAATTGACGCAAGCGCGTGACTTCGGCTTCAGACAGATCGCGAACTCGGGTATCCGGGTTCACTTCGGCCTGCTCGAGAATTTGGTGGCTGGATGTCCGGCCGATCCCGTAAATATACGTCAGACTGATCTCTACGCGCTTGTTGCGCGGGATGTCGACACCTGCAATACGAGCCATTCTGTCTCTCCCTTAACCTTGACGCTGCTTGTGATTCGGATCAGAACAGATCACGCGCACCAGGCCATTTCGCTTAATGATCTTGCATTTCGGACAACGCCGCTTGACAGATGATGTAACTTTCATGATTCCACTCTCCAATGTCGGGCGATATCCCGACCATTCTATCAATGAGCCTGCTCGATCACCCGGTGCAGGTCCTGCTGAACAGCCTCAATACTTTGCTGGCCGTCCACATCCACGACTAAACCCTGCTGTTCATAATAGTCCAGCAGCGGCTTGGTCTGTTCTTCATAAACGCGCATCCGATTGCGGATTGTATCTTCCGTATCATCGGAGCGCCCTTCAATCTGCGAGCGCTTGACGAGGCGCTGGACCAGTTCTTCCCGCTCGACCACAATGTTGGGGACGACGGTGATCCGACCGCCCAATTGTACCAACATTTTGTCAAGTGCGTCAGCCTGGGCCTGGGTTCGCGGGAATCCATCGAGGATTGCCCCGTTGGCCGCGTCTTCCTGACCCAGACGATCCTTCACCATCGCCACGGTGACTTCGTCGGGAACCAGCTCGCCCTTATCCATAAAGGTGCGGGCGAGCTTGCCCAACTCGGTCTCGTTCTTAAGATTGTAACGAAACAAATCGCCTGTCGAAACCTGGGGCAGCCCCAGGGATTTCTCCAACATCTTGGCCTGAGTGCCTTTTCCGGCTCCCGGCGGGCCAATCAGGATGATGAACCTCATGACTTGATGAACCCTTCATAGTGGCGCATCAACAGTTGGGCTTCCAACTGGCGCATCGTATCGATGACGACACCCACCACGATGATGAGTCCCGAACCACTGATAACCAGCACGCTCTGCTCCAGACCGTCGATTTGCAGCACCGCTGCAACAACCGCCATAATGCCGGGCAATACAGCGATGAGACCCAGGAACAGCGCGCCGACCAGTGTAATACGGCGCACAACGGCCATGATGTAGCTCTCGGTTCGCTTGCCGGGGCGAATGCCGGGGATGAAACCACCCTGGCGCTGCAACGTCTCCGGCAGATTCTGCTGGCGAATCATCACGTCGGTGTAGAAGAACGTGAAGGCTACAACCAGAATGAAGTACAGAATCCAGTAGGCCCCAAAGGCAAACGGCGCGACAGTCGGGTCCTGATTGGTGCCGAACTGGCTGATTGCCGTCGCCACTCGATCGACGAAGCGCCCGCTGCCACTCATGAACAGACCGGCAATGAGCGGGAAGAACGTCAGGATCGATTGGGCAAAGATAATCGGGATCATACCCGCGGTGTTAACCTTCAGCGGTATATAGGTGCTCTGACCCTGATAAATCTTACGTCCACGCACGCGGCGGCCATATTGCACGGCAATTCGCCTCTGCCCTTCCTGGATGATAACGATGACCAGCACCGTTAGCACCAGATAGAGCAGGAAGGTGAAAATCGAGAAGATTCGCGCCGTCGTGTCCAACGTCAGCATCTGGGCCAGACTGGGAATAATGCCGGCAACGATACCGCCAAAGATGATCAAGGAGATACCCTGGCCGACGCCTTCTTCCGTGATCCGCTCGCCAATCCAGATAGCGAACATTGTGCCGCCGACCATCGCGATAAGTGTGGTCAGTGTCGGCAATAGTTCCGCTGCGCCAAACCCAAAGTTGGGCATAATCGACTCGACGCCACCGGTCAGGCTGACACCTACCAGACGAATCTGGCCGATCGCCTGCAGGAACGCCAACGGCACGGTCAGATAATAGGTATAACGATTCAGCTTGTTCTGGCCGGTCTCGCCCTCAGACTGCAACTCTTCAAGCTGCGGAATGATCGGCGTGAGCAACTGAATGATAATCGACGCGGTGATGTAGGGGTAAACGCCCATGGCCATCACCGAGAAGTTGCTGACCGCGCCGCCCGACAGAAGGTCGAGGAAGTCAACTACCGCGTTACCGGTTTGCTGCGATGTAAACAGCAACCAGGCTTGCAGGTTCACCCCCGGAACGGGGATGTTTGCCAGCAAGCGATAGATGATCAGCATCCCGATGGTATACAGGATGCGACGCCTCAGGTCAGGCAAGGTAAAGGCTGCGCGTACTGATTCTATCATTACATTTCTCCGGCACGCTCAAATGCCACCCTTCGTTCGGCACAGGCCGACCGATTAGGCATTGAACGGGATAACCTCTGCCTTGCCACCCGCGGCCTCGATCTTCTCTTTGGCCGTGGCTGAAAAGCGATGCGCCTTCACGGTGATCGCTTCGGCCAGTTCGCCTTCGCCCAGGACAACAACCCGATCCGTGGGCTTCTTGATCAGACCAATGGCCGCCATCAAATCGGGATCAACCGTTTCGCCGCCGAATTCAAACTCTGCCAACCGATCGAGGTTGACGGCTTTGTATGCCACGCGGCGAATGTTGGTGAATCCGCGCTTGAACGGCAAGCGCCGCGCCAACGGCAGCTGGCCGCCTTCAAAGTAGGCGCCCTTGCCGCCGCCGCTGCGCGCACCCTGGCCCTTCGTTCCGCGGCCGGCAGTTTTGCCTTGACCGGCGGAGATGCCGCGGCCCACGCGCTTGCGCGATTTCTTCGAGCCTTCGTTTGGACCCAAATCGTTGAGTTTCATCTCACTCGCCCTTCTTGGACCGCGATTTACCGGTCTCAACTTCTTCAACCGTCAACAGGTGGCTGATCTTGTTGATCATCCCCCGAATCGCCGGCGAATCCTCGTGTTCGATCGTCTCGTACAACTTCTTAAAGCCAAGAGCCTTCACAGTGGCCTTTTGGCGGACGGTGTACCCGATCGCGCTTTTGCTATAGGTGATGCGTAACCTGGTCATTACTTATTACGCCCCCAGAACGGCGCCACTTCTTTCGGATCTTTGCCCCGGTTGATCGCCACCTGGCGAATGTCCATCAGCCGATCCAGACCATCCATGGTCGCCATCATCACGTTGAGCACATTCGAACTGCCCAGCGACTTCGTCAGAATATCGCGGTAGCCCGCCGCCTCGATCACGGCGCGAACGCCACCACCGGCGATAACGCCGGTACCGGGGGAGGCCGGCTTGAGCAGCACCTTGGCGGCGCCATGCCGACCGACTACCTCGTGAGGCAGCGTCGTGCCATACATCGGCACATCCTTCATATTCTTCCGCGCGGTCTCCAGCGCCTTGCGAATCGCATCGGGCACCGTGCGGGCCTTGCCGATTCCCACGCCGACCTTGCCGCGGTTGTCGCCAACCACAACGGTGACACGGAAGGCGAACCGACGGCCGCCCTGCACAACCTTGGCTACACGGGCGATGTCGATGATGCGCTCGTCGAAATCGTCTTTCTGCTCGCGAAAGCTTTGTTGTCTTCTCTGACCCATCGTTGACTCCTGAACGGGCAATCGCCCCGTCCTACAGTTTCAGGCCGCCCTCTCGCGCGCCATCAGCCAGGGCCTTCACACGGCCATGGTAAATATAGCCGCCTCGATCGAAGACGACTTCCTGAATTCCCGCGTCGAGAGCGCGCTGGGCAACGATCTTTCCAACGATCGTTGCTTGCTCTCGCTTCTTCTTGCCGGCCACCTGCTCGCTCACTTCCTTGTCCACGGTAGACGCCGAGACCAGGGTTTTCCCGGCCACGTCGTCGATCACCTGGGCATAGATGTGCTCCAGGCTGCGAAAGACGTTCAGACGCGGACGCTCGGGTGTGCCGGAGATCTTCAGCCGGATGCGACGCTGGCGACGCTTCCGCGGATCATTCATGTTCTTTGCCATAATGTCCCTATCCTATTAAACCTTACCGGTCTTACCAGCCTTGCGTCGAACGATTTCGCCTTCATAGCGAACGCCCTTGCCCTTATAAGGCTCCGGGGGCCGCTGCTTGCGCACGCGAGCCGCAATTTCGCCGACGTATTCCTTATCGATACCGCTGATGATCACCTTGCGGCCGCGGTCTTCCACGGCAAAGGATATTCCGTTGTCCGGCTCAAAGTAAACCGGGTGGGAATAGCCCACATAGAGCACCAGCCGCTTGCCGTCCATCTCGGCGCGATAGCCGACGCCTTCGATGAGCAGCACCTTGGTGTAGCCATTGCTGACACCCGTGACCATATTGTTTAACAACGCCCGTGTTAACCCGTGCAATGAGCGATGCTGCCGGTCGTCGGACGGCCGGGTGACGCTCAGGACACCATCCTCGAGCGCGATGTTCATCTCCGGGTGAAGGGTGCGCGTGAGTTCGCCCTTCGGACCTTTCACCGCGACGGTCGTGCCATCAATATCGATGCTCACGCCCTTGGGCAGTTGTATTGGCGCCTTACCAACTCGAGACATACCAAATACTCCCTGGCGGACGAATGTCCGCCATCTTGTGTCGAATCTTCCTACCAGACCTTGCAGAGCAATTCGCCACCCAAACCGAGCTGGCGGGCCTTCTGGTCGGTCATGACGCCTCGTGACGTAGTCAAGATCGAGACACCAAGGCCACTCAGAACCCAGGGAATCTCCTTTTTGCCCACGTAGATGCGACGGCCCGGTGAGCTAACACGCTGCAGGCCGTTGATGACCGAGCGACGATCGCGGCGGCCGCCTACGTAGCGCAAGCGAATGACCAGGGTCGGGAACTTGTCCTGCGTCACAACTTCATAACTCTCGATGTAGCCCTCGTTCCTCAGAACCTCGGCGATCGAGACTTTCAATTTCGAATGGGGCATGGCGACCGACGGCTGCTGCCTGTCTAGGGCATTACGCATCCGCGTCAACATGTCGGCAATCGGATCAGTCATTGACATTTCGCACCTCTACTACCAACTCGATTTGACGACGCCGGGAATATTCCCTTTCAAGGCCTGTTCGCGGAAGCAAATGCGACACAGTCCGAAGCGACGGATATATCCACGCGGGCGGCCGCACAACTGGCAGCGGTTACGGACACGAACCCGATATTTCCGCTTCGTCTCACGTGCGATCATTGATTTCTTCGCCATCTATATTCTCCAGAGCGCTTAGCGCCTAGGCCGCCTCAGCGACTTCATGCTTGAAAGGCATTCCCATAAGTGCCAACAGTCGTCGACCTTCATCATCAGTGGGAGCAGTCGTGACGATAGTCACTTCCATGCCCCGAAGCTTATCGATCTTGTCGTAATCGATCTCCGGAAAGATCAACTGCTCGCGCAGGCCCAGGGTGTAATTGCCCCGACCGTCAAACGCGTCGGGCGAAATTCCCTGGAAGTCACGGGTACGCGGCAAGGCGACATGGATCAGGCGGGTCAAAAACGCCCACATCCGCTCTCCTCGCAGGGTCACCTTCAGACCGATGATGCGACCTTCGCGCAGTTTGAAACCGGCGATCGACTGCTTGGCCTTGTTCAGCACAGGCTTCTGGCCAGTTATTATCGTGATATCATTTGTTGCGAACTCGATCGCCTTCGCGTTATCGAGTGCCTCGCCCAAACCCACATTGACCACGACCTTGGTAATCTTCGGCGCCTGCATGACACTGGAGTAATCGAACTCCTTCATGAGCGCCGGAACTACCTCTTCGCGATACAACTGGGGCAGCGGCATAAAATTGGTTGCCATTGTTGTTTCTCCGGGTCGAGTAGCAGGTGGCCACGGTTCCCGCCTGAGACGCATATAGCGCGTCTCGGTTCAGGGGCCGCTTGGGCTGCCTGGCTCGCCTATTTTAAATTCCTGCTGTTAATCCAGCTCCGCGCCTGACTTCTTCGAGTAGCGCACGACGTGGTTATTCCCGTCGCGACGCACACCGATGCGCGTCTTCTCGCCGCTGCCCGATTCAACGAGCATCACGTTGGACACGTGGATAGGCGCTTCGAACTCGATGATGCCACCCTGTGCCCGCGAACGGCCGCTGGCCGACTGTGGCTTCTGATGCTTCTTGATAACGTTGACCCCGGAAACGACAACCATTTGCTTCTTGGGGTAGACACGCTGGACGGTGCCGCGCACTCCCTTAAAGTTCCCGGAGATAACTTCTACCGTATCGTTTACCTTAATTCGCATGACTTACCTTATCCAGTCCCTGTAATCCAATCGGTTACAGAGATTCCGGCGCCAGGGACAGAATACGCCCAAAACCTTTGTCACGCAGCTCGCGAGCCACCGGCCCGAAAATGCGTGTGCCGACAGGATTCTTGCCCTCGGCATCCAGGATGACCGCCGCATTATCATCGAAACGGATGTAGCTGCCGTCTTCCCGCTTGTATTCCTTGGTGGTGCGCACGATGACGGCCTTGACCACGGCGCTCTTCTTCACGGTTGCGTTGGGCGTCGCTTTCTTGACAGTCGCGGTTACGACATCGCCGATGGTGCCATAACGGCGCCGCGATCCACCCATCACCTGAATCACCAGGATTTCGCGGGCCCCCGAATTATCGGCTACATTGAGACGACTTTCCTTCTGAATCATTGGGATGCCTCGCTTAGTCCGCGCGCTCCAGAATGGAGACAAGCGCATAGTGCTTTTCCCGGCTATAAGGACGGGATTCGATTATTAAGACCCGATCGCCAATCTGGCTCTCGTTATTCTCGTCGTGGGCCTTGTACTTTTTCACGCGGCTGACAACCTTGCCATAAATTGGATGGCGCATGGTCTCGGCCACGGAGACAATGATGGTCTTATCCATCTTGTCGCTGGTCACAACTCCCACGAGACGCTTACGTTGCTCTCTCATCTTGATTACCTCGTGTTGCCTGGCGTAGCGCAATTGCTAGCGTGCGCGATCCTTATCGCGCCAGCTCATGGCGAACGACCAATTTCGGCTGCTTGTCCGAACGACTCTTGGGGCGCGCCTTGTTCAGGTTCACCCACGCAGTCGCCAGCTTTTTGCCGCCCTTGTCATTAAACTCAACTTGCCACGCGCTATCCTCATAGACATAGCGGGCATTGGCCTGCCATTCAGCGCCTTCGAGGCGCTTGGCAATTTCCGGCTCGCCCGCGGCCGCGTCGGTTGCCAGTTGTCGCTGATGCAAAACTGTCTCTACCTGGGCGACCTCGCGGCGCACCTGGCGCAAGCGGGCAGTATTTTCCAATCGAGCCGAGGCAACCTGGAAGCGCAGATTGAACATCTCTTCGCGCGCTTCTTCGAGCGTCTTCTCGAGCTTATCGTTGCTCATCTGATTGAGTTCGACGATGTTGGCCATTAGAGGACCTCCTCGCGAGCGACGACCTGCGTACGAATCGGCAGTTTAAAGCCGGCCGAGCGCAAGGCCTCCTGGGCGATGTCGTCGGGCACACCGGAAATCTCGAAGATAATCCGGCCCGGCTTAACGACTGCCACCCAATGATCGACCGAACCCTTGCCCTTACCCATGCGGGTCTCCGCCGGCTTGGCGGTAACGGGCTTGTCCGGAAAAATACGAATCCAGTATTTGCCACGACGGCGCATCTGGCGAACGATTGACCGGCGAATTGCCTCGATCTGACGGCTGGTGATCCAGCCGGGTTCGAGCGCCTGCAAACCGTACTCGCCATTTAGCAGCGTGGTACCGCCCTTGGCCATGCCCCGCATGCGGCCCCGGAACTGCTTGCGATACTTAACGCGTTTGGGCATTAACATGTGACTTTCTCCGCTAGTTACTCAGTGTGCGCTATTTCGTGACATCGAACGCGAGCCGCAGCCCGTCGCTCATCCGTTTCCGATCACGCTTACTCGCTAATATATACGTCCGTCGCCTCAACGCGCTGCGGCAGGATCTCACCCTTGTAGACCCATACCTTCACGCCGATGCGGCCGTAGGTCGTTAATGCTTCGGCAAAGCCATAGTCCAGATCAGCGCGGATCATATTACGCGGCACACGGCCTTCCCACAGCTTTTCGTTGCGAGCCATTTCCGAACCGGACAGACGACCACTCGCCTCGATGCGAATGCCCTTCACCCCGGCGCGCATTGCCTGTTGAACGGCGCGCTTCATGGCCCGACTGTGCGAAATACGACGCTCCAGTTGCCCGGTGATATTTTCGGCAATCAATTGGGCGTTGGCGTCGGGTTGGGTGATCTCCTCAACCTCGACCCGCACCGTCTTGCCGGTCAGGTCCTTCAGCTTTTGGCGCAAATCCTTCACGGCCGCGCCCTTTCGGCCAATTACGATGCCGGGGCGAGCCGTATGGATCGTGACCTGTACCTGATTTGGAAAGCGCTCGATCTCGATATGCGCCACACCCGCCTGATTCAGGTCCTTTTTGACCACGCGGCGGATCATCATATCTTCGTGCAGCAACTCGCGATAGCGGCCACCCTCGGCAAACCAACGGGCGTTCCAATCACGGATTGACTTCAAACGAAAGCCTACTGGGTGTACTTTACGTCCCACTTAATCCTCCATCCGGGTATCCCGGATCAGTTTGCAATGGCCTTAGGCGGCCGCCTCGCGCTCGGCCAATACGACCGTGATGTGCGATGAACGACGGACGACGGGGCGAAACCGACCGCGCCCGGCAAAGCGGCCACCATGAGGCGCTTTCCGATGGCGCGGGCCTTCGTCGGCCCAAATTCGGCTTACCACCAATTCGTCCATTTCCAATCCATAGTTCTCTTCGGCATTGGCAACGGCCGAAGCGATCAGCTTAAATATCGGCTCGGCCGAGCGCTGGGGCATGAATCGCAGCGCGTCCAATGCCTCACCGGCAGCCTTGCCGCGAACCGCATCTACCACGAGGCGCACCTTTTGCGTCGAGATCGGGATGTGGCGAGCAATCGCTTTTACTTCAAATGTATCGGCCATGATTACTTACGCCCCTTCTTCTCGGATTTGGCCACATGGCCGCGGAACGTGCGTGTCGGCGCGAATTCACCCAGCTTGTGCCCCACCATATTCTCGGTGATGTAAATCGGAATATGGCGACGACCATCATATACGGCGATCGTGTGACCCACCATCTGTGGAAAGATGGTGCTGCTGCGCGACCACGTGCGAATGACCTGGCGCTTGCGCGCGGTATTCAGGTCCTCAACCTTCTTCAGAAGTTTCGGCTCGATAAATGGCCCTTTCTTCAATGAACGTGACATGTTCAATCTCCAGAACTACGAACTACGATCTACAAACGTGATACGAAAGATTTGCTCTGAATTCGTCGTTCGCAATTCGTAATTCCTAACGACGCTTCTTGCCCCGACGACGGAAGATATATTTATCCGTCGCCTTGTTATTACGCGTCCGCTTGCCCAGAGCAACCTTGCCCCAGGGCGTCTTGGGCGCCGCCATACCAATCGGGGAAGTTCCTTCGCCACCACCATGAGGATGGTCGCGCGGGCTCATCACAGATCCACGCACCGAAGGCCGAATACCCTTGTGCCGATTGCGGCCCGCCTTGCCCAGCTTGATATTGCCGTGCTCGACGTTACCGACCTGGCCGATGGTGGCCAGGCAATCTTGCGATACATATCGCTCTTCGCCGGATGGCAGGCGAATCGTCGCGTATTGCGGGTGGTCCTTGGCCATCAACTGAGCCGAGACACCGGCGGAACGAACCAACTGGCCACCGCGGCCGGCATACAACTCGATATTGTGAATCGTCGTGCCGAGCGGGATATTGCGCAGGGGCATGCTATTGCCCGGGCGAATTTCCGCCTTCGTTCCACTCACAAGCGTATCGCCAACCTTAACGCCCAATGGGGCCAGGATATAGCGCTTTTCGCCGTCGGCATACACAAGCAACGCGATGCGCGCCGAGCGATTCGGATCATATTCAATCGTCGCAACACGGGCCGGGATGTTGGCCTTGTCACGTTTGAAATCGATCTCGCGATAGAGTCGCTTGTGGCCGCCGCCATGATGGCGAACGGTGATCTTGCCACGCACATTGCGGCCACCGCGCTTGCGCAGTCCGTGTACCAGGCTTCGCTCCGGCTTCGTGCGGGTGATTTCTTCGAACGTAAAGCCACTCATATCACGGCGGCCGGGCGAAGTTGGCTTAAACAGTTTTACAGGCATGATTCCTCCAGTCAGGCGCCAACTTATACGCCTTCAAACAAATCGATGCGGCCACCCGGCTTAAGAGTGACCATTGCCTTCTTCCACCCGCTCTTGCGAATAGTCACGCGGCGAACCCGACGTGCCCGCTTGGCAGGCATATTGGCAATGCGAATCTTTTCCACACGCACGTTGGGCCAGGCCAATTCAATGGCCTGTTTCACCTGCATTTTGTTCGCGCGCGGGTGAACAACAAATGTATATTGATTATTGACGTCGGCCAGAAAGTTGCTTTTCTCGGTAACCACCGGCCGGCGGATAACATCGCGCCAATGCATCTTACCCCTCCACCGCAGCGTCTTCGGCGTCTACCCATTCGTCGTCCATGTCCTGTTCGAGGAAGCTGGAGACGACGTCGAGCGCCGCTAGAGGCATTACTATTTTGCTATATCCCAAAAGATCGCGAATGTTCAGGTAGCCGGCTCGCAGGGCCTTGACATCCGTGAGGTTGCGCGCCGACTTCTCGACCGTTTCATTGCGATCAGCCAGGAGCAACAGCGTCGTTTCGCCCTGCGTCAGGGTCTTCATCATGGCCGCGATGCTCTTGGTCTTCGGTACATCCATGCTGATCTGGTCGAGCAGAACGATGTCCCCCGCATCCGCCTTAACAGACAGAGCAGAGCAGAGCGCGGCTCGACGCATCTTGCGCGGCATATTCTTCGTGTATTTGCGCGGCAGCGGACCATGAGCCTTGCCACCGCCGACGAAGATCGGCGCCTTGCGGCTGCCATGTCGCGCCCGACCGGTACCTTTCTGACGATAGGCCTTGGCAGTCGTGCGGTTGACTTCCGAACGGGTCTTGGCCTTGTGGGTGCCCAAGCGCGCGTTTGCCAACTGACGCACCAATGCCTGATGCATCAGGTCACGGTTAATATTCGCTTCGAAGATAGAGGCCGGGAGCTCGAAGGTGCTCACTTGTTCGCCGGCCATGTTATAAACTGGAAGTTCCATCGTACTGTCTCCCAAGACAACTCATTTCCAACTTGCGGTCGGTTGTCCTAACCCTTGGCCGCATCGCGGATAATGACCAGGCCGCCCTTCGCGCCGGGAACCGCGCCCTTGATGGCGATCAGGTTCCGCTCGGAATCAATCCGGACAACTTCCAGATTCTGAGAAGTCGAACGTTCGTTGCCCATGCGGCCGGCCATTGACTTGCCCTTCGGAACGCGTGACATCTCGGTAGCTGAGCCGATCGAGCCGGGCGCACGCCAACGGTCAGATTGGCCATGTGTCTTGACGCCACCGGCATACCCATGGCGCTTCACATTGCCGGCGAAGCCGCGGCCCTTTGTTTTCCCGGTCACGTCAACCTTTTCACCGACGATAAATTGCTCCACCGTCAGCTGCTGGCCAACCTTGTAATCGCCGGCGCTGCTCGTGCGGAACTCGCGCAGGTGACGTACGGCCGGGATGCCTTTATCCTTGCGGCGACCTTTCTTTTCACCCTTCAGAATTCCCAGATGGCCTTGCTGCCCCTTGGTCAACCGCTTGGGTGATACATCGCCATAGCCCAGTTGAACCGCGCTATAGCCATCGTTCTCATTATCCTTGACCTGGGTCACAAAGCAGGGCCCGGCCTGGATAATGGTTACAGGTGTAACGACGCCCTTATCATCAAAGATCTGCGTCATACCCACTTTCTTTCCAATCAAACCTTTCACGAGTAACCTCCCGGCGCTCGATAACTGTCTCAGTTAGAGCGAAATCTCGATGTCCACACCGGCCGGCAGGTTCAGCCGCATCAGCGTATCAATCGTCTTCGAGTCGGGGTTGATCACATCGATCAACCGCTTATGGGTTCTGATCTCGAAATGTTCTTGCGAGTCCTTGTCAATGAACGGACTGCGACGAACGGTAAAACGCTCCAGACGGGTCGGCAACGGCACGGGGCCGATAACCCGCGCGCCAGTGCGCTCGGCCGTGCCGACGATGCGCTTGGCTGACTGGTCCAGAACTCGATGATCGTACGCCTTCAACCGGATACGGATTCTCTGTTTCGACATATCACGCCTCGTTCAGCTTGGCCTTACTTGATAATCTTGGTAATAACACCGGCGCCGACGGTCAGGCCGCCTTCGCGGATGGCGAAACGGG
>DAOMSB010000036.1:0-26838 GCA_035446145.1 Promineifilum sp. (SeqCode) | reverse complement strand
CATGCCAGCGAGCCAGCAGCAGGGGAGCCAGGATATCCTCCGGCCCGTGGGTCATGCTGACGACGTAGGGGCCGAACAGCTCAGGGCCATAGTAATCGACGGCGCGCTTGACGACCCGGAACAGTTCCAGCGTCTCGGCCGCTTCGGCCGACAGGCCGTCGAAGCCGCTCAGGTCGGGGATGGGGCGGGCCAACGCATCGGTGAGAATGGCGGCGCGGGCCGGGCCATCCATCTCGCCGAACCCGCTGAACCAGCCCAGGCGGCCGAAAAGCTCGTCGAGGACGGCCGTGTTGTAGTCGCTGTATTGTCGCAGGTCGAGCCGCGCGGCGTGGAGACCGAAAACGCGCGCCTGCAGCAGGCTTTGCTCCAGGTCGGCATCGGCGATCTCGGCCATGTGGGTGGCGCGCAACGAGCGATCCATCAGCGTCAGAGGCTCCAGCAGATTATCCATTGTGCGCATGCGCAGCGGCGGCATTTCCTCCCCTCGCAGGCGGGCGATCATATCCCCGGCTGATGCCTCCGCCAGATCCGCGCCCAGCTGGGCCGACAGGTGGCGATAGGTCTCATGAGGATAGCGGGCGTGGAGAAAGGCCAGGTGGCCTTCCGGCTCACCATAAGCATCGACGGCGTCGGTGATCGCTTCGGGCACATCGGCCAGCTGGTTGGAGACGCTCAGGGCGCGGTCGAGGCGGCGGGCGGCGGCGCGATGCTTCTCCAGCGCCAGACCGCGATGGAGCCGCAGCGTCTCGGCCGTCACGCCGGCAGTGACGTTGGGGTTGCCGTCGCGGTCGCCGCCAATCCACGAAGCGTAGGTCAGGAAGCGATCGGGCGGGTGCAGAGCCGGGTAATGCTGGGCCAGCGCCGCGGCCATGTCACGATAGACGGCGGGCAGCACGTCCCACAAGGTCGTATCAAAGTAGAACAGGCCGGTGCGCACTTCGTCGGTGACGGTCGGCCGCGACGTGCGGCTGCGGTCGGTGACCCACATCAGCGTTACCTCGGCCGTAACCTGATCGACCAGCGCCTGCCGCTCCGAGGGCAGTAAATCGCGCACGTCCAGCTCGGTCAGCGCGGCGGCGATGTTGCGCAGCTTGGTCAGGATGGTGCGGCGCTTGGCCTGGGTGGGGTGGGCGGTGAAGACCAGTTCGATGTCCAGCCGGTTGAGCAGGCGGCGCATCTCAAACTCATCAACGCCCGCCTTCCAGAGCGCGGCCACGGCCCCGGCGACCGATTCCGATAGCGGTTGCGGATGTACGTCGCGCTCGCGCTCGCGCAGAACGCGGACGCGGTGCTGCTCCTCGGCCAGATTGACCAGCTCGAAGTAGGTGGTGAAGCTGCGGGCAACCAGCTCGGCCTCGGCCGAGTCGAGACGGCCAACGACATAGGCCAGCCGCGTGTCGATGGCCGGGTCGCTCTCCAGACGACGGGTCTTGGCCAGGGCGCGGATGCGCTCCTCCAGCTCGAATATCTCGATCCCGGCCTGTCGCCGGATAACGTGGCCGAGGATATCGCCCAGCAGGTGGATGTCTTCGCTCAGTCGTTCCTGTTTTTCGCGGGTCATGGGCATGGTTGGGCCTCAAGAAGAATCCGCAGATTTCGCGGATTTCGCGGATTAGAAACCGGGTTTTTCCGAAAAAACCCGGTTTCTAGAGGTTACTGGATAGCAGCTACAAAGTAATCACCTGATCCGGCATATTCCCTGCCAGCGCCGCATAGAGGTCGGGGAAGCAGCCGACCTGCACCCCGGCGACGGTATCGACCACGTGGCACTCGCCCGGCTCGGCGCGGCCCATGCCCTGGGCGTCGCACCAGCGCGGCTCCCCAGCGGCCAGCCCGCGCTCCAGCGCGCACATGTCGCACATCATCAACAGCATCCCCTTCTCCGCGGCGACCTTCGCCAGCCGCTCGCCGATGGGGTCCCCCTCGCGCAGGACGAAGGTATTGTCGTCGAAGAAGAACATGCCGACGACATCGACGCCATGCGTCCCTGCTTCCAGTTGGGGCAGGATCATGCGGCCGAGCTTGTAGCTGGCGGCGCGGGGATGGGCGAATACATAAGCAACTTTCATGGTATCTCCTGAATTGAATAGTAATAAGCAGGCTCCATCATACCGCCGGAAGTGAAATATGCCTAAACGGGAAAATGGGGCACAATGGGGCATCCGGTTATATGATATGTCTGCATCCAACGACGAAGTTATCGTTTTCTACCACCTGCCCAAGTCGGCGGGGACGACGCTCAATCGCATCCTGCGCCACAACTACAGGCGCGACGAAATGGCGGAGAGCGGTCCCAACACCCAGGAGTTCGTCGCCGAACTGAAGAGCTGGCCCCCGGAGCGACTGGCGGCCATCCGGTTCCTGCAAGGGCACTACCCCTGGGGCCTGCACGAGATGCTGCCGCAACGGGCGCGCTGCTTCACCATCCTGCGCGACCCGGTGGAGCGCGTGCTCTCCCACTTCTACCACGCTCAGCGCCAACCCGACTACTTCCTCTACGACCTCATCCAGGATAACAACGGATCGCTGCCGAAGTTGCTGGAGAGCGGCATCCCCCTGATGATGAACGACGGGCAGGTGCGACTGCTGTCGGGCGTCTATGCCGACCCCCATATGGGCGAAGTGACCGAGACGATGCTGGCGACGGCCGTCGCCAATCTGCGGTCGTGCGCGGTGGTGGGCATCACCGAGCAGTTCGACCTGTCCCTTGTGCTGCTGCAGCGGGCTTTCGGCTGGCGGTTCATCGGCTACAAGCGACCGGTCAACGTCGGCCACAACCGGCCGCCCGCGCGGGAGATCGACGCGGAGGCACTGGAGGCCGTGCGGCACTACAACCGCATGGACGCGCTGCTCTACGAAGAGGCACAGCGGCTGATGGCCCAACAGGCGGCCGACGCGGGGCGCACGCTGGGGTTGCGGCTCATGGCCCTCAACATCCAAAAGAAGATACCCGACAGGTGGATCGGCCGCCTGCCGGGTGTCTACTAGTCGCTACCGCAGCACCGTCGGCAGGAAGATGCGTTGCCCCCCGGCCGGCGCGCCGCTCAGATAGAGCGTCACGCTCGTCTCGCGCAGCACTTTCCTGTCGGAATCGTTGGGGTCGCCAGGCTCAAGCAACTCGGCGCGAATGACCACCGTCCCCTTGCCGCCGGCGGTCTTGATGAAAGTGGCCTTCATCTGCCCATTCTTGTTCGTCGCTCCTTCGAACGTCTCGCCGCCGTTGATCTTGCCCTGGTCGCCTGCGTCGTCGCTGATGCTGAGGCGCACCGTCTCGCCCGGCGAAGGATCGCCGTAGAGGTCGCGCACGGTGACAGTCAGCGCCGACTGGCCGGCGTTGCTCAGGTTGGTGGGTGAGGCCGTCAACTGGATGTCGGCCGCCGTTGGCTCGGCCATCTCGATGGTCGTCTCGGCCATGTTGCCGCCCTCGGCCAGCGCGCTGAGCGTGGCAATGCCGGGCGCGCTGCCGGCGGTGAAGAGGATGCGCAGGCGGCCGTCTTCGTACATGCCAACCGGCAGCGTGTACGTGCCCCCGGTCACGGTCAGTTCACCGCTGAACGGGCCGGAGTAGCCCACGGATTGACCCAGGTCGTCGTAGAGATTGAGCGTCAACTCGACCGTGTCCGCGCCGTTGGGCCGGATGGGGCCGACCTGGCGATTGTCGAAGGCGATAGCCGCCACCGGCCGGAACAGCGCCACCCGGGCGGCGGCCGAGCCGGTGATGGCTCCCTCATCGACTTCAGTCAGCGTCATCGTCACCTCGCCCACTTCGCCAAGCGTCTCATCGCTCAGGTCGCGCCCGGCGTAGGTATAGGGGTAGCCCGATTGCCCCGCGCTGATGCAGATGCCGGAGTTGATGTAGGGCGAGTTGACCCACCAGCCGGCGGGAACAGTAAATTCGACGCCATAGCAATGCTCCACGCTATCCTGATTCGTCGCGACATAGCCGACATACGCACCGGCAGCATAAAAGCCCTCGACATACCCCGGCTCAGCGGTGACGACCAGCGGCTGGAAGTTATAGGGGGCCGGGTCGGAGCGCCTGAACGTCGTGCCGCCGATAGTGCCCTCAACCCACAGGTAGGCCGCGCCCGCGCCAGGGGCGGTGAACGGGCCGGAGCCGAAGCGGCCGTCGCCCGCCGCGTCGTCGCCGTGGGCGCCGTCATCGTAGAGGGTGAAGGGATGGCCGAAAGGTAGTCCGGCCGGAGTCTGAAGCCAACCCTGCACCTGATTGCCGTCGACGGTGCGGCCCAGATCGACCACGAAGGGATGAGCGGTTTTCAACGCCAGCGTGTGGTTACCGGGGCCGGAGGCGGTCAGTTCGCTGGCGGCCAGCGCGTTGAAGGAGAACGTGCCGCTGCCGCTGGGGCCGACGGCCACAACCGCCTTGTAGATGCCGCTCGTGCCGTTGGTGTTCACCTGCACGAACTGCACCATGTTGTCGCCCGGCTTGTTATTCATGGTGATGCATTTCACGTTGGCTGTGTCGGCGCAGTTGACGGCCGTGCCGTCGGGCCGGGTGACGGCCATCGGCGCGAAGTCGCCGCTGTAGCCGGTCTGCATGAAGATGATGCTCTCAATGAGCGGATCGACCTCGACCTCGTAGGTCTTGGCCGGCTGCGGCGGCGCGGGGGTGAACTTGTAGCCCATGCTGTTGGTCGCGCCACCGAGATCGTTCTTGCTGACGATGACGTTGTTGCCGGTGAAGAACAGGGAGTCCACCAGACCGATCTCGGCCGTGGCCGCTTCCTGCCGCAGCAGCGCATATTGGAATCGTATTTCGCCCGTCTTATGGTTCAGCCACACCTGATAGGCGCGGCAACCGGTGCTGCCGCTGCCGTAATTGGCCCATCCTTCTGTGGACAAGATCATCCACTCGAAGGCGAAGTTGGCGTAGTAAACACGAACCTGTGGCCCCCAGGTGTCGGGTAACCCACAAGCGTTGGTTGCGGCGGGCGCGTTGGGCGGAAGGCTGGGAGGTTTGTTGATATAGACCCAGGACAAGTCGGTATCCAGCAGTTCCACATATTGAGTGAAAAGGAACTGACAGAATTGCGGATCCACCAGGCAGGGATTCATCACGATGTAGCCGTCTTCCGAGACATCCACAACAGACGTCTCCACCCCATAGAACGGGAAAGGTGTGTCGAGTTTGACGGGCAAGGGGTCGCTGCCAATCTGCCCCTTGTCGGTTCCCAACCCGTTGCCCGGAAACCACTGGTATTCCCACGGTTCCAGTCGATCCCAGCGGTAGGTGTAGCCGGTGCTGACGTAGTCGCTCCATTTGCCGGCGCCGGCGGTGTGGCTCAGTTGGGCGCGCACCATATCCACAGCGTTGGCCAGCTGGTCGGGGGCAGCGTAGATGAACTGGCCGCCGCTGAGCAGCGAGGTCAGCATGTAGGGCACGACGCCGCTGGATTGCGAGCCGTCGGCCGCCAGCCCTAGATAGGTGCGCTCCTGGCCGGTCACGTCCGGCTGCTTGCGGGCGGGCGAGCCGCAGCCGCCGAGCAGGACGATCGACGCGCGCAACCGCTGGTTGTTGAGCGTCTGGCGCAGCGTCTCCGGGCGGATCGTATCGGCACTGTCGCCGTCGGTATAGAGCCACGCTTCACCATCGAACTTGTTGATGACGGCCTGCGATAGCGCGCCTAGGCCGGGCACGGGGCAACCCGCGTCCGCGCCGTTGGCGACAATGCCGTTCACGGCCGGCATGACCGTATTGGCGAAGAACTTGCCTTCCGCCGCCGGCCGGATGGCCGGGTTCCCGGCATTGAAGGTGTAGATGTTGAACTCGGTTCCCTGCGGGGCCGGAGCCAGATCGCTCACCTGCTCGCCGATGATCGTCTTGACCGTGTTGATCTTGCCCGAAGCAGCCATGCTGCTGCTGTTATCCACAACCATCGTCACCTGATCCCACCAGCGGAAGCCGAAAGGCGGGGCGGCGGTTAGGGAGGCGGTGGTCAGTGGGTCAGTGGTCAGTGGGTCAGTGGTCAGTGAGTCAGTGTTCGGTGAGTCAGTGTTCGATACTGATCCACTGTCCAACTGATCTACTGAATACTGATCTACTGAATACTGATCTACTGATCTACTGATAGCCGGTGCCGGCGGCAGACTGGCCAGGGTGACATTGACATTCTGCACGATGGTCGCCGCCGTGGCCGCGTCGGTCGGCAGGCCCAAATTGCGCCATACCTCAATGAAGCGACGGGCATCGCATTGGGTATTGTTCTTAAAGTCGCCGGTGGTATAGACCCGCTGGGTGGTCGCGTGGCCGTGGCTGACCGTGTCCTGGCTGTCGTTGGTCGTGTCGTGGAAATCCCACAACATGGCGGCGACGGCGCCCTCGTCGGTGTCGGCCGCCGTCACGAAACGCATGTTTTCCAAATCCACCGTCGGGCCGCTGGGATCGACGTAGAAGTTGACGGCCGACGAGCCGGGCATGAGCGTCCGGGCCACGGACTGGTAATAGTCGGGATACCCTTCGCCCCAGGCCAGCCGCGTGGCATTCGTACCCGCATTAACACCCGGCAGCGAGTGCGCGCCGCCGGGATTCTGGTTACAGCTAAACTGATGGTCGGCAAAATGGCCCCATTCATGGATGATTACTGAATCATCCCACTCATCGGTATTGGACGAGTCGCCGGCGATGACCAGGGCGGTCCGATCGTCGTTATAGAATGAGCCGCTTCCCTTGCCACCCTGCCAGTAGGCGGTGACGGCGCGATCCATAACCGGCGAGTTGGCCGCATTGTTATTCCAGAAGCGCCACGCCCAGTAGAGCGAATCGGCGATATTGAAAACAGAAGCCTCGGTCTGGCCAATCTTGTAGACTGTCAGATCGAAATCGACATCGCCACCCTCGGAATCGATAGTGCCTGAGTCCCAGCAGTACAACTTCTGCTCGTCGAGGTTTTTAATCGTGGCGATCAGGCTATTGCCGTCGCGCACTTCAGCACAAACGCGGAAGTACAGTTCCAGTTCATCATTGAGGAAGCCGTCGTCGTCGCAGAAGTTGAAGGTGAACTTGCCGTTGGCGTCGGTGACGGTGTGGCCATAGGAGTCGTCGGAGATGGTGTCTTCCTCACGCATCTCGACCAGGATATGATGAACAGGCACGGCCGATCCCAACTGATCCTGATAGCTGCCGGCATAGAGCGGCGGCGTCCCAGGCGGCAGGCCGGGTTCAGACACGACCGACGTGATCGGCATACGATTCTCGCGAGTCAGGATGCCGTGGACGTTGAAACAGCCGTCGGCCGCGCGGTCGATTGGGCCGCTCGTTGCCAGACCGGACTTGTCGATAGTAGGCCGGGCAGTGGGTGGGGAGTAGACCGGCGTGCGCGGGTCAAGGGTCGCGGCAGTCGGGCTGTCGGGGCGCACATCGAAGAACAACACGCCCAGCGCGGCCAGCGAGGTCGCCCGGTTGGGGAAGTAAAACGCCTTGGCGCTGACTTGATGGACGCCGGCGGGGAAACGGGCCTGCCGCGTGAGTGTGACCGTTTCGCCGATGCCGACAGGGCCAAGCGTTTCCGTAGCCGAGCCGCCAAGCAGCTCACCGCCATCGGGCAGCGCCCATTCGACATAGACGTTGGGCGCGGCGCGCAGCGGGCGAGCGGTCAGGGTCAGGGTGACGGTATCGCCGGGCGCGGGGGCGGCGTCGGCCGCAAGGATGACCTCGATGCCGTTATATGTGCCACCGGCGCGGTCGATGAGGGTGGCCGGGGTTTGCGCCGCGACAAATGAGGGGCGCACAGCAGCGGGCAAGACAAACGCCGCGATGAGCAGGAGGGCAAGGGAGAGAACAGGAGCGATCTTCTTCATGGTTCACCTTGGGCTATAACGGCCCTGTTCGGTTTGTATTCGATTGGCTTGCCCCGTTCCGGGAACATACTAGCAGAGGGTGAGGTGGAATGCAATAGGGGGACTTTTATTTGCAATCAAAAGCCGGACAACCCCGTGGCACGGACAACTCCGTGGCACGGACAACTCCATGACATGGGCAAAGGAGGCGATGACCCAATGAGCCGACCGCCTTGCCGGTTGTATGGAACAGCCGAAACATTACATTCATCTCAAAAACAGGTGATTTTGGTCATTATGATTATGGCACTCCGGCGGGTTTAATCTGATTAATATGCGGCGATGAGCACGCGAACTCATCGTTGGTATTGTTTGCGGCCCGGGGCAGGCAAATTTGGCGGCCCTCTAATCCCGCAATCCGAGCCTGTTGTTGTTTAGAATCAGGAGAAGTAATGATGAAACGAACCTCACATCTATTCACATTGGCTGTGGCTATATTCGCAATGCTCTTGCTTGTCGCTTGCACAGTGCAACCGGAAGCCGAGGAAGCCGAACAAGTCCCGGTCGAGATTAACCGCGACACACTGAAGATTTTCGGCACCTTGCCTGAGGAAGCCACGCCGGCCGACTACGAGATGAGCGACGAACTTATCGACCTGGGCCGCATACTGTATTACGAGCCGCGCATATCGGCTACCGGCAACATGTCGTGCAATACCTGTCATGGGCTTAACAACTATGGTATTGACGGGTTGCGCTTTTCCTTCGGCCATACCGGCAATCCCGTCGGCCGCAATTCGCCCAGCGTCTACAATGCGGCGCTGCACGTTTCCCAGTTCTGGGATGGACGCGCCGCAACCGTTGAGGAACAGGCCAAAGGCCCCATCCTGGCCAGCGGAGAAATGGGGATGCCCAGCGGCGACAAGGTTGTCGAAGTGCTCAAGTCAATCTCCGGCTATCTGCCCTATTTCGAAGCTGCCTTTCCGGGGCAGGACGACCCCATCACCTACGATAATGTCGGCACAGCCATCGGTGCGTTCGAACGCCGCCTCATGACACCGGGACGCTTCGACGAGTTCCTGGCCGGAGATGAGACAGCCCTGACGGAACGGGAGAAGGCCGGGTTGGCATTGTTCATGGGGACTGGCTGCATCGGCTGCCACAACGGCCCGGCGCTTGGCGGCAACAGCTATGCCGCCCTTGGCTCGCTCGAACCTTATACGACGAACGATCTGGGACGGTACGTAGTGACCGGCAATGAAGCTGAAAAGTTTGTCTTCAAGGTGCCGAGTCTGCGTAATGTCGCCGTCACCGGCCCGTATCTCCACGACGGCAGCATCCCGACACTGGAATCGATGGTGCAACTGATGGTTCGCCATCAGCTCGGCAGGGAGCTTACCAGCGAGGAAGTTGATACCATGGTCGTCTTCCTGCGCTCGTTGACCGGCGAATTGCCGTCGGACTACACGGCCGAGCCGCAGCTCCCTCTCAACGATTAATTTGTAGCGAGTCATTGGCTTGTTAGACAGAGCGCCCCCGGATCATTTCAGGGCCGGGGGCGTTTTGCTGTGGCGGGCGATCCATTCCGATGGCTCCCGACATCGCCACGTCTAATTTTCGATTCGCACTTCGTCACTCGCCGATCTTCCCCACACATCCAGTTCATACATGGCCCAGGCTATGCCATGAGTAGGCTCTAACGCCGAAGAAGTCCGCGTCGTGGACAAGTCGTATTCAGTCGCTCGTTCAACGGCTCCAGCCCGACGGGAAACCTGGTTTTATAGCATGGCATGGGTTGTGCTATGATCGCCGTCATGTCGGCGCCTAATCCCTATCAACCCGTCCCCGAAGTCCGAATCACCCATCCCGAGTGGAGCAAAAGCGCCACTATCTACCAGATCAACACCCGCCAGTTCACTCCGGAAGGCACACTGCGCGCGGCCGAGACGATGAAGTACCAGGTGCGCGAGGCCGATATCGACGGCTACCGCTGCGACGTGGTCGGGTTCGTGCCCACCGATTTCCGGAACGACGTCCGCAAGGAACTCGATGCCATCAGGCCGGTCTTCATGTTGGCCGAGTGAGATAACCCATGGCCTACTTTCTCATTCGAATGGCGATCTACACGACGGCCGCGGCCATCGTGATGAACGTCGTGCCGGGGTTGCGCCTCGATCCTTATCCCTATCTGGGCGAACCGTTCACGACGATCGGCGCCTACATCATGATCGGCCTGATATTCGGCACATTGCACACCTTTGTCCGTCCCATCATCCTCTTCCTGACCGGCCGGCTCTATATCTGGTCGATGGGCCTCGTGGCCCTCGTAATCGATGTCTTCATCTTCCTGCTCCTATCCTACCTCGCGCCCACCGTCTGGCAAGTCGGCGGAGCGCGATTGTTGCCGGCGACATTGGGCGCGATGTTGATGGGCGTTATCGTGCTCGGCCTGGAGGCCCTCTTCGGCTTCGACAGCCCGCGGGTTAACGAGGTGAACAAGTCAGCCTTCTACTGGCGCTGGCTGGGTATGCTGCCGACGGGGCAGCGCAATCGACTGGTCGAAAACCTGCGCACCCAGCAAATGGTCAATACCATCCAGAGTTACGCCATCGACACATTGGTGGGCCTCTCGCCGTTTCGCGGGTTCCGGCGCGCCATGCAAAGGATACTCTATCGCGACCGACCCCGATTGATGGAAGATAACCCGGCCGTCAAGCTGCGACTGATGTTGCAGGAGCTTGGCCCCACATTCGTCAAGTTTGGGCAGATGGCCGCGGGCCGCGTGGAGATGCTGCCTGTCGCCTGGCAAGCCGAACTGGAGAAGCTGCAAGATGACGTGAAGCCATTCGCCTATGCCGAGGTCGAGCAGATCATTCGGCGCGAACTGGGAGCGCCGCCCGACCAGGTTTTCGCTACATTCGACCAACACCCGCTGGCGGCCGCTTCGACAGGACAGGTTCATGCGGCGACGCTCCACAGCGGCGAGGCGGTTATCGTCAAGGTACGACGTCCCAATGTCGAGGTCACGGTGAAGGGCGATCTCAACGTCATGCAAGACGTGATCGACACGGCCGAACGACGCCTGTCCTGGCTTCGTCGGTTCGGTCTCAGCGCATTGTTCCACGAATTCTCCGGGAACATCCTGATCGAGCTGGATTACACCAACGAAGCCTATCACGCCCATCTTTTGCGCCACAAGATGCAGAAGCTGCCGGATATTCATATCCCGATGATTTATGACGCCTGGAGCACAACGAGCGTGTTGACGCAGGAACGCGTAACGGGGGTAAAAATCACGGACGTGACAGCCATCGACGCGGCCGGCATCGAACGCGAAGAAACGGCGCTCAACTTTTTCCGGGCGCTGCTCCAGCAGTTATTGTTCGACGGCTTCTTCCATGCCGATCCGCATCCCGGCAACGTATGGGTCGATCTTCGAACCGGTCAGGTCATCTTTCTCGACATGGGCATGATGGGCCATCTGAGCCGAGCCGACCGGCTTGTGTTGGGGAGGTTAATATGGGCCTTGCAGGATCGCGATGCCCGGATGGTGGCACGGAATATGGTCGCCATGTGCGCACCGACCAAAGGGCACGATTCGGCCGCGCTGGAATACGACGTCGAGCGATTGATCAACCGCCATCTGCTTCTGTCGAGCACGCCACCCGAAATAACAGCGATCATCAACGACATGGTCGGCCTGCTCATGCGCCATGACCTGCGGCTGCGCAAGGAGTTCACCCTGGCGCTCAAGGCAATGGGCCAGGGCGAGACAATCATGCGCGTCCTCATGGGAGACAAGTCGCCGGACGCCATTCTCGACATCACCTATACGACGATGAGAGCGTTGCTCCTCGCTCAACTCAGGTCACAGGATTTAGTTGCTGCGGGGAAACCACTGGCACGCGAAGTTGCCGATCGCCTGCCGGAACTGCTGATCGCCACGTCTGCCCTGCTGGATGACTTTCAGCGCGGCCGAACGCCTCTGTTGCCCGGCCAGAGGGAGATCGACGAACTGACGGATGACCTGCAACAAAACTTGAGGCAAGGTGTGCGCCGGATCGTCCTGAGTGTATTGCTCGTCGGTCTTCTAGTCGGTTCGTCGCTCATGCTCCTCGCCCCAATCGAAGGCAGGGTTAGCGAGTATGAAGCCCTTGCCGTGCGCCTTGTCGCGGTTTCCGGATTCGTGATCAGCACCGCGGCGATCCTGATCATGTTGCTGGTTGTTCTGATGGGCACGCTGAAGCAGCAGGATGATGGATGATGCAAGAGGGTCGAGGGAAAGACACGATACGATTGTGTATGCCGGATCGTAACCACCATGGCACATCAGTGTTGTTAATGATAGGATTTCTGCGTTCAAGGGATGCGGCAAGTCCATCCCGCGGCAGGCGGATTACAAACCCGACCGATTTGGCGGGTAATCTTTGTTTGAATTATTGTTCATGCTTGGAGGATAGGTGCTATGAGTACAATTCTGAGTCTCGTTGTTTCCTGGTTACTGGCCGCTCTGGTCATCTACATTGTGGGACGGCTCAACCTTGGGTTGACGGTTGACAGCTTCGTCAGCGCCATCATCGCCGCGGCGGTCATCGCCATTATCACCTGGGTGGTCATGTGGCTGTTGACGGATGTCCTGAAGATCAGCATCGGCGCCGCGTGGTTCGGGGCCGTTGTCTCCCTGGTCATTTCGGCTCTCATCCTGTTATTCAGCGAACGCTTCGTCAAGGGGATGAAGGTTGCCGGTTTCAATGGCGCCATCATCGCCGCCATCGCCATCGCCGTCGTCACCTGGCTGGGCGATTGGCTGGTCACCTCCCTGTTCTAATAACCGGGCGACGGTTGATCTGATTCCGGATTAAAATGGCTTGCAGAAAAACGCCCGGCCTCGCGGTCGGGCGTTTTTTATTTGCCCATGGCTATTGCGTCTCCCTTCGGGGTAACTCCCAGCTCAAATCGGCGATTGACAATACAGAATACATGTTCTATGATTGCAGCGTTCGTTGGACAAAGAACGACAGTTGAATATCGGGGATGCCGCTAAACGTCTTTCATAGGAGAACACAATGAGCAACGTAAGAGTATTGGTTGGCACACGCAAGGGCGCATTCATTCTGACCGCCGACGAAAAGCGTGACAAATGGCACGTTGAAGGCCCCCTCTTTGGCGGACTGGAGATCTATCACCTCAAAGGCTCCCCGGTTGACCCGAATCGCATCTATGCCTCGCAGGCCAGCGACTGGTTCGGCCAGGTTATCCACCGTTCCGACGACGGCGGCAAGACGTGGACGACCGTGGGCAATGAGTTCGCCTACGACGGCCCGACAGGCACGCATCAATGGTACGACGGCACGGCGCACCCTTGGGATTTTAGGCGCGTCTGGCACCTGGAGCCGTCGCTTCACGACCCCGACGTGGTTTACGCCGGGGTAGAGGACGCGGCCATCTTCCGCAGTGACAACGGCGGGCGGACCTGGCAGGAGTTGCCCGGCTTGCGCCGTCACGACACGAGCGGTATCTGGCAAACGGGCGGGGGCGGTTTTTGCCTGCACACCATCATCCTCGACCCGACAGACCCCGACCGCATCTACATCGCCATCTCGGCTGCCGGGGCCTTCCGCACCGACGACGGCGGCCAAACATGGAAACCCATCAATCGCGGTCTGCACTCCGACTATATCCCCGATGCCAACGCCGAGGTAGGCCACTGTGTCCACCGTATCGCCATGCACCCGTCGCAGCCCAACGTGCTGTTCATGCAGAAGCATTGGGACGTGCTGCGCAGCGACAACGCTGGCGACGACTGGCACGAGGTCAGCGGCAATCTGCCCAGTGATTTCGGCTTCGTCGTCGACGTCCACGCCCACGAGCCGGAGACGATCTACGTCGTGCCCATCAAGAGCGACTCGGAGCACTACCCGCCGGAGGGCAAGTTGCGCGTCTATCGCAGCCGCACCGGCGGCAACGAGTGGGAGGCGCTGACCAAGGGACTGCCGCAGGAGGATTGCTACGTCAACGTACTGCGTGACGCGATGGCTGTGGATAATCTCGATTCCTGCGGCGTCTACTTCGGCACGACCGGCGGCCAGGTCTACGCCTCGGCCGACGCCGGGGATAACTGGAACGCCATCGTCCACGACCTGCCGGCCGTCCTGTCGGTCGAGGTGCAGACACTGCCGTGATCCGCGTCATCATTCCCCACCACCTGCGTAATCTGGCGGGCACGGGCGCGGAAGTGACGGTCGAGGTGGCCGGGCCGGTCACGCAGCGGGCGGTGCTCGACGCGCTGGAGGCCCGCTACCCGGTGCTGCGCGGGACGATTCGCGACTACGCCACCGGGCAGCGGCGGCCGTTCCTGCGCTTCTTCGCTTGCACGGAAGACCTGTCGCATGAGTCGCCGGATGCGTTGCTGCCGGAAGAAGTCGCCGCGGGGATAGAACCCTATCGCATCATCGGAGCAATTGCCGGAGGGTAGACCCTTCTCGCCCGTACCATCAAGCAGCTGACAGGCGGCCGATCCTGGATGAATGGCCGGGTCATCTGGCGAAGCGTCAAACACCCACGAGGTCATGTAAGGCCCAGGACGAGTGCACCAGCCAGGGCCCAGGTTCGACGATTCAGCCAATCGCCGGGCCTGGGCTCACAACGATCACGCCTGATTGACATCACTGCTCATCGCCGTGTATGCTATCGATTGGCGACAATCCTGAGAACCGGAGAGAAAACGCATCCATGTCTGATATGGTGTTCGGCGCAATCGGTCTGATCATATTTCTGGCCCTTATCTTTGTTGCGGGCGCGCTCTTATACAAGCTCGTTAACGCGCGGTTTAATAGAGCCTGGGGCCCCTTGATGCCTCTCATCAACGGCAAGGTCGTCGGCGACGGCGGCGGTGGCGCTACCAGTTGGCTCGTGGGAGCCTATCAGGGACGGAAGGTGCAAGCCAGCATGACCCCCGGCCGCAACATGTATTCGCCGGCTGGCTCGAGCGGTGGAAAATACAACTACTTTGAGGTCGCTCTGGCTGATATCGGAGGCAAGCGTGACTGGAGTGTCACCTTTGATCGCAAGATTCTCGGCATAGGGCAAACCGGCTGGCGGGTAAAGTCGGATGACCCTTCGGTCGAGGCATCGTTGCAGGCTGCCGATGTAATCTCGTTGTTAACCCCTTTCGGAGAGCCGGCCGGCCATTTCAACCTCGCCCCGCTGGATTATAACCATCGCGAAAGGCTCCTTTGCTTTCGATATGACAACGGGGCGCAGTGGGCACCGACACCGCAGTCCTTTGCAGCGCAGCTTGATATGCTGGTTCGGGCAGCGGAGATCAATGAGCGCGTGAACCCGGCTTAAAATTACCAACGTTATAGAGGCAACATGATGGAAACACCTACGGCCGATCCTTCCTTTGAAGTCCACGACCCCGCCATCCTGGCCCAGGCCCGCTCGATCCTCGATGCCTGCCGCAACGGCCGCGAGATGCAGGACGCCGTCATCGCCGCCGTTCGGCGCAACGAGCGCTGGCGTGGCGAGCAATGCATCAACCTGCTGGCCCCCGAGGCGCCGACCAGCCCGGCCGTGCGGGCGCTGCTGTCGTCGGAAGTGGGCACGCGGGCAGCCGAGGGCCACATCGGCCGCGTCAATCGCTGGTTCGCCGGCACGGCCTACATCGACGAGATCGAGGCGCTGTGCGTGGAATTGCTGAAGCAGGCCTTTCGCGCCCGCTATGCCGATCATCGTCTGGTGGCGAGCATGATCGGCAACCTGGCCGTCTACACCGCCCTGACCGAGCCGGGTGACGTCATCATGAGCATCGCCCAGCCTTTCGGCGGCCACTCCAGCAACCGGCCCGACGGCCCGGCGGGGGTGCGCGGGTTGAAGATCGTCGATATTCCCATGGATCCGGTCGAACTGGAGATCGATCTCGACCTGTTTCGCAAGACCGCGCCGCTGGTGCGGCCGAAGCTGGTGGCGTTGGGCGCATCGATGACGCTCTTCCCCTTCCCCCTGCAAGAGATGAGCGACACCCTGGCCGAGTGGGGCGGCAAGCTGTTCTTCGACGGCGCGCACCAGATCGGCCTCGTCGCCGGGGGTCAGTTCCAGGACCCGCTGCGCGAAGGCGCGGCGGTCATGACCGGCTCGGCGGGCAAGACCTTCAGCGGCCCGCAGAGCGGCATCATCGTCTGGGACGATCCGACGATAACCGAATCGATCACCCACGCCATCTTCCCCGTGCTGGCCGCCACGCATCAGGTCAACCGCGTCGCCGCGCTGGCCGTGGCCGCGGCCGAGATGATCGCCTTCGGTGAGGTGTACATGGCCCAGATCGTGCGCAATGCCCAGGCACTGGGTGCGGCGCTGGAGCGGCGGGGCATCCGCGTGCTGGGGGCACACAAGGGCTACACGCGCACCCATCAGGTCATCGGTGACGCGCGGGCCTTCGGCGGCGGTCTCGACACGGCCCATCTGCTGGCACGGGCCAACCTGATCACCAACAAAAACCTCATCCCCGGCGACACGCCCGAAGACTGGGATCGGCCGGGCGGCCTGCGCATGGGCACCATTGAGGTCACCCGGCTAGGGATGCACGAGCCGGAGATGGACACCATCGCCGGGTTCATGGCGCGCGTGCTTGTCGAGCGCGAAGCGCCGGAATCGGTGATGGAGGATGTGATCGACTTCCGACAGGGGTATCAGACCCTCTATTACGACTTTGACAATGGACTTCCGGCGCGATGAGCAAGAGCCGCCTTGAAGCCTTCAGTGACGGCGTCATCGCCATCCTCATCACGATCATGGTGCTGGAACTGCGCCCACCCGAAGGCGCGGAGCTGGGCGCTCTGCGGCCGCTCATTCCCGTCTTTCTCAGCTACATATTGAGCTTTATCTACGTGGGCATCTACTGGAACAACCACCACCATCTGTTCCAGGTTGTGGAGCGGGTCGACGGTCGTGTGCTCTGGGCCAATTTGCACCTGCTGTTCTGGCTGTCGCTTATCCCCTTCGCCACGGCGTGGCTGGATGAGGCCGGGTTGACGCCCTGGCCGGCGGCGTTCTACGGCATGGTGTTGCTCATGGCGGCCGTGGCCTATTTCATCTTGCTCCGCGCGCTGCTGACCATCCATCCCCCCGATTCAAGGCTGGCGCAGGCAGTCGGGCGGGACGTCAAGGGCAAGCTGTCGGTGGTCATCTATCTGGTCGCCATCGTGCTGGCTTTCATCGCCCCGTGGTTGTCGGTGGCGCTCTATGTGCTGGCGGCGCTTATCTGGTTCGTGCCTGACAGACGGATGGAGAAAACATTAGTGGATGCCCATTAGAATGCATTCGCGAGAGAATGGCGTTATGGATATTTATTTGGAGACAGGCCAAAAGCGAACGTTGGCCGTGGCACTTGATTGGCCGGGCTGGGCACGCGGCGGCCGTGACGAGGGCACAGCGCTTCAGACGCTGCTCGACTACGCCCCGCGCTATGCGGCCGTGGCCGAGCACACGGGCATGCCGTTTGTCCCGCCCGATTCAACGGCCGCTTTCATGGTGACTGATCGCCTGCCGGGAAACGCTACGACCGATTATGGTGTGCCGGGAATGATTCCCATGAGTGACCGGCAACCGCTCGATTCGGCCGAACTGGCGCGCCTTGGGGCACTGCTGGCGGGCTGCTGGGCGGTCTACGATGCCATTGCTGCGGCGGCCGTCGGCGTGGAGTTGCGCAAGGGGCCACGCGGCGGTGGTCGCGAACTGGAGGCCATCACTCGCCATGTGTTCGGCGCTGAGCAGAGTTATTTATCATCGTTCGGCTGGAAAATGCCCAAATATATGACATCCGATCTGAGCGAAGAGGTCCGGCTAACCCGACAGGCTATCATGGATGGCCTGGCGGCATCAATGCGCGGCGAGATAGCCACCCACGGCCCGCGCGGCGGCGTCAGATGGCCGCCGCGCTATTTTATCCGCCGCGTTGCCTGGCATGTGCTGGATCACGCCTGGGAGATCGCCGATCGGTCATCCCGGTAGTCGGAGACGCCGCGCTTCAGGACAAGCATCGTTCCTGAACAGCGTCAACCGCCCCTTGATTTGGCCTTTGTTTTCATGCTATCCTGTTTTCCTTTGCTCTCACATCGACAAATTCAAAGCAGCAACGGAGCGAAAGCCATGTTTCCACAACCCGGCGAAATAGTAACCCTGCCCGAATCACCCAACATACCCGGCTTGATCTTTCGGCGGTTCCGCGGCGAGAGCGACTATCCCGGCATCGCCGCCGTGGACAACACCTCACGCGAGGTCGATGGGCTGGAGTGGGTACTGACAGTCGACGACATCGCCCGCGAGTATGCCCACCTGGTCAACAGCGATCCGCTGCGGGATATGATCATCGCCGAAATCAACGGCGAGATAATCGGCTTTTCCCGTGGCGAATGGTTGCTGGAAGCGTCCGGCCTTTATCGCTACCTGGTACCCGTCCTGATGTCGTCTGTGTGGCGCGGGCGGGGGATACGCCGGGCCATGCTGCGCTGGATGGAAGCACGCATGCGTCAAGTTGCCGCCAAACATCCAACCGAGGCACGCAAAGAGTTTTCTATGTGGACGGGACCCACGGCAGATAGTCTGGCCGCCTTGCTGGAAGGCGAAGGCTACCGGCCGGCGCGATACTTCAACAAGATGACACGTTCGCTGGAAGAGGCCCTGCCCGATTTCCCCATGCCCTCCGGCCTGGAGATGCGCCCGGTGAGACCGGAACACTACCGTCTCATTTGGGACGCTGCCGAAGAGGCTTTTCGTGATCATTGGGGATATAGCCCAAGCAATGGAGAGTACTACCAGGAATGGCTGGAAGATCCGGTAATCTTCCAACCGGAGTTGTGGCAGATCGCCTGGAATATTGAACGCAACGAGATAGCCGGGCAAGTGCGCACGTTCATCGACGAACTGGAGAATGAGAAACACAACCGCCGGCGCGGCTACACCGAGTTTATCAGCGTGCGACGGCCCTATCGGCGGCGCGGTCTGGCCCGGGCGCTCATTGCCGAAAGCCTGCGCGTTCAGAGGGCGCACGGAATGACCGAATCGGCCCTCACCGTGGACACCGAAAACCTGACCGGGGCAACCCGAATCTATGAGGATTGCGGTTTCCGGACAATAAACTTTTCGACTTCATACCGCAAGCCACTTGATTAGAACGACCAGAGGGTATTGATCTGTTCACGACGATCCTTACAATATAATTTACCGTACAATCGGGGTATTCGATCCGCGATCGCCCAGAATCCTCGACTGTGTCGAGATTTCTCCAATCCTGCATCACACCTTTCAATCCGAGGAGAAAAGATGTACATCATCATCAAGCGAAGGCTCAATGACTACAACCGTTGGAAAGAGATTGTGGCCGAAAAGGATGGATTACGCGCAAAGTATGGCTCGAAAGGCATGACGTCATACCGCAACGCCGCCGATCCGGACGAGGTTTATCTCATTTTCGAGTGGGAAGATGAAAAACCGTATACAGACTATCTGAATTTGCCGGAAGTTCGCGAGGCGCTGGGCAAGACCGGGACGTTTGAGATTATCGAGATCAGCGAGACCTTTCATGTAACCGAATAATGACCGAATAATCGGCCAATGCTCAGCCACCATTTTAGGTCGTGAAACAGCGCCATTTGGCGCATTTGATCTTGCGTATCATTAGCTATACTTATAGCTTGATGAAACGCACGCTCTACTTATTTATCTGTACGGCCTTGTTGCTGGTGACCGGCTGTCGGGCAAGCAGCGCCACCGTCCCCGCGCCCACCGCGGCGGCCGACGGCCCGCCCGCCTTCGACCCGCAGCAGGTCGCCCGTGGCGCGGAGATCTACACCCTTCATTGCGCCGAATGTCATGGCGCGAACCTCGAAGGTGAAGCCGACTGGAAAATACAAAACCCGGACGGCTCGTTCCGCGCGCCGCCCCACGACGCCAACGGCCATACCTGGCACCACAGCGACGCCCAGCTGATCGACGCCGTTCGGCTCGGCGGGGCGCGCCTCTCTCCCGACGTCGGCGGAACCAGCCCCATGCCTGCCTACGGCGATACCCTGACCGACGAGGAAATCACCGCTGTGCTCGATTACATCAAGAGCACCTGGCCGGAAGATATCCGCCTCTACCAGTGGGAGCGGACGACGCAATAGCGGCCGTTGAAGCTTCAATAGCTCGTCAAGGAAAACTCATCCATGAAACGGATTACCCTGTTTTTCATCCTGTTTGCGGGGCTGCCGGTTTTGGCGGCCTGTTCGGTGGGCGGCGCGACCGAAAGCGCACCCTCTCCGCTCGTGATAACACTCGCCGCCACGGACATTGCTTACGACGTGGATCGCATCGAGGCCAACGCCGGGCAAACAATACATCTGACGTTGGATAATCAAGGCGCGCTGGAGCATGACTTCAGCATCGCCGAAATCCCCCTCTCCGGCGAAACAGTCGTCACTGAGGCGGCGGGCGAGATGGCCGGTCATGATATGGGGCATATGGCGAACGCACCAACTGTTCACGTTGCCGCCCCTGCCGGCGGGCAGGCCATCATCGAGTTCACGCCCGACACGCCGGGAGAGTATGTGTTCAATTGCACTGTTTCCGGGCATCGGGAAGCAGGGATGCACGGCATCCTGATTGTCAATTAGTTTAGTGGCAAACGACACAGTGGTGTCCGTGAATATCGGTCATTAACCATTGTGCAGCTTGCGCCATGCGGGGGAGCCGTATGGAGAACGAGATGCACGATCATCATCAGCATCATTCGGCCGAGGACGGCAAACCCGAATCCGCCGAACTAATGCACCACACGGCCGATGAGGCCGTCCATAGCGGCGGACATACCCACCATGCCGCATCACAGGAAGCCCACGACAGCCACGATAGCCATGACAGTCATGGCAGCCACGTCGACCATACCGGCCACGACGACCACAGCGGCCATACCGACCATACCGGCCACGAGGCCATGTTCCGGCGACGCTTCTGGGTCTGCCTGATCCTGACCATTCCCGTCCTGCTCTACTCCGGACACGTCCAGATGTTGCTGGGCTTCCGCCCGCCCCAATTCCCCGGCAGCGAGTGGGTTGCTCCCGTCCTCAGCGTGATCATCTTCCTCTATGGCGGCCTGCCCTTCCTGCAAATGGCCGCCCCGGAGATTCGCGGCCGCAAACCGGGGATGATGACGCTCATCTCGCTGGCCATCACCGTGGCCTTCGTCTACAGCCTTGTCACCGTCTTCGTTCCCATCGGTGCGGATTTCTTCTGGGAACTGGCGACGCTGGTGACGATCATGCTCCTCGGCCACTGGCTGGAGATGCGCAGCGTGCGCCAGGCGAGCGGCGCGCTGGATGAACTGGCCAAGCTGTTGCCGGACACGGCCGAACGCGTGACGGCCGACGGCCGCGTGGAGCAAGTTCCGGCAGCTCAGCTGCGCGAGGGCGATCTGTTCCTCGTGCGGCCGGGCGCCGCCATACCGGCCGACGGCGAAGTGGCCGAAGGCCAAACGGACGTGGACGAGGCGATGATCACCGGTGAATCCCGACCGGTGAAGAAGGAGCCGGGCAGCCAAGTCATCGCCGGGACGGTCAACAGCGGCGACGGCAGTCTGCGGGTGCGCGTGACGGCTGTAGGCGAAGCCACTGCGCTGGCGGGCATCATGCGCCTGGTGCGGGACGCACAACAAAGCAAATCGAGCACGCAACTGCTGGCCGACCGGGCCGCGGGATGGCTGTTCTATGTCGCCCTGGCCGCGGCGGCGATCACCTTGATCGCCTGGACGGCGGCCATCGGCTTCGGCTCGGAAACGATAGCGCGGGTCGTCACGGTGCTGGTCATCGCTTGCCCCCATGCACTGGGGTTGGCCGTGCCGCTGGTCGTCGCCATCACCACATCACTCTCGGCTCATAACGGCATCCTGGTGCGCGACCGGTCGGCCATGGAGGCCATCCGCGAGGCGAACGTGGTCATCTTCGACAAGACAGGCACGCTGACGGAGGGGTCGCATGGTGTGGTCGGCATGGCGATCGTCGAGGGGACGGATGAATCGGCGGCGCTGGCGCTGGCGGCGGCCGTCGAGGGTGATTCGGAACATTTCATCGCCCAGGCGTTTCGCAAGGCGGCCGAAGAGCGAGGGCTGTCGTTACCTGCAATCCAGAGGTTTGAGGCACTGAAAGGGCGCGGCGTGCGCGCTGAGTCCGGCGGCGAGATGGTCTACGTCGGCGGGCCGCGCCTGCTGGAAATGCTGTCCCTGCCACTGCCGACCGCGATCGAAGCCTTCACGGAGGAGACAAACCGCAAAGGACAATCGGTCATCTACCTGATTCGCGGCGAGCAGGTCGTGGCCGCGTTCGCGCTGGCCGACGTCATCCGGCCGGAGAGCCAGGAAGCTGTGCGCCGCCTGCGCGAGATGGGCGTAGAGGTGGCGATGCTGACGGGCGACAGCGAGGCGGTGGCCGCGGCCGTGGCCGCCGAACTGGGCATCGACCGCTATTTCGCCGAGGTACTACCGGAGACGAAAGACCGCCAGGTGGCCCAATTGCAGGCCGAGGGCAAGCGCGTGGTCATGGTCGGCGACGGTGTGAACGACGCTCCGGCGCTGACTCGCGCCGACGTAGGGATAGCTATCGGCGGCGGCACGGATGTTGCCGTGGAATCGGCGGGCATCGTGCTGGTGCGCAGCAATCCCCTCGACGTGGTGAAAACCATCGAGCTGAGCCGGGCGAGCTATCGCAAGATGATCCAGAACCTGTGGTGGGCGGCCGGGTACAACATCATCGCCCTGCCGCTGGCGGCCGGGGTGCTGGCTCCGGTGGGCATTCTACTGTCTCCTGCCATGGGCGCGGTGTTGATGTCGCTGAGCACGATCATCGTCGCCATTAATGCCCAACTATTGCGCGGTGTCCGGCTTGATTGATGTCCCTCGAATATTTGGGGTCAGCAGATTGAAGCCTTTAGGAGGTTTTTAAATGCGTCTTACGACAGGCGGCGAGAAAAAAGCACTGGAGGCGACGGCTCATCGATACCGTTAACTTGTTTCAGGACAGTGTTAAGGAAGAAGGTTAATTGTACAAATTAGACACCCAACGTTCCGGTTCAGCAGCGAGCCGCTACGCGGCGCGGCGTTCGCTGCAACCGGCTGTTAGGTCGCTTTCGTTGCCGACTGAATGCGCCAGTTGCGCTCATTGATGAAAGCCACAGCGTCGTCACGATACGCTCTGTACTCATTGGCATCCTTGGGTACTGGCGAACTTCTGAAGTTGTCATAAGGCTTTGAGATCTTTACCTCGTTTCCGACTACAAAATCCTGCAACAGAAAGAAGTCGACATAGCCACGAAAGTCAGCGAAGAGCATGAAGAAATCAGCATGGCGACGCAGCGGTTCGCTCAACGGACTCGCTTCGCCAGCATAATGTCTGCGAATACATTCTAAGGTGAGATCGAATCGGTCTTTGACGAGCGGGTGGAACCCGCGAGCGCCGTTGATGGTCATTTTCCCATCAACCTTGTTTCCTGGGAACACCATCATTCCGCCAATTGTGTATCCGATCGCGTTGAAAGCCTCGATTTCCTCTTCCGGAATCAGCGCCTTGATATGCGGGACCTTCCGAAAGGACGGAATCACGGCATCGCTTGCCAGGAAGAACTCGCCCACTCCAGATCGGTGATACAAATAACAACCCGGCCTTGAGTCGCTGAGGTCAAAGGGGGCTCCTCCTGGCAAGGTCTTGCTCCACAGAAGCTTGTGGTAGCGGCGCAGCGCCGGGCTGGCGGCATCCGGATCTTTTCCTTCGGGCGTGTCGCTCCTGAAGTCGAATGTGATATCGATGGAATGTCCCTTATTTACCATGCTTGCAGCCTAGCTATTAATTATACGAACTCCTGATATGCTGCCAATTCGCCGTATAGCCAAGGTCATTGCGAAGTCAGCTGTCGGGCATTGAACATCAGCATGCGGATGTCGCGAACGCACTCAGATCGGCAAGAGTAGGGCGATTTTCGTAAATTGCGCCGCGTAAGTCCGCCTAAATCCGCCTATTTATGTGTTTACCGCGCACTGTCTCGCTACCATGGGGGGCTTTGCGATGACCTTGGTATGATACTCTACAGGGGTAGCATGAGTATAATCAGAAGCGTATGATACCCGCCACTGAGCATGTCGCCATTCAATGTCGCCCCGGCTGCGGCGCGTGCTGCATCGCCCCTTCGATCTCCTCGCCGATCCCCGGCATGCCGCAGGGCAAACCGGCCGGGGTGCGCTGTGTTCAGTTGACCGACGACAATCTGTGCAAGCTGTTCGGGCTGCCGGAGCGGCCGGCGGTGTGTGTGGGGCTGCGGCCGAGCGCGGAGATGTGCGGGGCGTCGGCCGGGGAGGCGATGGTGTATCTGAGCGAGCTGGAGCTGCTCACCCGAACCTGAAATTGGTGGATGGGGGTATAATCTGTTCAAAAGGTGTGGGATGAGTACTGCAACAATTGAGGTTCAGCCAAGAGTTGACGATGTTACCTTCGCCGATGCCGGCATGCTCTCGGTGCGATTGGCAGATGGACGTATCGTGCTGGTGCCGCTGGAATGGTATCCGCGACTTGCCCATGCAACCCCGACCGAACGAGAGGATTGGCGCGTGTTTGAGGACAGCGACAAGCGAGACATTATTTTCTGGGAGGGGTTGGATGAGCTGATTCCCGCGATCGCCTTGCTGATAGGTACACCCAGTCGGGAATCGAAACGCTCGCTTGATGCCTGGCTTGCCGAAAGGAAAGATAGTTGATCGACAAATGAATAATTTCTCCCTGCAAAATACTCGCTTCGATCTATCTCTCCCCAATTGGGCGGTGGACGCGCTGAACGCGCTGCCGACCCACCTCCCCGCGCTGGAGGAGCGCATGGCGGCCGTCATCGACTTCTCCCGTCGCAACTTCATCGAAGGCACTGGCGGGCCGTTCGCCGCGGGGGTGTTCGAGCGCGATTCCGGCCGGCTGGTAGTCATCGGCGTGAACTGTGTCGTGCCATCGAACTGCTCGGCCGCCCACGCCGAAATCGTGGCCCTGTCGCTGGCCCAGGCGATGCTGGGTACCCACGATCTGGGCGCGGCAGGGCTGCCCGCTTACCAGCTGATAGCCAGCTGGCAACCGTGCGCCATGTGCGCGGCGGCCGTGCCGTGGTCGGGCGTGCGCTCGCTGGTCGTCGGCGGCCACGGGCCGGACCTGGAGGCGGAGATGGGTCTGGACAAGGGGCCGACGCCGCCCGGTTGGCGCGTCGGGCTGGAGGCGCAGGGGATTGAGGTGATCGAAGGCGTCCTCTATGAGGAGGCGCGGGCGGTGTTTCGGGAGTTTGCGAGTGGAATGTGTGATTAGAAACCGGGTTTCTCGGAAGAAACCCGGTTTCTATAATAGCCTGATCAGGCTTTCCACGTATCCTTCAGCGATACCGTCCGGTTGAACACCAGCCGCTCCGGCTCCGAATCGAGATCGACACAGAAGTAGCCGTCGCGGACGAACTGGAATTTGTCGCCGGGCGCGGCCGCGGCCAGGCTCGGCTCCACCAATGCATCGACTACGCGAATCGAGTCGGGGTTCAGGTTCTCCACAAAGTCATCGACCCCCTCTTCGGGGTTGGCCTGGGTGAAGAGCGGCTCATAGAGGCGCACCTCGGCCGGGAGGGCGTGCTCGGCCGACACCCAATGGATCGTGCCCTTCACCTTGCGGCCTTCCGGCGCCAACCCGCCGCGCGTAGCCGGATCATAGGTGGCGCGCAGCTCGACGATGCGACCGGCCTTGTCCTTCACCACGCCGGTGCAGGCGATGACATAGGCGTTCATCAGCCGCACCTCTTCCTCCGGGGCCAGCCGCTTGTACCCCTTCACCGGCTCTTCCATGAAGTCGTCGCGCTCGATGTAGATCTCGCGCGAGAAGGGGATGTCGCGCGATTCGGTGCGCGTCTTGTCCTGCTTGTAATAGGTCACGTCGAAGCTCTCTTCCTTTTTGGCCGGGTAGTTCTCGATGACCACCTTCAGCGGCTCCAGCACGGCCATGACGCGCGGGGTGCGGGCGTTGAGGTCTTCGCGGACGGCGTGCTCCAGCACCGACATATCGACGATGCTGTTGGCCTTGCTGACGCCGATCATGTCGGTGAAGTTGCGGATGCCTTCGGACGTGTAGCCGCGACGGCGCAGGCCGCGAATCGTCCACATGCGCGGGTCGTCCCAGCCGTTGACGTGGCCTTCCTTCACCAGGCGGATCATCTTGCGCTTGCTCATGACGGTGTAGGTCAGGTTGAGGCGGGCGAACTCGATCTGCTGCGAGCGAGGGATGCCCAGTGCTTCCTGGAACCAGTCGTAGAGGCGACGGTTGTTCTCGAACTCCAGGGTACAGATGGAGTGAGTGATGCCCTCGATGGAGTCACTCTGGCCGTGGGCCCAATCGTAGGTGGGGTAAATATGCCAGGCGTTGCCGGTGCGCGGGTGCGGGGCATGGAGGATGCGATACATCACCGGGTCGCGCAGCACGATGAAGGCCGAGGCCATGTCGATTTTGGCCCGCAATACGCAGGCGCCCTCGGGATATTCCCCCGCGCGCATCCGGCGAAACAGGTCAAGATTCTCCTCCACCGTGCGGTCGCGCCAGGGGCTGTTGCGACCCGGCTCGGTCAGCGTGCCGCGATTTTCGCGGATCTCCTCGGCGCTCAGGTCGTCGACGTAGGCCTTGCCGTCGCGGATGAGCTGCTCGGCCCATTCATAGAGCTGCTCGAAATAGTCGGAGGCGTGGAACAGGCGGCCGTCCCAGTCGGCCCCCAGCCAGCGCACGTCTTCCATGATGGCGTCGATGTACTCCTGCTCCTCTTTCTCCGGATTGGTGTCGTCGAAGCGCAGATTGAACTGCCCATTGTAGTCGCGGGCAATGCCGTAGTTGAGGTTGATCGACTTGGCGTGGCCGATGTGGAGATAGCCGTTCGGCTCCGGTGGGAAGCGGGTGTGGACGTGGCCGTCGTGCTTGCCGGCGGCGTTGTCCTCGTCGATGATGGTGCGGATAAAGTTGG
>DAOMSB010000035.1:0-26873 GCA_035446145.1 Promineifilum sp. (SeqCode) | reverse complement strand
TATATCGCGAGCATCTCGAACGGGACGGCCGACGCCACGACATGATTCTCTATGGCCTTCTGCGGCCTGAGTGGCTGGGGAACAACCCTCCATAGTCAGACCCCATCACGCAAACAAACTCCATAACATTCACCAATCCTCATTCAATTTAGGAGACAATCAATGCTAAACCTCGCAGTACTTTTGGAAGACAGCGCGCGCGAAGCGCCCGCAAAAACGGCCGTCATTTTCAACGATATGAAGCTCAGCTACGCCGCCGTCAACGGGGCTGCCAATCAGGTCGCCAACGGATTGGTGAGCATCGGCATCCGGCCGGGCGACAAGGTAGCCCTGACCTGCCCCAACCTGCCGCACTTTCCCGTGGCCTATTACGGGATTCTGAAGGCCGGGGCGGTCGTCGTACCGCTCAACGTCCTGCTCAAAGGGCGCGAGGTCGCCTATCATCTGGCCGACTCCGATGCCCGGGCTTATCTTTGCTTCCAGGGCACGCCCGACCTGCCGATGGGACAATTCGGCTACGAAGGCTTCCAGCAGACTCCCGGCTGCGAGCATTTCTTTATGCTCACCGTCGATTATACCGGGCCGTCGCCCATCGAGGGGACGAAGACGATTGGACAACTGATGGCCGGGCAGCCGCCGACGTTCGACACGGTCGCCACCCATGCCGACGACACGGCCGTCATCCTCTACACCAGCGGCACCACCGGCAGCCCCAAGGGCGCGGAACTCACCCACAGCAACATGTTGCTCAATGCCCGTCTGTCGGACACGATGTACCATGCCGAACCGGACGATGTGCATCTGGTAACCTTGCCGCTGTTCCACTCCTTCGGCCAGACGGTGCAGATGAACACCGGCTTCTATAACAAGTCCGCCCTGACGCTATTGCCGCGCTTCGACCCCGACACGGCCCTGAGCATCATGCAGCGCGACAAGGTAACCATCTTCGCCGGTGTGCCCACGATGTATTGGGCCATGCTCAACCATCCCAACCCGGAGAAATTCGATCTGGCCCAAATCGCCCACAACCTGCGGTTGGCCGTATCCGGCGGCTCGGCCATGCCGGTCGAGGTCATGCGCGCCTTCGGCGAGAGGTTCGGCGTGCAGATTCTGGAAGGATACGGCCTCTCCGAGACCAGCCCCGTGGCAACGTTCAACCGCCTCGATCACGCGCCCAAACCCGGCTCGGTTGGTCTGCCGGTCTGGGGCGTGCAGGTGCGCGTGGTTGACCCGCTGGATCACGACGTGGCCCAAGGCGAGATGGGCGAGATCGTCATGAAAGGCCACAACATCATGAAAGGCTATTACAAAAGGCCGGAAGCCACGGCCGACGCGATGCGCGGCGGCTGGTTCCATTCCGGTGACCTTGGGCATAAGGATGAGGACGGCTATGTCTACATCACCGACCGCGTGAAAGACATGATCATCCGCGGCGGCTTCAACGTCTACCCGCGTGAGATCGAGGAAGTGATGATGACCCATCCGGCGATCAGCTTGGCGGCCGTCGTCGGCGTGCCCGACGAAGGACATGGCGAGGAGATCAAGGCCTACGTCATCCTGAAACAGGGCCAATCTGCCGGCGAAGATGAACTGATCGCCTGGTGCCGTGATTGCATGGCCGGCTACAAATATCCGCGCATCATCGAGATTCGCGAGACGCTGCCGATGACGGCAACGGGGAAGATCCTCAAGCGAGAACTGCGATAAACCCTGTAGCGCAGTCATTCCCGACTGCACTATGTCCAATCAGAGGCGCAAAGATAGCATTCTTTGCGCCTCTTCTTTTATTCCATCCAATCTTGATATTTTCTTGATGTCTTTGCGCCGTTTCTTGAGCGCGGCGCGTGATGTCCTGGCCGATAATACCGATGAACCACTTACAAGGAGAATCGGTATGGATTTCGGCTTGTTATTGGCCGGGCTGATCGCCCTGGGCCTCCTCATTTATCTCATCTACTCATTGCTCTATCCGGAGAGATTCTGATATGACGTTCCTTGAGCTATTCCAGGTGATCGTCTTTGTCGGCCTGCTCATCGTTTGCACGCCGTTTCTGGGCGACTATATGAAGCGTGTCTTCGACGGCGAGCGGACCATTATGTCACCCGTGCTGCGGCCAATCGAGCGGATCACCTATCGGCTGGCAGGCGTGAACCCCGAAGAAGAACAGACCTGGAAACAATATACGCTGGCCCTGCTGGTCTTTAACGTCCTGGGCTTCCTGGTCCTGTTTCTCATGCAATTGTTGCAAGGCGTGTTGCCCCTCAACCCGGAGCATCTGCCGGGTGTCGAACCATTGCTGGCCTTCAATACGGCCACCAGCTTCATGACTAACACCAATTGGCAATCCTATGCCGGCGAGGTGACGCTGAGCCAATTGACGCAGATGCTGGGGCTAGGCGTGCAGAACTTCCTCAGCCCCGCAACGGGCGTCGCCGTTGTCCTTGCCTTGACGCGCGGCATCGCCCGCAAGTCGGCCGCTACTCTGGGCAACTTCTGGGTCGATATGGTGCGCTCGGTACTCTATGTCTTGCTGCCGCTCTCCATCATCCTGGCCATTATTCTCGTGAGCCAGGGAGTGGTGCAAAACTTTGACGCCAACGTGACGGCCACGACATTGATGGGCGAAACCCAGGTCTTGCCGCAAGGCCCGGCCGCGTCGCAAGTCGCCATCAAGCAGCTCGGCTCCAACGGGGGCGGCTTCTTCAACACCAACAGCGCCCATCCCTACGAGAACCCGACGCCGCTGAGCAACTTCCTGGAGATGCTGGCGCTTCTGCTCATCCCCGCCGCGCTAACCAACACCTATGGCCGGATGGTCGGCTCCACCCGGCAAGGATGGGCCATCTTTGCCGCCATGATGATCATGATGGTCGGCCTGCTCTCGGTCATGCTGGTGGCCGAATACGCGACGAACCCGGTTCTGGGTTTGGCCGAGTCGATGGAAGGCAAGGAAACCCGATTCGGCATCGCCGGGACCATTCTGTGGGTTTCGGCAACGACGTCTGCGTCGAACGGCGCGGTCAACACGATGCACAGCAGCCTAAGCCCGCTGGCCGGCGGCATCGCCATGCTGAACATGATGCTCGGCGAGGTGATTTTCGGGGGCTTAGGTTCAGGCCTCTACGGAATGCTGGTATTCGTCATTCTGACTGTCTTTATCGCCGGCCTGATGGTCGGCCGCACCCCGGAGTATCTGGGCAAAAAGATCGAAGCCCGCGAGATAAAGATGGCAACACTGGCCATTCTGTTTCCCGCAGCGTCGATTCTGCTGTTCACCGCGCTGGCCCTGGCGACCGAGACCGGCCTGTCGAGCCGGCTCAGCGCCGGAGCCCACGGCTTCAGCGAAATACTCTATGCCTTCGTCTCAACCACCGCCAACAACGGCAGCGCCTTCGCCGGGCTAAACGCCAATACGCCCTTTTATAACATCACCCTGGGGCTGGCATTATGGATCGGCCGCTTCGGAATCATCGTGCCCGTGATGGTCATCGCCGGCAGCATGGTCGGCAAGACGGCCGCGCCGCCGTCACCGGGCACGTTCCCGACCGACCAACCCCTGTTCGTTGCCATGCTAATCGCCGTCGTACTGATCGTCGGCGCGCTGACTTTCTTCCCGGCGCTGTCGCTAGGCCCAATCGTTGAACACTTCCTTCTATTATCCGGGCGGGGATTTTAGTCACGGAGTAACAAGTAAATGATCCACCAATCAAATCCCCAACCCTTGTTCGATCCCCCGATTGTGGGGCGCGCAATCGTTGATGCTTTTCGCAAGCTCGACCCGCGCCAACAGGCCCGGAACCCGGTCATCTTTGTCGTTGCCGTCGGCGCGATGATGACGTCGGTCATTCTGATCGCCGATCTGCTGCGCGGCATTACCGACGGGCTGCTGTTCAACCTGCAGATCACGCTCTGGCTATGGTTCACGGTGTTGTTCTCCAATTTCGCCGAGGCGATGGCCGAGGGGCGCGGCAAGGCTCAGGCTGACAGCCTGCGCAAGACACGGCGCGAAATGACCGCCCGCCTGCTGGTCGGCGGGAATGGCTCTCAAAAGGAAAAACGCGTCCCGGCGCCGGAACTGAGAATCGGCGACCTGGTAGTTTGCGAAGCGGGTGATCAGATACCCGGCGACGGCGAAGTCGTCGAGGGCATCGCCAGCGTCGACGAATCAGCCATTACCGGTGAATCCGCCCCGGTCATCCGCGAAAGCGGGGGCGACCGCAGCGCCGTCACCGGCGGCACGCGCGTCCTCAGCGACCGGATTGTCATTCGTATCACGGCCGAGCAAGGCAGCACCTTTCTGGACAGGATGATCGCCCTGGTAGAGGGCGCCAAGCGCAAAAAGACACCGAACGAGATCGCCCTGACTATCTTGCTCTCCGGCCTGACGATCATCTTCCTGTTGGCCGTCATCTCGCTGAAACCGTTCGCCGACTACGCGGAAGCCGAATCGGGCCTGACGCGCACGGCGGTGACGATCCCGGTGCTCATCGCCCTGCTCGTCTGTCTCATCCCGACGACGATCGGCGGCCTGCTAAGCGCCATCGGCATCAGCGGCATGGATCGCCTCATCCAGCGCAACGTATTGGCCACGAGCGGCCGGGCCGTCGAGGCGGCCGGCGACGTGGACGTCCTGCTATTGGATAAAACGGGGACGATCACACTCGGCAATCGCATGGCAACCGCTTTCCATCCGGCAGCGGGTGTCGACCAGGCGCGCCTGGCCCATGCCGCCCAACTCTCCTCGCTGGCTGATGAAACACCCGAAGGCCGCTCCGTCGTTATCCTGGCCAAGGAAAAGTACGGTCTGCGCGGGCAGGAACTGGCCGCGCCGCACGCCCATTTCGTGCCCTTCACCGCCCAAACCCGCATGAGCGGCATCGACTTCCCGGCGCTGAACGGCCGGCCCGCTATCGCCATTCGTAAAGGCGCGGCCGACGCCGTGCGGCAACATGTCACTGTGCTCGGCGGCCGCTATCCAAACGATGTCGACGCGCTCGTCAACCACATCGCCGCGGAAGGCGGCACGCCGCTGGTTGTGGCTGAGGATCGTGAAGTGCTCGGCGTAATCGAACTGAAGGACGTGGTCAAGGGCGGCATGAGCGAACGCTTCGCTCAACTGCGCAAGATGGGCATTCGCACCGTCATGATCACCGGCGACAACCCTCTGACGGCCGCGGCCATTGCCGCCGAAGCGGGCGTCGATGACTTCATGGCCCAGGCCACGCCCGAAGACAAGCTGCGGCGCATCCGCCAGGAACAGGCCAACGGGCATCTGGTGGCCATGACCGGCGACGGCACGAACGACGCCCCCGCGCTGGCCCAATCCGACGTCGGCGTGGCCATGAACACCGGCACCCAGGCCGCACGCGAAGCCGGTAACATGATCGATCTGGACAGCGATCCGACCAAGCTGATCGAGATCGTCGAGATCGGCAAGCAACTGCTGATGACCCGAGGCGCGCTGACTACCTTCAGCATCGCCAACGACGTCGCCAAATATTTCGCCATTATCCCGGCCTTGTTTGGCGGAATCTATGCGGCGACCGGAACAACAGCCGGCCCGCTCAGCGCTCTGAACATCATGCGCCTGACCTCGCCGGAGAGCGCCATCCTGAGCGCCATCATCTTCAACGCGCTGATCATTGTCGCCCTGATCCCTCTGGCGTTACGCGGCATCGCTTACCGGCCACTTGGGGCGGCGGCCGTTCTGCGGCGCAATCTGCTCATCTATGGGTTGGGGGGGCTGGTGATTCCGTTCATCGGCATCAAGCTCATCGATATTGTGATAACGATCCTTGGATTGGTCTAACTAACAGGAGTAAAAGATCATGTCTACTCGCAAGAAACCTGCCTGGCGTGCGCTATTAATCATTGGGCTGGGTAGCGCATGTGCGCTCTATGTCGAATCACAACTGCCTGTTGATTCACAGGCTCATACCTGGCTGCTGCTGGCCTGGGTGGCCCTGTTTTACGGCGCTTTGACTATCTGGACAAAGCGTAATAGCGAGGCATTGGACAACGAACCACCTGCGCTTGATTGCACGGGGCGGCCAATCATCGATACCAATGACCAGCCGGCGGCTAAAGTCCAACCAAAAAGCCGCGCTTATAAACCTTACACAGAACCACTTTACTTTGGCTCCAGTCGTTCAAGGGTAAACTAACGTGTTCAAACAACTTCGATCCGCATTGTTGATGCTGGTAATATTAACCTTCGTCACCGGGGTCATCTATCCACTGATCATAACCGGTGTCGCCCATCTGGAATTTCCGGGCCAGGCTCGTGGCAGCCTTGTGGGCGATCCGGAGCAACCCGTCGGTTCGACGCTGATAGGCCAGGCCAACACCGACCCACGCTACTTCTGGCCGCGGCCATCGGCTACCGACTATGGCACTTTGCCTTCCGGGGCGAGCAACCTGGCCCCGACAAGCCTGGCTCTGGCTGAATCGGTGGCGATACGGGCGGCCGACTTTCGCGCCGCCAACGGGCTGGGCGCGGCAGACCCCGTGCCGGTCGAGATGCTCTTCGCTTCCGGCAGCGGCCTCGACCCGCATATCAGCCCCGACGCAGCTCGATTGCAAGTCAGTCGTGTCGCCGAGGCGCGCGGACTGGACGTAACTCGGCTACAGGCGTTGGTCGACGCCCATGTGGAAGGCCCGCAATTGGGCTTTCTGGGAAACCCACGGGTCAATGTCCTGGTTCTGAATTTGGCGCTGGATGCATTAAAATAGCTGCACATGTTTGACGAACAACGACCCAATCCCGATGAGTTGCTGGCTTCCATCCAAAAACAGGAAGCACAAGCGGAACGCGGCAAGCTGAAGATCTTTCTGGGGATGGCGGCCGGCGTAGGCAAGACCTACGCCATGCTTCTGGAGGCACGGCAGCTAAAGGCGGAAGGTATCGATGTCGTCATTGGTTACATTGAGACTCACAGCCGACGCGACACCGAACTGCTGTTGGGCGGCCTGGAGTTGATCCCACGCCAACAGGTCGAGTATCGCGGCGCGTGGCTGGAAGAGATGGACCTCGAGGCCGTGCTGGAGCGGCGCCCCGCTCTCGTCCTCGTCGACGAACTGGCCCACACCAATGCTCCCGGTTCTCGGCACGCCAAACGGCATCAGGACGTACTGGACATCCTGGAGGCGGGGAGCGACGTTTACACAACGGTCAACGTCCAGCATTTTGAGAGTCGGGCCGACGCCGTGCGCGAGATCACCGGCATCACCATTCATGAAACCGTCCCCGACACGCTGCTCGAACTGGCCAACGACATCGAGCTGATCGATCTGACGCCTGAAGAGCTGCGCAAGCGGCTGTTTGAGGGCAAGGTCTATACGCCCGAACGGGTAAACGTCGCCGCAGACAACTTCTTCCGCGTCGGCAACCTGACCGCCCTGCGTATGATGGCTTTGCGCCTGACGGCCGAGCGCGTCGACCACCAGCTTCAGGATTACATGGAGCTGAAGCGTATCGCCGGGCCGTGGAAATCAGGCGAACGACTGATGGTCGCCATCGGCCCCGGCCCTTTCTCCGCCCGGCTAATCCGCTGGACGCGGCGCATGGCTTATAATCTGGAAGCGCCCTGGCTGGCCGTATTCGTCGAAAGCTCGCACCCGCTCTCCGACGAAGCCCGGGCCACGGTGAACCGCCATTTCGATCTGGCGCGCTCGCTCGGCGCGGAAGTGCTCACCGTCGCCGGGGATGACGTGCCGGACACGTTGCTCCATCTTGCTCGCCGGCGCAACATCACCCAGATCATCATCGGCAAGCCGCTAACCAAACGGCGAATCAAGCTTTTCAACCGTGGCTCCTATGTCGAGCGGCTCATCCACGACAGCGGCGATATCGATGTGTACGTGGTGACCGGCGATGAACCGTCGAATGAATCAAGCAAGGCCGCTCTGCCAACACTACCGAGAATCGATCGTCACTCCGGTTGGCGGGGATACCTGCTGGCAGCCGGCGCGATTGGGCTAATCACCCTGGCCGATCTATTGATCGTGCCGATCGCCGGCTATCAGCTCGTGGGGCTGACCGATCTGCTGGCCGTACTGCTGGTCGCAATCTATCTTGGTCGTGGCCCGGCCCTGCTGGCGGCCGTTCTAAGTGCCCTCAGCTGGAACTATCTGTTCATCGAACCACACCTGACGTTCCAGATTTCCCTGCCACAGGACATCGCTCTGCTCTTGCTCTACTTCGTCATCGCGCTCTTCGCCGGCAACCTGACTGCCCGATTGCGCATTCGCGAGCAGCAAGCCCAATATAACGCCGAGCGCAATCTGGCGCTCTTCACCCTGACCCATGAGACAGCCGGCGCAGTCGATATGGATGCTGTCCTGACCACGGCCGTTGAACAGGTTGGCCGTGTTTTTGATGCCGAAGTCGCCGTTCTGCTGCCACGCGTCGGAGGAGACGGTATCGTCGCGCACCCAAGCGGCTCGTTGACGATGGATGAAAAAGAAGAGGGAGTGGCCAACTGGGTATTTGAACACGGTCGGGTTGCCGGCCGCAACACCGACACGCTCCCGAAAGCTTCGGCTCGCTACTACCCGCTGCACACGCCAAGCGGAATCGTCGGCGTTATCGGCATTCGCCGGCACGCGACGGAGCGATTGCCGTTCGATCAGGAATCACTGCTGGAGACATTCGTCGGTCAGATTGCCCTGGCCGTCGAGCGGGAGATGCTGGACGAAGCCGCCGAGCAGGCCGCCCTGCTGCGGGAATCGGAGCGCCTGTCGGCCGCTTTGCTCAACTCCATCTCTCACGAACTGCGCACACCGATCGCCTCGATCCGGGGCGGGGCCGATAGTTTGCTCCAGCCCGGCACAGGGTTGGGAGATGACGCCCGCCGCCAGTTGACCCACGACATCCTCGATGCTTCCGAGCGGCTAAACCGACTGGTGGAGAATTTGCTCGATATGTCCCGGCTGGAAAGCGGCCGGCTGCATCTGAAGCAAGAATGGTGTGATGTGCGCGAGATTATCGGCGTGGCAGCCAATCGATTATCGAGTTGCTTGATGGAGCGATCGCTGACCATTGACTCGCAGTCCGATCTGCCGCTGGTCAAGCTCGACTTCGTGCTCATCGAACAAGTGCTGGTCAATCTGCTCGACAATGCTTGCGCCTACACGCCTCCCGGAACACACATTCGAATCCAGGCACGCGAGCTAAACGGATGGTGTGAATTGACCATCTCAAACGACGGCCCGCCTATCCCGACTGCCGATTTGGAACGTATCTTCGACAAGTTCTATCGTGTCCCGGGGCAAGTCATCACCGGCACTGGATTGGGTCTGTCTATCTCGCGCGGGCTGGTAGAAGCCCATGGCGGCACGCTGACGGCCGAGAATCAACCTACGGGCGGTGTGCGTTTCACGCTCCGGCTGCCCATGCCGGACGAACCACCCACGGTTCGGGAGGCGACCCAATGAGTTCGGGGGCGCGGGTGCTGGTGATCGATGATGAGGTGCAAATTCGCCGCTTTTTGCGCATCAGTCTGGAGGCGAACGGCTATGAGGTGCATGAGGCTGCCGCCGGGCTGGATGGCATTAGCCGGGCGGCACAACTGCGACCCGACTTGATCATCCTGGATATGGGTCTGCCTGATATCGACGGACTGGAGGTGCTGCGACGGCTGCGAGAGTGGACGACGACACCGACGATCATCTTGTCGGTGCGCGACGCCGACGACGACAAGGTGGCGGCATTGGATGCCGGGGCTGACGATTATCTGACCAAGCCGTTCAGCCTGGAAGAGCTGATGGCCCGAATGCGCGTGACGCAGCGCCACGCCCTACCCGGCTCGCAATCACATCTGTTCAAGGCGGGGGATATCGCGGTCGATCTGTCTCGCCGGCTGGTCACACGCAACGGAGAGGCCGTGAAATTGACGCCAACGGAGTACGCCTTGCTGCGGCTGCTCATTCAGCACGCCGGTCGAGTCCTGACACACAAGCAAATCCTGCGCGAAGTCTGGGGGCCGGAATACGTGGAGGAGACGCATTACCTGCGCGTCTATTTCGCTCAATTGCGCCAGAAGCTGGAGGAAAATCCATCTCTGCCCGCGCTCATTCTGACCGAGCCGGGGGTTGGTTATCGATTAGCTGCCTAGCTCTATTTAACCGGATCAGGCACGCTCGATCTCGTGCCTCACACTTTCTTCAGAATTGGCGAGCAAATCGGCTTCAATCTCATCCCGATTGAGATGGAAGTAGGCCAACGCAGCATAGACCCCCGCCAAATCAAGGGCCATCTCATCGGCGATCTCCTCAGCCGACAAGCCAAGCTTGTAATGCCCGACAACCGTTCGCACCGCGACTCCCGTTCCGCCGATGATCGGGCGATTCTCATGTATCTCAGGTATCCGCACTATCAGGCCTTCCAGCATGGAAACAGTCATAGCGTTCTCCCGACGGTATCTCGACTTCATTTTACCATAGGAAGTCAAACAAGTGTGACGCTCAACCTGCACGATAGATCATCCCGGAGATCTCACTGCAACGAAGAGAGCAAGTTACCGATCACCGGCAATGAGAGCAGCAGCCACATCCCCAACCCGCACAGCGCAAAAATCAGCACGAGCAGCAGCAACGCCAGCCACCATGGTAATTGAGGCGCCATGACCACTTGCCCATCCATCTCCGTCGCCGAACCGGGGGACGACAAGGGCGTGACCCGGACGACAAACGGCCACTCTCGCTTGCGCCCGATGAACGGCTGTTTCATCGGCTGCAAATAAAAATCGACCACGCCTTGCTGGTTTGGCACGAGACTAACCTGCTTTTGCGCCGCATCCACGTAAAGGCCGCCGCGCGGTGTCTCCACAGTCAACGAGATAGTCTGAAGCGTGGGCGCGTTGTTCTGCAACAAGACGCGACAAACACCCTCTCCCCGCAGTTCGCGCGGCCGCATATCCCATTCCAGCCGTCGAGCGGGGGTCGGAAACTCCGTCACCATGCTCACGATGGTCGAGCCGCTATCTTCGGCGAAGGTGCGCGCTTCCTGATTGCCCAGCGTGGCGGCCGTTCGGCGCAGATCGGCGGCCAGCTCCTCGGCCGTCTGGTAGCGATTCTCCGGCTGCCGATTCAGGGCGCGCAAGATAATCGTCTCGACAGCGGGGGGTACCCCGACATGCATCTCGCGCGGGGCGACGATCTCTTCATACTGGTGGGCCTGCACCGCTCCCTCAGGCGAGCGAATGTCCAGCGGCAGCTTGCCGGTAGCCAATTGATAAAGCACCACGCCGAGCGAATAGATGTCGGAGCGACCGTCAAGCGGCCGATCAAGCACCTGCTCCGGTGACATGTAGGGCAGCGTACCCATCAGCAGGCCCGATTGCGTATCCTGCTCAATCCCCAGCAGCTTGGCCAGCCCGAAGTCGGTGACCATGGCTCGCAAAGGGGGATCGCCGGGACGGTCGGCGCGGTCGAGTCGCTTTACGAGGATGTTGTCCGGCTTCACGTCGCGATGGATAACCCCCTGCCGGTGGGCGTAGCCCAGCGCATCGGCCGCCTGGGCCACAAGGGAGAGCGTCTCCTCCAGCCGCACCACCTGATTGAGCCGGGCCAGTTGGCGCAAATACGCGCCGAGGCTCAGCCCGTCGATCAGCTCCATGACGATGTAGAGCAACCCGGACTCGCGGCCGAAATGGTAGATGCGCACGATGGACGGATGATCGAGACGAGCCGCGGCGCGCGCTTCCTGCAAGAAACGCTCCTGGAATGCCGGGTCCTCGGCCAGCTCGCCATGCATCACCTTGACGGCGACCGGTCGCATCAGGTTCACGTCGGTGGCGCGATAGATGGTGCCCATCCCGCCCTCGCCGATCACGCCGTCGATGCGGTAGTTCTCGATTTGTTGCCCCGGTTGGATCATGGGCTAATCATCGCCTACGTTAGACGGGGAGGCAAATTTGTGATTGACATCCCCTATTGATTACCGTAAAATAAAATATATAAAATGTATTTGTCCACATAGTTCGGAACAATATTATGCCTCAACTCCATCTTTATATTCCTGATGAATTGGCTGAGCGAATTCAACGAGAAGCACAGGCAGCCGATATGAGCATCTCGCGCTATTTGGCGCAATTAGTTCAGCGTGAAATATCGCCCGATTGGCCGACAGGGTATTTTGAAGACGTGGTTGGTGGCTGGAAAGGCGGATTACTGGAACGGCCGTCGCAAGGCACCCTGGAACAATGAGAGCGGCTGGAGGCGGACTGGTAACCCCATGTACCTGCTTGACACAAATGCATGTATTCGCATTCTCAATGGCCAATCCATATCGGTGGTTGAGCGTCTTCGGCGACAATCTCCGCGAGCAGTCTATTTATGTTCAATCGTGAAGGCTGAATTGATCTATGGCGCTCACCGCAGCGCCAGACCGGCAGAGAACATGCGGTTGCTCAATCGCTTCTTCGAACCATACGAATCGCTCCCCTTTGACGACCGGTGTACTGAGGTTTACGGCCGCATTCGTAACGAACTGGAGCGCTCGGAAATGGTCATCGGCCCGAACGATCTTATGATCGCTGCGACGGCCGTCACACATCGACTGGTGCTGGTGACAGCCAACACCCGTCAATTCAGTCGCGTGATCAATCTTGAGATCGAGAACTGGGAATTGGACAAATAATGGGCCGGTTCGACGCGTGGTTAATGATCCACGCGCCGCCACACGCCATCTTCGCCGACGAAAATAAAAAGATCGCCAAACGGCGCGGCCAGGATCGTGCCGTTGACGAAATCCTGGGCGGCCGAGGCGCTGTCGCCAATCTCGGCGGCCGTCACGTTGCCCAGCGCGCCACGAATCCCGGGATTGTCGCACCAGACACGGCCGAAACCGCGGATGGGGGTGATCGCCGGGTCTTCCTTGTCGCAGGTGAAGGGCGGATCACCCTCACGCCACATATTAGGGAACGATGTCCAGCGGCCGTCGTTGGTCAGGACATAGATCAGATCCGTGTCGCCGCGCCAAAGCATTTGCCCACCCTCGAAGGGCGCATAAGCAGTGTTGATGGCTGCTGCGCCGGGGTTGATGGGGCAGCCGAGCAGCTCGATATCCCAGGCGTCGGCCAGGCCGGCCTGAACGGGGATTTGGCAGGGAGTGGCGGATGGCTGTATCAGCGTAGTTGGAGTAACGGAAATAATCACGATTGGAGCCGCGAGTGTCGCAGGATCGAGTGGCTCATCGGCCGTCGCTATTGAAAGTGTCGGCGCAAGTGTCGGAAGAGACTCTGTGCCCGCACTGCCGATACATCCCTGCAGACCGAACACAAACAAGCAAAGCGCCAGCGAAAAGGCAAGGGATCGGGGCTTCGTAATTCCTACGCCCCCTTCTCCAACGCCATCATCCGCTCCGGATTGCGTCCCTCGATGCCGGCGAACAGCGCCTGAATGCGCGGCAGGTCCGCTTCGTAACTATCGCCCGGCCACACCATCGGCCCGACGCGCATCCGCTTGTTGGCGTAGTCGAACAAGACCATCACCAGCGGCACCCCCGCCCCTTTGGCGATGTAGTAGAACCCGCTGCGCCAGCCTTTCGTCGCGCTGTCGCGGTCCTTGCCCCGTGTGCCTTCCGGCATGATCGCCAACAGGAATTGATCGCGGTGCTCGAACTCGTCCACCATTTGCGACACGAAATCCCGCGATCGGTCGCGGTCCAGCGCAATGCCGCCGAACCAGCGCAAGAACCAGCCCACCGGTCCCACAAACGGCGTGTGCTTCATCACGAAATGCACGTCCACCCCCAAGGCCGCCATCGTCAGCGCCGTCATGAAGAAGTCCAGATTCGACGTATGGGGCGCGCCCACCAACACGAAACGCGGCAGATCAGGTATTTCGCCCACCGCCCGCCAGCCGAACAGGCGCATCACCAGCGACCAAAACCCGCGCGACAGCCTATTGCCCCGCCGCGGAATCGCCGCCCCCACCTGGGGTAGCGTTGTAGATGTAATATCCACCGTATCGGAAACCATTGGCTCCATCTTCAACAATCTCCTCAATCATTCGATTGGGTCCGGAAACGATCCGGCTCTTCTTTATTAAACCCGAAAACGCCCCAAAAGAAACGGCCGCGCCCCGGATCGCGCCATCCCATCATTATTTCCTTCCCATGTGAAATGGAATATCATCGGCATTGGAAGACCTCAGAGGTTTTCCAAAAACTCTGAGGTCTTGTGAAAATGGAAACCCAATTCGTGCCCGAATGGGCCAAAGGCATCATCTGGTATCAAATCTTCCCCGAACGCTTCCGCAACGGTGACCCCACCAACGACCCGACGGCCGCCAGCCTTGAAGGCGCCTGGCCCCATGACCACACCTCGCCCTGGGAAGTTCATCCATGGGGGTCAGACTGGTACGCCGCCCAGCCCTACGAGCAGCAGAACGGCCGAGACATCTGGTACAACATCCAGCGACGGCGTTATGGCGGCGACCTGCAGGGGGTCATCGACAGCCTCGACTATCTCGTCGATCTCGGCATCGAGGCCATCTATCTCAACCCCGTCTTCGACTCCCCCTCATTGCATAAATACGACGGGGCCACCTACCACCACATCGACCCCCACTTCGGCCCCGACCCCGACGGCGACCGCCGCCTCATTGCCATCGAGAACCCGATCGACCCCGCCACCTGGCAATGGACATCCGCCGACCGTCTGGCCCTGCGTCTCATCGACGAAGCCCATCGCCGCGGCCTGCGGATCATCTTCGACGGCGTCTGGAACCACATGGGCATCAACAGCTTCGCCTTCCGCGATGTCGTCGCTCGCCAACGCGACTCCGTCTATCGCGACTGGTTCCGCATCGACAGTTGGGACGACCCCGCCGCGGGAACCACCTTCGCCTATACCGGCTGGTTCGGCGCACATGAACTGCCCGAAATGCTGCAGGATGAAAACGGTCATGTGGCCGGCCCCCGCGACTATATCTTCAACGCCACCCGCCGCTGGATGGACCCCGACGGCGACGGCGACCCGTCCGACGGCATCGACGGCTGGCGGCTTGACGTGGCTTTCTGCGTCCGCCATCCCTTCTGGAAGGCCTGGCGGCGGCATGTCCGGAGCATCAACCCCGAAGCCTATCTGGTGGCCGAGGTCGTCCAGTCCCCCGACGAGGAGAAGCCTTATCTGGAAGGGGATGAATTCGACGCGACGATGAACTACAACTTCTTCATCGACCTCTACGAGTTCTTCATCTCCCGGGACTACCGCGTCACCGCCACCGAATTCGACGCCAGGCTGCGCTACCTGCGCGAAGCTCACCCGGCACAGGTGGCCCACGTCATGCAAAATCTGCTCGACTGCCACGACACCAGCCGCATCGCCTCGCATATCGTCAACCGCGACATCTGGAATATTCGCGAATGGAACACATTCTTCCAGCGCACCAAACCGGCCGACACGCCCGAATTCGACACCCGCCGGCCCACGGCCGCCGAACGCCGCATCCAGCGCCTCGTCGCCCTGTTCCAGATGACCTACATTGGCGCACCGATGATCTACTACGGAGATGAGGCCGGCATGTGGGGCGGCAACGATCCCTGCTGCCGCAAGCCGATGGTCTGGCCGGATATGGTCTACAACGCTGAGGCGGTGCTGCCCGACGGCACGCTCCGGCCCACGGCCGATGAGGTCGCCTTCGATCACGAACTCCACGACTATTACCGGCAGATCATCGCCCTGCGCAAGGCATCGCCCGCCCTGCGTCACGGCGAATACCGTACTCTATTGACCGACGACGCCCGTCATCTCTTCGCCTTCGCCCGCGAGACGGAAGATGACGCGGCTGTATGCGTATTTAATGCCGACGATCTGCACCATATCGTCGAGCTACCCGTCGGCGACGGCCAATGGCGCGAGGGCTTCACACCGCAAGAGTCTTCCGAGACCTCTGAGGTATTGGATGGTGTTATCCACGTCGCCATCCCGCCCCACTCCGGCATCATCTTCCGCCGCACTGTGGAGCCGGTTTCCTAACCGGCTGCCTTTGCTGCTGTTGTTGAGAAGATCGCCGCATAAGAATCCGGCGCCACAGTCGGTCACCCGTAGGGCGCTGCCCTGCTGTGGCGCAACCTGTCCAGGTTGCGTCTGCCCCGCAATCGCTGTCGCCATCGAAGATCGATGGCGACAGCGATTACGATAGCGATAGCGGCGAAGAGAACCCACCCCTACCCCGGATTCTGCGAATAGATCACCCCGCTATAGGGGGCCACATTCACCTTTCCATGCGCCGGCAGGCCATCATATGCGCCTTCCTCGGCCACGACATCGACGCTCACCTGCCCCTTATAGTCGGGGCTATAGCCGGCGGCGTGGCTGTCGAATCGCAGCGACCATTTCCCCGCAGCCGGGAAGCCAATCACGTAGTCGGTCAACGTGCGGTTAGCCATGTTGATCACGACGACGGTGCTGTCACCCGGCCCACCGTCATACCAGCGATGGTAGGCCAGCACCTTGTCCTTCTGATTCATGTGGTAGACCTTGATATGCTGCCCGGTCAGGCCGCGCGTCGTGCCCTTCAGGTTGCGCCGCAGGTGCATCAGATCGCGGTAGAGATAGACGATCCCCTGCTCTTCCTTGACATATTCCCAATCCAGCGGCACGGTATCGGTGAACCACTTGTCCTCCAGGAACTCCTGCCCCTGAAAGATCATCGGGATGCCCGGCGCGGTGAAGACCAGCACCGCCCCCAGCGTCGAGCGCTTCTTGGCATACCAATTATGGCTGTTGCCCGGCCATATCTCCTCCGGCACGCGGGCCTTGCCGTTGGCCACTTCGTCGTGGGACTCGGTATAAACCACCCGCTTGAACACGTCCCCGGCATACTTGAAGGTCAGTGCCTTTTTCACCGCCTTCATGTCGCGAAAAGCGTCATCGCTGGAGATGATGGCCGTCCGCACCGGGTGGACGAAGTTGGCGTCCCATTGCGATCCGAACCCCGCGCCGCCCGCGCCGGTATCCTTCACGAGCCACTCGTTGTTTCGCAGATCCTCGGCAATCGTCAGATTATTCGGCTCCTGCTCGTGCACTTCCTCGTTGATCCACTGCATCAGGCTCCAGCCATCAGGCAGATCGTTGGCCGGTTCGTTGTCGTTGCCGAAGATATTGCGAATGTAGGCCGTCGCATCCCAGCGCAACCCATCCACCTTGTACTCGTGCAGCCACATCAGCGCATTATCGCGCAGCATCTGGCGCACTTCGGGGCGGCCGTAGTCCGGCCGGGTGTGGCCCCATGGCGTTTCGTTGCGCCGATCGTTATAGAAATAGATACCGCCGCCGTCCCCCTCCGACCAACCGTCGAATCGCCACAGATCCAGATCGCCCGGCCCCAGATGGTTGTAGACCACATCGAGGATGACGGCGATACCATGCCCGTGGGCTGTCTTCACAAACTGCTTGAAGCCCATCATCCCGCCGTAATCCGTCTCCACGGCGAAAGGCAGGGCCGGGTTATAACCCCACGAACGGCCGCCGGGGAACTCCATCGGCGGCATGATCTGCACCGCGTTGACGCCCAGCGTTCGCAAATACGAGAGTTTCCTGGCCGCTCGCTGGAACGTGCCCACCCGTTCTTCCGACATCGGGTTGAACGTGCCGATATGCATCTCATAGATGATTAGCTCGTTCCATGACGCGCTTTGGAAGTTTCCGGCCCCGCCCCAGTCGAAATTGGGGTCATGGATGAGGCTGTTGCCGACGGAACTGGTCACCTGCCGCGAGTAAGGATCGAGGCGATGGAGTCGCTGCTCGCCATTGACGATAATGTACCTGTATTCCTGGCCGGGTTTGGCTCCGGCCACGTCGATTGACCAATAGCCGTCGACCTCATGTACCAATGGATTGGCGTTTTCCTTCCAATCATTGAAATCGCCGATGACGTACACCGCTTGCGCGTTGGGCGCCCAAACTCGAAAGGCCGTTCCCTTGGCGTGGGCGATCGGCCCCATGCCCGCCTTCAGCGCCGGCCGCCGGCCGCGATCATAAGCCTTAAATCGCTCCCCAATGGCCTTCTTCACTGTTGTGCCAATATCCTTCAACAAATAGTTTCACTCCTCTCCGGCAACCGCAGCGCAGTATTTCCTGCCTCGACCACAATCGTCTTATCGGTGTCCGGATCACACTCTGATTCTCTACATTATAGCAAACCCAAAGAAGGCGCAGGCCTTCTCATATCCTCAGGCCCCCCTTCTGCCGTGCGGTGTTCTCCATCCCGGCAACGACATTCGGGCAACCATGATTCCTCGCCGGTGATGTGGAGAGGGGTCGCGGCCCGACTGCGTCATAATGGTTGCGCTACGTGGGTTGCGCTACAATACGTGCGTTCGATAACCCCCGGCACAGGCCGGATCCGACGGATGATGAGAGGAACTGATGCGCGTTGCTGTGTTGGCGAATCTGATTAAAAATGCACCGACGTGGCCGGGTATGCCTGAGGATCGCTGGGATGACCTCGATTCCGAGGAGACTATCGCCGCCATTGTCGCAGCGCTGGAGACGGGCGGCCACGATGTCACCTTCCTGGAAGGCGACCTGTCGCTTTTCGAAACGTTACCCAAGTTGAAGCCCGATATCTGCTTCAACATCTGCGAAGGGCATTGGGGCGATTCCCGCGAGGCGCAGGTGCCGGCCATCCTGGAGATGCTGCGCGTCCCCTACACCGGCTCCGGCCCGCTCACGCTGGCGTTGGCTCTCGACAAGCCAATGACCAAGCGGGTGCTATGGTACCATAGCCTCCCTACTCCCACTTTCCAGACCTTCGAGCGCGTTCACGAGCCGCTGGACCCCGATATGACCTTTCCCCTTTTCGTGAAGCCAAGCCGCGAGGGCACAGGCATGGGGGTTTCGGCCGATTCCATCGTCCATAATGAGGAGCAACTTCGCGCGCAACTGCGCTACCAATTCGAGAAGTTCGATCAAACCATTCTGGTCGAGCATTTCATCGAGGGACGCGAAGTGACGGTCGGGCTGGTGGGCAATCTATCCACGCCGGTTGCGCGCCGTCTGCCCGACGACCTGGAAGCGGCGCGCATCTCACGCGGGCTGCATTTCTTCCCGCCGCTGGAAGTGGACATGAGCCGCTATCCGGTCGAGGAAGCGGGCGTCTATACCAGTCGCATCAAGACCGAGTTGGTGCATACGTTCCACTATCTGTGCCCCGCGCCGCTGCCCGAGGCGACCATCGAAGAGCTAAACTGGCTGGCCGCGGCCACGTTCCGCGTGACGGGCAGTTTTGATGTCGGCCGCATTGATTTCCGGCTCGATGCCAACGACAATAACAAGCCGTATATTCTGGAGATCAACCCGCTGCCGGGGCTGAACCCCGGCTATTCCGACCTGCCTCTGGAGGCCAAGGCCGCCGGGTGGACTTATGAACAATTGATCAACCGCATCCTGGAAGAAGCGGTGGATCGTTATGGGCTGGAGGAAGACGCTTCCCGGCCCGCCTGAGGTTTCCGTTCGAGAGGAGAAATATCGATGCCTGCGAAAGACCCTTCCCTCATGGCGCGCTGTCTTGAATGTGACTCGCGTATCTATTTCGAGCGCAAACCCGACCCCGGGGAAATCATCGTTTGTCCAGAGTGCGAAACGAGTCTGGAGGTGATCCGGTCATCGCCAATCAAGTTTGGCTGGCCCGACGACGCCGGCCAGGGCGGCAGTTCCATCCCTCGCGTCGATCTGGATGAGTTCTTCAACGAACTGGCTGACAACGAGAGCGAGGACGAGGATTACTAAAAGAGGGTTCAGAGATTTCCCCGCAATCTCTGAACCCTTTGCGATTCGGGAAATGCGTTGACCTTTGAGGAGATCCTTCAGCGCTTGCAAGCGCAGCGCGACCCGGCCGCGATCATGACCTGGCCGCCCGATTATGGACTTGGCCCAGCCGCGAGACGCGCATTCTGGTCTCGATGATCGATCGGTGGCAATGGGTCGATGAGGCCCAGATGGAAGCCTGGGTCATTGATTTCGATAGCTGGGAGATCTGCGATCAGACGTGCAGCAACCTGTTTGCCCACACTCCTTTTGTTATCGACAAGGCAATGGCATGGAGCGGCCGACCAGAGGAGTTTGTCAAGCGAGCCGGGTTCGTGCTGATGGCCGAATTGACTCGTCGCGACAGGTCAACACCCGACGAGGTACTGGCCACCTTCTTCCCCGTCATCGAATACGAGGCAGCCGACGGTCGCAATTTCGTCAAGAAAGCGGTCAATTGGGCCTTGCGCGACATCGGCAAGCGCAATCTCGCTCTCAACGCTCAGGCGATCGACGTCGCCGAACGTCTCATTGCCCAACCCTCCCCCAGCGCCCGCTGGAACGGCCGCGACGCCCTGCGCGAATTGACCAGCGACAAGGTTCAGATGAGGCTGCGATGGTGAAATACACTGATAGATGGCAGTACAGCAAGTCAGTGAGGCAGTGGATCAGTAGGCCAATGGGAGTAGTGGGCAGCCTTTGCGATAGTCCTGGCGGCGGTCGGCCGTCGCCCGTCGGCGGTCATTTCTTACGCAACTCATATGCCTCGCTATCGTAATGTATATTAGTGCCCGATAGAATCTCAGTGTCGCCGTTTGTCGATTCGATAAGCGGCGACAAGGGTAAAGATATGCACGAACAGTATGAATCAAAACCAATCCCCGTCGTGCCGCTTCGCGGCGGCACAGTATTCCCCGGCGTCACGACCACTGTGTCGATCGGCCGTCGGGCATCGCTGGCGGCCGTCCAGGCAGCTATCGAGCGCGGCGGTGATTTGCTTATCGCCGTGCAGCGGGACGCCGAAGTTGAAACACCGGCCACCGACGACGTGTTCCCCGTGGGCATTTTGGCCACCGCGCGCGACATGTTGCGTACGCCCGTGGGCATCCAGATGGTCGTCGAACTCCACCGCCGCGTGCGTCTGACCGGCATTGAAGGCAACGACCCGTTCCTCATCGGCCGCTATGAAGAGCTGGCTGAGGAAGACGCCGTTGATGAAGATATGAAACTCGAGGCTATCGCCTATCTGGATCAATATATCCAACTCGTCGGCGAGGCCAATCAGCAGGTCATGACCGTGACCCGTGCCAGCAAGACGGCCGGCGAACTGGCCGACTACATCGCCGGCCTCATCAACCTGCCGTTCGACGTCGAAGTCGGTCTGCTGACCAATCTCAACGGCCGCTCGCGCCTGGAAACCATCCTGGAGCATCTGCGCCAGGAAGTGCGCATTGCCGACATCCGCAGCAAGATTCAGAGCGACGCCCGCGATGGCGCGGAGAAAGCTCAGCGCGACTACATGCTGCGCGAGCAGATGAAAGCCATCCGCAAGGAGTTGGGCGAGGACGGCGAAGACGCCCCCGAAGACCTGCGCACGCAGATCGAAAACGCCGGCATGCCGCCCAAGGTACTGGAGCGCGCTCTCAGCGAGTTGAAGCGCCTGGAGTATCAGGGGCAGCAATCGGCCGAGGCCAGCGTCATCCGCACCTATCTGGAGTGGCTCATCGAGTTGCCGTGGACGAACGAGACCGAGGACAACTTCGACATCACCCACGTTCGCGAGGTACTCGATCAGGATCACTACGGCCTTGAGGACGTGAAGGAACGCATCGTCGAATACGTCGCCGTGCGCAAGCTGGCCGGCAAGGACATGAAGGGTGCGATCATCAATCTCAACGGGCCGCCCGGCGTCGGCAAGACGTCGATCGCCACTTCGGTGGCGCGGGCCATCGGCCGCGAGATGGTACGCATCAGCCTGGGCGGCGTGCGCGACGAAGCCGAGATTCGCGGCCATCGTCGCACCTACATCGGGGCCATTCCCGGCCGTATCATCCGCGCCCTGCGTGACGCCAAGACCCGCAACCCGGTCATCGTTCTCGACGAGATCGACAAGGTCGGCACCGATTGGCGCGGCGACCCGGCTTCGGCCCTGCTGGAAGTGCTCGACCCGGAGCAGAACCACAGCTTCACCGATCACTATCTCGAAGTGCCGTTCGACCTGAGCCAGGTGATCTTCATCACCACGTCGAACCAGCTCAGCACTATTCCGGCGGCGCTGCTCGACCGCATGGAAACGATCACCATGCCCGGCTACATCGAAGACGAAAAGCTGGCCATCGCCCGGCAGTATCTGTTGAAGAAGCAGCAGGATGCCAACGGCATCGGCGGCGTCGAAGTGAATATCGATGATGAGGCGCTGCGCGGGCTGATCCGCTACTACACGCTGGAAGCGGGCGTCCGCCAACTGGAACGCAACCTGGGCAAGGTCGTGCGCAAGCTGGCCGTGCGCGTGGCGTCGGGCGAGGCGGGACCGTTCGCGGTCACCGAGGCCGACATCGAAGAGATCATGGGGCCGCGCAAGTTCACCTACGGCGTCATCGAGGAACAGGACGAGATTGGCCTGGTCACCGGGCTGGCCGTGAACAGCTACGGCGGCAACACGCTGCCCATCGAGGTCAGTCTGAGCGAAGGCACCGGCCGCATCACCCTGACCGGCTCATTGGGCGACGTGATGCAGGAATCGGCCCAGGCAGCCCTGACTTACGCGCGGGCCAACGCCCGGTCGCTGGGCCTGGAACCGGCGCTGTTCGACAAGGTCAACGTCCATATCCACGTGCCCGACGGCGCGACGCCCAAGGATGGCCCCAGCGCGGGCATCGCCATGGCGACAGCCATCATCTCCGCCTTCACCCGGCGGCCGGTGCGGCGCGACGTGGCCATGACCGGCGAGGTGACGCTGCGCGGCAAGGTGCTGCCCATCGGCGGCCTGAAGTCGAAGACCATCGCTGCCCATCGGGCGGGCATCAAGACTGTGCTGCTGCCGAAGGACAACGCCAAGGACCTGCCCGAACTGCCGGAGCGCGTGCGCCAGGACCTGGAGCTAATCCCGGTCGGTCATCTCGATGAGGTGATGGCGGTGGCGCTGCTGGAGCCGGTTGGGCCGGTGATGAAGGTCGGCGAGCCGGAGAAAACGGCCGAGGCAGCTATCCTGCCGATACCGACGAACGGGATCGGTGGAGAGCGAGCTGGTCGAATCGGCTAGATTACAGTTGTAGAAAATAGACAAACGCCGCTGCCGAATACGGAAGCGGCGTTTGTTATAATAGATGACGTTGACTCAACCACATCAATCCGATATTGAGATTGCATCAACCTAATAACCCAAGTACTGGTATAATAGAATTGCAATTGGGTCGTACGATCAATAACAAATATAGTTTGTTAAGTGACAAAGTGAAAGAGCCGTGGTTCCGTGAGGAAAATTCACGCTGCAGGTAAGGTGCAAGATGCAGGTAACAACGTTCGAAGGAATCATTGAAAACGGCACGATACGATTGCGAGAGAAAATTCGGCTCCCCGAAAAGACAAAAGTCTATGTGGTTGTTCCTGGTTTCAGTATTGAACCTGTGTCCCACATCTTCAGCCCCCGCCTCGCGCATCCGGAACAAGCCGATGATTTCATAAAAGAAGTAATTGAGATTGAATCGGATGACGCCGTATAATAGCGACCTCTTCGATCCGCCTGCGCCCCTGGCCACCATTGAAGTCCGAAGTTTAGAAGGCGAATCCATGCTTGTCGACATCCCGATGCTGTTGGATTCGGGAGCCGATGTTACGTTGATCCCTCGATTTTGTGCAGATCATCTCGGCATCAGGACCGAAACCGATCAGACATACGAGTTGATGGGGTTTGATGGAAGCCGGAGTTTTGCACCGGTTTGTCGGCTGGAAGTAATATTCCTTAACCGAAAAATCAAAGGACGATTTTTACTGATCGATCAAGACTGGGGAATACTCGGCCGCGACGTGCTGAACCACATCTCGATTGTACTAAATGGGCCGAAACTAAGTTGGGATGAGGCCCGTCGTTTATGAATAACACGCCCCAGCAAAAGAACCCCAACAATCCATGAAGCAAAAAGAGCCGCTGTTCCCAGGGAGCAGCGGCTCTTTTTTCATGCCGGATAACGACCTACAACTTCGGAATCCGCAGCACCTGCCCCGGCCGGATCAGGTTCATGTTGTCCCCGATGACGTCCTTGTTGGCCTCATAGATGATGCGGAAGTTGCCCTGATGGCCGTAATACTTCTGCGAGATGAAGCTCAGGTTATCGCCCGGCTGCACGGTGTGCTCGGCGATAAACTGGGTGTACTTGGCCGCGGCAGCCTTCGCTTCGGCTTCCTTGCGGGCGGCTTCCTCGCGAGCGGCGGCAGCTTCAGCATCGGCCTTCGCCTTGGCCTCAGCTTCGCGCTGGCGTTCCTCGGCTTCGGCCTTCTTCCGGGCTTCGGATTCCGCATGGGCCTGCTCCTGACGCTTGCGAGCCTCCTCCCGGTTCTTGGCCTGTTCCGCCTTCTTCCGGGCTTCGTCATCCTCAGCGGCCGGCTTGATTATTGGCTCCGGCTTGGCCGCCGGCACGGGCTTGGCCGATGTGCTCGGCTTGGCGGCGGGCTTGGGCTGGGTCGCCATGTGGGCCGTGGCGAACGAAGTGCTGACCTTCATGGCGCTCTCCAACCGGGCCAGCGCGGCCGATTCCTTCTCGGAAACCTTTTCGCCCCGACCAAAGCTGCCTTCCCCGGCCGACTCGGCGACCTCGCGGCCGATCTTCAGCAGGAAGCCCCGCAACTCAGCCAGATCATCGGCACCCAGCTTCTCCTCGACGATGGCCGCGATGCGATTGATCGCCTTGTCGGTCTCGGCCGCCGACGCCTTGCCGATCTCTTTCGGCGCGTCGTCTTCATCGGCGATGATGTCACGGATCAGGGCATTCCCGGTCTTGTAACCCTTGAGTGCCTTTTCCAGCGCCTTGCCTTCGCGACGACTGACGAGGAACGGCACCCGGCCGTCAGCTTCCGCCAGCGCATGGTTGACCCAATACGGGGCATTCTTGACAAGCTCCCATTCGGAAGCGGTGAGTTTTTCCTTGGACATTGAATACTCCTATAGTTGTGATAGGCCTGTTTTGCAACAGGCAGATTGAACTGATCTTTTTGACGATTGTGAAATGACAGCCTGGGAAAAATCGGTGTCGCCCGGCGTGCGGCAGGGTCAGAATACCACCGTCAGGCCGGAATGAAACCGGCCAAAAAGCCGGTATTTTAGCCGTTCATGGCCGGCTACGGTAGCTGCCGCTACTGGAAGCAGATATGAGCGACACGCTCGCTCACGCTCTTGTAACTGTATTTTTAATCGGCGAATCCTTAATCTAGATTCCTCTCGCCGCTCGCCACTCATGAATGGCTTGCGTGTGAATCGGATAATGGCTGTAGGTGTCGAGGCGAATGCGGCGACGAAAGCGCGTCTCGGTGGCAAACAATTCCTCAGGCGCAGTCTCGATATAGGCGACAAGCCGCCGGTGCACATCTTCGGCTCGCACCAACACTTCGCCCGGCGAGCGCCGTCGGTTCTCCTCCGTCTTCAGCGCGTTGAAGGCGTCGATGCCGCCATAGAGAACCGAGTAACGTGGCGGCCGCTTCCCTTCCAAAATGTGGGGCAGATGCTTCAGCGCCTCCTCCTCCCACACTGTCACATGGCCGATGATATCCATCACCGACCAGTCGCCGGTGACGCCGGGCTGGGTCATTTGCGCCTCGGTCAGCCCGGCATACGATGCCCTGAAAGCCAACCATGGTTGATCAATCTTGATCAGCAACTGCTCTTTTTTCACGCAACGTTCCTAAACACGACAAGTAGTCGTTATAAGAAGAACAAAGGGGGCAGTCATTGTGCACCCCCTTTTTGAAACTCGTAATAAATTGGTCTCAACAGCTGGGGCGGCTGGATTCGAACCAACGAATGCCGGATTCAAAGTCCGGTGCCTTAAACCACTTGGCGACGCCCCAAGACAATGCCGAATATTACCATCTCCATGGCCGGGCCGCAACCAGTCTTCCCGGCGAATCTCGCCAGTTCAATCACCAGCTAGGCCGCCACCACGTCGCGTATCGTCCTGAAATCAAGACCAACCTGTATTGACAGGCCCCCATATCTCGGATATGATTTGTCATACAACCATACCAATATACGTATCAGTTCAGTGTGACTGTTTAGATGTTGCGACGTGCGCCATCCCTGACCGACCAAGTCAAAAACCACATCAAGGATATGATTATCCGGGGCGAATTCGCCGACGGCCGCGTGCCACCGGAGATGGAGCTGGCCGAGGCACTGGGCGTCAGCCGCACGACCATCCGCGACGCGCTCAGCCGTCTGGAGATGGAAGGTGCGATCAGTCGCCGACAAGGTGCAGGCACCTTCGTCAACGACCCCGTGTTGCAGATTCGCTCGCGCCTGGATGAGATATGGTCCTACGAGGCCATGCTCCAGGCTCATGGCTTCACCCCGTCTACCCGCGTGCTCGAATCGCGCGTCTATGTCGCAGGCGATCCCCAGCTGGATCCCGCCATCGCCGGGACGCTGGCGCTGGATGAAGGCGAGCAGGTGTTGTTCATCAGCAAGCTTTTCCATGAGGACAGCGTCCCGGTCATCCTGGCCCACAACTATCTACCCCTGCGTCTGACAACGGAACCCTACACGCCGGCTGATCTGGATCGGCCCGTTTATGACTTTCTGGAGCAGTTCAGTCGCCATCGGCTGGCCTACTATCTCTCCGAGATCATTCCGGTCAACGCCGACGCCACGATGGCCGCTGTCCTGCAGATCAACAGTGGCGCGCCATTGCTTTCTTTCGACGAAACCGGCTACAACAACGATAGCGAGCCGATCCTGAAAGCCTATTCCTACTTTCGTGACGACCTGTTGCGTTTTCGCCTGCTTCGTCGCCGCGTCTAGAACAACCATGCCCGGAGCCGCGAGCTTTGGATTTAACAAGTTTCATGATCACATTAAACGAGGGAACATTTTATGGACAAGGTAATTGATGAACTAAATCGACGCG
>DAOMSB010000034.1:0-28469 GCA_035446145.1 Promineifilum sp. (SeqCode) | reverse complement strand
CCAACAGCAGCGCCAATCCACCAACCAATAGCGAGCGACCTCGGGAACTCATGTGCCCGCAGTTTAGCAGAGAGCACCGACTCCAACAAGTGCGGTCACCTTTGGCTCATGGCCTATCAATTGCCGAAGCCTGATTAAAGAACAAAAAAGGGGTTCCACAGTCGGGAACCCCTCACCAGCCTTGCTCTCAGTTTGAGACTTCAGGCAATTGAGCAGATCGATTTAATAGTAGATCAAGCGGCGCAGGCCCTTGGCTTGCTGCACCCAACTCTCCACTTCGGAAGCATGAGGGATGCGACGAACAAGCGATTTCTGCTCGTTAACATCTTTCATGCGCTTGTAGAGATTAGCCGGGTTGCGCTGGGCCAGCTCCATGACGGTGTCCACGCCCGATTGCTCCAGCAAATCAGCATACTCTTCGGCCACGCCCTTGATGCGGAACAGGTCAACGTGATTCACCCAGGTGAGAATGAGGCTGTGGGCAATTCCGGATTGATCGGCGATTTGCTTGCGGCCGCGACGGGTCGCGCCATTGAGGACAAGATCCATTACCGTGTTGATCTCGATGCTTCGCAGCTTCTGCCCGTAGACCGCCCCAATTCCCTCGATATACTCGATCGGCTTGCGGAACTCCGATGAGGGGCCGAAAGACCTCAGATACTCTTCAAGATCGGCCCGTACTTCGTCCTCGCCCGGTTCCTCGGCGGCTTGTTCAACATCAACAGATACGGCGTCAACCGCCTCACCGGCTTTCTCGCCCACATAACCGACTGCATCCTTGGTCGTGTCAACCGCCGCCTCAGCAGCACGCTCGGCCGCACCGGCTACATCACCAGCGACATCAGCCGCAGCGTCAACAGCGTCGCCGGCTTTCTCGCCCACATAACCAACCGCGTCCCCGGCTGTGTCAACCGCCGCCTCAGCAGCATGCTCGGCCGCACCGGCTACATCACCAGCGACATCAGCCGCAGCGTCAACAGCGTCGCCAGCCTTCTTGCCCACATAACCGACTGCGTCCCCGGCTGTGTCAACCGCCGCCTCAGCAGCATGATCGACCGCGCCGGCTACATCACCAGCGACATCAGCCGCAGCGTCAACAGCTTCACCGGCCTTATCGCCCACATAACCGACTGCATCCTTGGTCGTGTCAACCACCGCCCCAGCAGCATGCTCGGCCGCGCCGACTACATCACCAGCTGCATCGGATGCGGCGTCAACAGCGTCGCCGGCCTTGTCCTCCACATAATCAACCGCTCCCGCGATTGCATTGCCGGCCCGATCGGCTACCGACACTGACGCGGCCGTGACGGCGCCCGCCGCGGCCGATGCACCGGCAGCAGCCTTGGAGGCACTACTTCCCACAGCCTGACCCGCCGAGCGAGTCGCATCGATGCCCGATCCCATCCGCGTCGATCCGGCCGCCGGGCTGCCGGCGACGGCCGCCTGAGATCCTTTGTACATGAACAATAGAAGTATCAGGAGCAACTCAATCGCCTTGACGATGAGACCCATCGTGTTACTAAAGCTGAAATTTGCACCTCTATTGAGCAGGAAATAACCAATGAAGGTTATAAGCGCATAGGCGAGCAAAATCCACCGGATCGCCCCACCATTCCCGGATGCTCTCCAGAACAAAACGAGCAGGACCAGGTAGCCGACTCCATTGATGACAAGCAGCCAGTTCATGCCGTCGTCCCCAACCATACCAAAACCCACCAACAGGTGTAATATACCAGTGGCGGCCGTCAGCAAGGCAATCAGAAATTTCATTAGACTTCCTCCGTAAAAATAATTCAAACAAATATGGACGTCGTAAAAAACGATGTTGCTTTGCAAAACTATAGATCATTTCATTCCATAACACAACACTTATAAATCGGGTTTCCGGGCAATTCTCGAGTAAAAATACACATGAGTCCGAACCGCGGATGTAGGCTTATCGTAGAGATGACACGGGCGACCGGAAGGGTAGTTTATGATATAAAAAGGTCGATCGAACGATATGAATCAGGAGATAACCATGAGCGAAGTTGAACTGGCCGTAATTGGCGGCAGCGGTCTGTATAACATGCCGGGATTGTCCCAGGTGGAAATGGTGGAGGTCGACACCCCTTTCGGCAAGCCATCGGACGCTATCACCGTGGGCACGCTCCACGGCCGGCGCGTGGCGTTCCTGCCGCGACATGGCCGCGGCCATGTCCTGACTCCCAGCGAGGTCCCCTATCGCGCCAACATCTATGCGCTCAAGACACTCGGCGCGAAGTACGTGATTTCTGTCAGCGCCTGCGGCTCGCTGCGCGAGGATTTTGCGCCCGGCGACATCGTTATCCCGGATCAGCTTTTCGACTTCACCAAGGGCATGCGTGACTACAGCTTCTTCGGGGAGGGTGTGGTAGCTCACCTGGCCGCGGCAAACCCGTTCAGCGTCGAGTTGAACGATGCCTTGACGAACGCCGTCGAGATAGCCGGCGGGAAAATCCACCGCGGCGGCCGATTCATTACAATCGAAGGCCCACGCTTCAGCACCAGAGGCGAATCGGAAGTTTATCGTCAATGGGGCATGAGTATCATCGGCATGACGACCAGCCCCGAAGCGTTCCTGGCGGCCGAAGCAGAGATGGCCTACGCATGTATGGCCCACGTCACTGATTACGACTGCTGGCATGAGAGCGAAGAGCATGTGACCGTCGAAATGGTTATCCGCACCCTGAAGGCGAACACGGCGACGGCCCAGGCCGCCATTAGTCAGCTGGTGATGGATTTCGACAAATGGGCCGGCAATTTCGCCGCCCACGACACGCTGAAGGATGCACTCATCACCGATCGAGCACATCTGTCGACTTCAACAGTCGAAACACTCCGGCCAATCATCGGCAAATACGTGGGTAAATGACATTTTTTCGCTCGGGCGTCAACGCCTGGCAGAGATGGTCCGGTCAGGCACTGGAGGATCGCGACCAGGCGCGGGACAGGCGTGAACGGGCGCTGCTGCTGCTAGTCACCGTCTTCATATTTGTCAACGCGATCGCCTATAGTCTGGTTACCGACGATGCCGTGCGTTGGTCGCATCTTTTTGCGCCGATCGTGTGGCTGGTCGTGGTGGGCACCGCTCACCTGACGCTTCAAACCTGGCGGCCGCGTCGCGACCCTTTCCTGCTGCCGGTTGTCGCATTGCTCTCCGGCTGGGGGTTGTTGCTCCAGGACAATTTGGCTCCGAACTTCCTCGGCCGCCAGACATTATGGTTTGCCCTGGCCACAATGGCGATGCTGGTTGTCGCCATTCTGCCCCGCACCTATGCGCCGCTCATGCGCTATCGCTACTCCTTGCTGACCGGCGGATTGCTATTGCTGGCTTTCACGCTGATATTTGGCGTGAATCCAAGCGGCAGCGGCGCGGCGCTCTGGCTGCCGGCTCCTTTCCCATTCCTGGGAACTGTCTATTTTCAACCGTCCGAACTTCTGAAGGTACTGTTGGTCGTCTTTCTGGCCAGCTATTTCACCGAACTGGAACCGCTCTACCACTACCGAAAGCAAGCCAACGACAAGGTAAAAGGTAAAAGCAAGACAGGCAATGCGTTTCGGCAGCACCTGCCATTTCTCGGCCCCTTATTGCTAATGTGGGGTTTCACTCTGTTGCTACTGGTCTGGCAGCGAGATCTGGGAGCCGCGGCGCTATTTTTTATCGTCTTTGTGGCCATGCTCTATCTGGCAACGGGCGAAAAAGCGTATACATTGAGTGGCCTCACTCTCCTGCTACTGGCCGGGGTCATCGCCTTTTATGCCTTCGATACGGTGGTCGCGCCGCGCGTGCTAAGTTGGCTAAACCCCTGGCCCAACGTTAGCGATCGTGCCTATCAGATTGTACAAGCCCTATATGCGCAAGCGGCAGGCGGCATCCTGGGCCAGGGTATCGGCCAGGGATCGCCCGACTATATCCCGGTCGTCCACTCGGATTTTGCCCTGGCGGCCATCGCCGAGGAATGGGGGCTGATCGGCAGTCTGACAGTCGTTGGTTGTTTTGTCGTCCTTGCCGTTCGCGGGCTGCGCATCGCCATTCTGTCCATTCGCAACCCACGGCCGCAATTCTTCCATGCCTATCTGGCCGCCGGCCTTGTGGCCCTCTTCAGCGTGCAAGCTCTTCTGATCATGGGTGGCGTAACGCGACTACTGCCCCTGACCGGTATCACGTTACCGTTCGTGAGTTACGGCGGCAGCTCACTCCTCGTCAGTAATCTGGCGATTGGCATGTTGTTCTTTATATCGGCCCAAGCGGAATCTGCCTCGGCCACGCCGACGGCCGACCCGGGGCTGGCGCGCCGCATCGACCGGCTGGGGCGGGTCATTCTCATCTGCTTTGCAATCGTGGCGGGGGCATTGACTTATTGGAGCACCCTGCGCAGCGATTCCCTCCTGGCACGCGCAGACAACCCGCGTCTTGTCGAGAACGAGCGCAACATACAGAGGGGCCTGATCATGGATCGGGACGACGTCATTCTCGCCGAGACAGTAGTCACGGCAAATCGACGCGAACGACGTTACCCTCTTCCCGACAGCGGCCCGGCTGTCGGCTACTACAGCATCCGCTATGGCAGCGCCGGCGTCGAGAGTGCTTTCAACGATCATCTCAGTGGTCGGGACAACAACCTCTGGGTCAACGCCCTGCGTCGCCTGCTCCATGAACCCGTTATCGGCCGCGACATCGGTCTAACCCTCGATGCCGGTCTGCAACAGATGGCAGCCCACGCCATGGCCACAACCGGTATTACCGGCGGGATGGTCCTGTTGGAGCACGTCAGCATTAGTGGCGATCCGGTGGCCGAAATTCGAGCGATGGTCAGCCAACCGGGCTATGATCCCAATCTAATCGATGCCGAATTCGAGGAATTATCGGTGATTGAGCCAGGCCCACTGGTCAACCGCGCCACGCAAGGACTATACCAGCCCGGCCTGGTCCTGCAGCCGTTCATCACGGCCGCAGCGATGGAAACCGACAAGCTGGAGCCGGCAACTCCGCTGGATGATCCATTCCGCCCCGTCGCTATCAACGGTCAGGTAATTCGTTGTATGTTACCGCGTGACGAGAGTGCGGAAGCCCCGCTCACCTGGGCGGACATGGGGCGTCTGCGCTGCCCGGCCCCGCTTAAGGCGCTTGGTGAGCAGCTCGGTGCACCGGCATTGCAAGCGATCCTGGAAGGGTTCGGCTTCGGTCAAACACCGGAGATGCCGGTTACAATGGTCACTCAGGCTGTCCGTATTCAGGATGTGGGCCTGGCGGCGATCGGCCAGGATGTGCTCACCATCACACCGTTGCAAGCGGCACGAGCGACGGCCGCGCTAATTGGAGACGGCCGCCTGCCCGGTCTTCGTCTGGTTGAACGCTTGCAGGGGAGCGACAAGAGTTGGGCGACCCAACCCCCTGGCGCGCCGGCGTCATCCACCAGCCTCATTTCACGGGGAACAGCCGCGATCATTCGCGAGGGATGGGAGACCGACGAAGGAGCCTTGGCCTTTAGCGCGCTGGTGTTGGCCAGACCGGACGGCGGCCGCAACGCCTGGTTCCTGGGCATGGCCCCGGCCGACAATCCGCGGTTTGTTCTCGCGCTGGTTCTGGAAGATGTGGATGACACTGAGGCGGCCGAGGAGTTGGGACGAGAAATATTGTTAGGCGCAACGGCCTCGCAAGGAGAGTAAGGAGAACCGAATTAACGCAGATAAATCGGATTGCTATATATCCAGCCCCGTTCCTCACCTTCATAGAATGTGTGACATTCGACCCGATAGGCGCCCGGCTCGTCGGGGATATAAGTCAGATTGCTCTCTCGCTCGACCTCCGCGACGACCTCACCATGGCGAATAACACGAATACGGCAGCGACTTGGGGCCTTGATTTGCAGCGTTGCACCGGTGCTCAGCGGCATCTCATCCCCCATAACACCACTTCTCACCCCCTGAACCGTGAACCGAAATTCATTCGTTGAGCCGGGCATGTCGTAGCCGACCCAGCTATACCCACGACCAATCGCCCGAATGAGCAAGCGCCGATCGTGCTCAAGATCGCCAGTCAGTGGCCTGTCAATCAGCACGTGTGTGTTAACGGCGCGAAATAAAAACTCATAGGGGTACACTTCGCGTCGCAGAGGCCCCAGTTTCATCGGCGTGCCGTGGGCATCGCTGTTACCAACGGCCGCAATTCGCGTTCCCTTGGCCAGAAAGTCGTCCCATAGAGCCAGCGTCCTCGGATCTGCGCCTTTGATATAGCGTTCCGGGTGCAAGGTCATGCGCAAAGCCACAAGCCCGCTGATGAACTTATTCTTCCAACGAAGCTCACTCAGCCGCTCGGCCACCGTGTTTTTGAAGGAAGACATGTAGTTCCATATTTCCAGCCCCGAAAAGCCCTCGATATCCCAATCGTACCAACCCAGGTCGGGCATGTTGATCAGTGGCAAATCACGTTCGTGAGGATGGGCCAGAAACCCATAGCCGCCTGCATTAAGCGTCTCATCGATCAACGCTTGAGGGTCGGATGCGTAGGTCGCCAACTCCTTGCCCACACCGTAAGCCAGAAAATGACTCGCCTGTGGCCGGCGGCGAACATTATGAACCTCTTCCCCGGTCAGGAGCAGTACGCGGCCGTTCTCGTTTTCGTAATACCCCTCCACCCCCGATACGTGAACGTTATGGTCGGTGACAATGATGAAATCGAGACCCGCCGCGATGGCATCCTCGGCAATTTGGGCATGCAACTTTTCGCCGTCGGAGTAGCGCGTATGGATGTGCATGTTGCCACTGTAATGATGCCACTTATTCGACATAAGGTTCCTAAAATAAGGCTGATAGTAGGTTTGTATGCTACTCCGTATGCGGAGCGACAACAAATAAAACCATGAATGGCGCGATCGTCACCCCGCGAAAGCCTCTATTGAAAAGCGCTTGTTTTCATCTGTTGCGGCCGATGCAATTGCCTCTCCGCCGGTTTCTATGCTACATTTTATGTCTAATGATCAAGCGCTTCACCTGTCGGATAGGGTTGAGTCTCGCGTTATTGAGCGCCGCCGCCATTATGCTTGGCGGTTGCGATCCCGGCGGCCGATTGACACAACTGACTCCGCAACCATTACCCGGAACGCCTATCTTGTTGGGCGTGACAGCCGAAGCACCCGGCGGCGGAACGCTGGCCACGGCCGCTCCCCAGGCGATCGAAGGCCCGCTCCCGGTGGCGCTACCATCCCCCACCTATGATGCGGCTTTGCCCGCCTGGACTATCCTCTATTATACGGGTGCGGATAACGGTCGGGCGCGCTTTGTTTGGGACGATCTGAACGAGATGGAGGCAGCGGGCACACTCGATCAGGTGCGCGTTGTAGCTCAGGTAGATTGGCCTGAAGGTGGCCCGACCGCGACCGGCGAAACCATTCGCTACGCGATTACGGCGGATAACGATAAGACCCAATTCACATCTCCACCGGTTGCCGCCCTCGGCGAGAGCAATATGGGCGATCCCGCCGTGCTGGCAGATTTTCTGACCTGGGGCATGGCCACGTATCCAGCCAACCGCTTCGCCCTCATCCTCGGTGATTTTGGTGGAGGCTGGCAGGGATGTTGCTATGACCAGACCTTGCCCACACCGGGCCAGACTGATCACCTGAGCTTGCCGGATATCGATCAGGCATTGGCGCTGGCGCGGGGGGCGAACGGGAAAAGGCTGGAGGTCATCGCCTTCACCGCAAGTCTGATGAATCAGATCGACGTATTGCAAACGGTCCAGCCCTATGCGGCATATGCCGTGGCATCGGCCGGGCTGGTTCCGGGTTCGTCATGGGATTTTGAGCCTGTTTTAACCCAACTGAATGCCGACCCATTGATTGACGGACGCCGATTTTCGGGCGATCTCGTGACTGCCTTCGTCAATTACCAACGGCAGTTGGCCCGAGATGAGTATTCGGGCATGGCCGCCGTTGATCTGGCCCAGGTTCCGGCACTCTCGACCGCGGTTGAAGCGCTGGCGCTGGCAATCGTTGATGATCCTGAACTATATGGGGCGATCGTCGCCGAGGCGCGGCGCGGCGCGCAACAGTATGGCACAGCGGCCATCACCGACGCTGAACGGATCGCGGCCGTCGATCTTCTTCATGCCGCCGCCCTCATCACCGAAATAACGCCGCCCGGCGGCGTCCAGACTGCGGCAACGGCTGTAACCTCGGCCGTGACCTCGGCTATCGTCGCCTATGATCACGGCCTCGGCATCCCCTATGGCCGTGGGGTCGCCATCTACTGGCCGGCTTCGCCTGCTCAATTCGACCCCCTGTACGTACAGGTGACGAGACTCCCGTCGTGGGCCACGTTTGTGGCCACGATCCCATCAGGAGCCACCATTGCCCCGCAAGTTCGCGTCGATAGAGGCAGTCGCGACACAATTAACATCGGCCGCCCAGGCCTGCTTCGTTCCGAGGTGCTGGGCCGGCAGATCACTACGATCGCCCTGGTGGCTGATCAGGAAGCGGCCGATGGTCGGCGCGTCTTGCGGCAGTTCGAGATCATTCAACCGGCATCAATCACGCTGCCGGGGGGAACAACGGCATCTGTTTGGCGAGACGGGCAACATGAATCGCTCATCGTCTGGGACGGCACAGCCGGGTTTCTGGCCGACTCTGCCGGAACGGGTGACTTTGCAACCTTTCAGGCGGTAGATTTCTCCTCTATCGGGCCACAGCTGGCGACGCGCGGCGTCTTTCGCCGTGCCGGATCAGAAACAGGCATGGAAGCCACCGCAACGTTCAGCAATGCAGAACCGGCTTCACGCCATACGTGGGCCGTGGGCGATGTCAGCAGCGGCACCCGGCTCATCGGTGAAATCTCTCCCACGGCAGGAGATACTTTCGAATCCGCCATCACCATTGCCGGGTTGGATGGAACGACAACCTCCGAGCCGGGGGTCACCTTGACTTTCGACGCGGCGCCGGCGATTTATCGCACGACTCGCCCATTACCCGGCGGCAAATATGGTGTCGGATTGCGCGTCGAATCGGTGGGCAACAGCCCTGTAACGGCAACCCAACCCCTGAGCATCAACGATGACGGGCTGATCCCCGGATTCCGGGCATTTGTCGACATCGCGCGCAACATCCAGTTCCTGTATCCAGCCGATTGGGTTCCGCCGGTAGCCCAGGACGGGATTACCTACACCGGCAACATCAGCGGCACAGCCCAACTGCAGGTTCGCTATTACCCCAATTGGGCTTCCGATCTGAGCGCGCTCCATAGCGAAGTATTGGGCACGTTCGGCGAGGTGAGTGTCCTCCAGCAAGAATCGATCCAGGTCGGCACAGAGGCTCCCGTCGATGCCGTTCGCACGGCTTATGGGTATGACAGCGCCGACCAGGGGCCACGCACAGGCATATTCCTTACATTTATCAAGGACGGAACAGGTTACGTCGTCGACATGGATGGCCCGCGCGAACAGGAAGCCGCGACACTGGAGGCAGTGAATACCATCGCCACGACATGGCAATTTCTGCCGCAACGACTCGGCTTTGGGCCGGAACCCTGGTCAGTCCTGAATGTGGGCGATTTTCGGATGAAATATCCGACCGGTTTTGCTTATCAGGAGTTCAACAGCTGGCATCGGTTCGCCGCCGATCCGTCAACATTCGTGGCTGTTCGCATCCAGCCCGCGGGACGAACGGCCGCCGAGGCGATGACGAGTTTATTGCAAACGGCCGCCGAGGGGGTCACGGGGTTCACCGCCGGCGAGCCGGAACGATATTTCTACGCCGGCCACGTTTGGGAGCGCAACGACTTCCATTACACCGACACCAACGGCAATATCGTGGCCGGATTGCTGCTGAGCCGGCAAGAGGGTAATGCCGAGATTGCAGTATGGGCAGAAGCTCCTGATCCCGCCGACGAACTGTTCCAATCTGTCTTCTTGCCGACGGCCGCCACAATCGAACGAATTCCTCCACCACCCTCCGGCTAATTTCAACAACCTGGGTCTTTAATGAGTGATCGTATTATTGAACCGAGAACTGTATTACCGCGCGACGAATTCCTGGCGGGCGTCCGCGCCGAGTTACCTATCCTTCTGGGAGTCATTCCCTTTGGGCTAATCTTCGGGGCGGTGGCCGTATCGGCAGGTCTGCCTGTCTCCCTGGCGCAGGCCATGTCGGTCGTGATCTTCGCGGGATCCGCACAATTCATCGCCGCAGAACTCATTGGGGTCGGTACACCGGCGCTTGTCCTGTTGCTGACGACCTTAATCGTCAACCTGAGACATCTGCTCTACAGCGCCTCGCTGGCACCCCATGTGAACAAGTTACCGTTGCGCTGGAAGATGCTGCTGGCGTATTTGATGACCGACGAGGCCTATGCCGTGACGATCATTCACTACACCGAAGGCCGCACACCCCCGGCGACGCGCCACTGGTTCTTTCTGGGCGCCGGTATGGCACTATGGGTTACCTGGCAGACAACAACAGCGATCGGTATCTTCCTGGGAGCAAGCATACCGGCCACCTGGTCGCTTGATTTTGCCCTGGCGTTGACGTTCATCGGGTTGGTCGTGCCCACTCTGCGCAATCGGCCACATACGGCGGCAGCGCTGACGGCGGGGCTGGTGGCTGTTCTGGCCGCCTCATGGCCTTATAAGTTGGGACTGATCGCTGCGGCCCTGTCGGGGATCCTGATTGGCACCGTATTGGAAAGCTTTGATCGACCTGCTCCGGAACTCCTTAACCTCGACCGAGAGAGTAACCAATGAACACATTGATGATGGCTCTCGCTATTCTGGGGATGGGTTTGATCACCTACGCCATTCGCGTGTCGCTCTTCCTGCTGCCGGATCGGGTATCGTTGCCCCCCTGGCTCTTGAGATCGCTGCGCTATGTGCCTGCGGCCGTCCTGACCGCCATCATATTCCCGGAGTTGCTGCTCCCCCAGGGGACTATTGACTTCTCCCTGGGAAACGAGCGCCTCCTTGCCGGGGTGTGCGCCATTCTCATCGCCTGGCGCACGCGCAATGTGTTCCTGACGGTTGTCCTCGGCCTGATCATTCTCTGGCTGCTCCAGACGTATAACCCCTGGTAACTCTTTACTAATCCGGCCGGAACGCGTAAAGTAGGGGCCTACCGGTAGATGACACAGGAGATACCATGTACAAAACCATCCTGGTCCCCCTCGATGGCTCGGAGTTGGCCGAGACGGTTCTGCCTCACGTTGAGGAACTGGCGCGGCTCTTCGGCTCCACGGTCGTGCTGTTGAGCGTGCTGGAGCTTCCCCATCTGGTCGGGCTGCCCAAGGGCGATCTCTTCGATGCGCTGCCGCAGATGACCCCGGCGGAAGTGAACAGCCATCTAACTGAAGTTCGCCGATATCTGGATGAGAAGGCCGGCCAATTGAAACAGAAGGGCGTTGAGGCTCGTGTTCTGGTCGAATATGGGCCGGTGGTCGTCACGATCATGCGCGCTGCCCGACAGGAAGATGCCGGACTAATCGCCATGGCCAGCCACGGGCGGGGCGGCATGGCCGATGTCTACTACGGCAGCGTTGCCGCGGGCGTTTTGCAGCGAATCGATCGCCCTCTTCTGATCGTTCGCGCCCAAGGCTAATCGGTTGGTGATCCTCCAATCGTTCATGCCCTTTCAGCAAGGGTTCATTCTTCATCCGTTTTGCCAACTAAAACGACTATGACCGTCCCACAATGGCTTGCCTCTATTCACCACGATGGATCCGAAAAGTACGTTTCCATCCTCTACCCACGACTGGGTGATACTGTCCGGCTTCGTCTGCGCGTGGCCCATGACGCGCCGGTGAACCGCGTGATTTTGCGCACTTTCCCTGACGGCGAGCAAGCCTTCAAGGTGATGGAGCGAACGGTGACACAGGCTCCCGCCCAGTGGTGGGAGATCGATCTGCCCATCAACGAACCGCTGACCCATTACCGGTTCGTCATCGACTCGGCCGATGGGCTGTGGCATTACACCGCTGCCGGGCCTTCCCGCTTCATACCGCTCGACACGACCGACTTCCGCATTTTGGCGGATTACCAATCACCGGCATGGCTAAGTTCGGCCGTGTTCTATCAGATTTTCCCCGACCGGTTCGCCAACGGCGATCCTGCCAATGATCCGCGACCGGATGATTATGAGTACCGAGGCCAATTCCCTAAAACGTTCCCCTGGGAGACTCCACCCGGCGAAGGCCAATTCTTCCCCCTCGTCTTCTACGGGGGCGATCTGGCCGGCATCAGCTCTCGGCTGAATTATCTGGCTGATCTGGGCGTTAATGCCCTCTACCTGAACCCGATTTTTTACGCCCTCTCAAACCATAAGTACGACGTGGCGGATTATGAGCGCGTGGACCCGCATTTTGGCGGCAATGAGGCGCTGGCGTCGTTGCGTCACGCGCTGAGCGCCCGCGGGATGCGCTACATTCTCGATATCGTCCCAAACCATTGCGGCTACTGGCACCCCTGGTTCCAGACAGCGCTGACTGACGTGGACGCACCCGAGGCTGAATTCTTCACCTTCAATCGTCACCCTGATGACTATGCGACGTGGCTTGGCGTATGGGTTTTGCCCAAGCTGAACTATCGTAGCCACGAACTGCGTCGCCGCATCTATCAGGGGGCGGAAGCCGTTTTCCGTCATTGGCTTCGGCCGCCCTACTCCGCTGACGGCTGGCGGGTCGACGTAGCCAACATGCTCGGCCGCCAGGGAGCGACACAAATCGGCCTGGAGATCAGCCGTGGCATCCGCCAGTCGGTGAAGGGAACCCGCCCGGACGCCTACCTGATGGGTGAGAATTTCTTCGACGCCACGGGGCAGCTCCAGGGCGATCAATGGGACGGCGTGATGAACTACGGGGGGTTCACGCAGCCGGTATGGTATTGGCTGTGCGGCTTCACCCAGGGAGCACACGGATTTAGCGAGACGATGAACGCGCCACAGTGGCCGGCCGAGGCAATGGTCGAAATGTGGCAAAGCCGGATGGCGGCCGTGCCGTGGGTTATCGCCTTGCAGCAATACAACCTGCTCGGCAGCCACGACACCCCGCGAATCCGAACTCTTGTTGGCGGAAATGATGCCTTGCATCGGCTGGCGACGGCTTTACTGCTCACATTTCCCGGCGTACCCGGCCTTTACTACGGAGACGAGATCGGCATGACCGACGTTCCTGACCTTGGCGCACGGGGTTGCATGATTTGGGATGAGTCGCGACAGGATCGCGATCTCTACGGCTATCACAAGCGGCTGATCCATTTTCGACGGAGTTCCGCGGCCCTACAGCGCGGGGGGTTCCAGATGCTGTTGGTTGAGCCGGATACCGTCGCTTACCAGCGTGAAAGCATTGATGAGCGCGTCATCGTCGTCGCTCACCGCGCTGAAATGCCACGCGCTCCAGGCCCATTACCCCTCAGCCATACAGGCGTGGCTGACGGAACACAGTTCATCGATCTGATGAGTGGGACTGAATTCATCACCCAGGAAGGCATGCTATCGCTCCCCGCTCTGCCGCAAGGCGTCTTGATCCTGCTGGAAGCGTAATGTCACTCCGAAGCACAATCATCCTGTATATCTTCGATTTGCTTTACACGCACTTCGCGTGGGCCTATGATGCCGTCAGTTGGGCCGTTTCGCGCGGCCGCTGGCAATCATGGGGAAGGGCCGCGCTACCCTTCTTGATCGGCCCCGAGGTTTTGGAATTAGGTCACGGACCGGGTCACTTGCTGGCAACGCTGGAAGCTGACGGATGGATGGCGACAGGGATTGACATCTCATCACAAATGGGCCGGCTGGCAAAAAAGCGCTTAGCCGAAAAGGAGCTTCCTGTCTGTCTCGCCCGCGGCCGGGCGCAGGATCTACCCTTCCGAAATGGAACTTTTGATAGCGTCGTCGCCACATTTCCCGCGCCCTATATCGTCGACCCCGAGACAGCGCGAGCGATCCGGGAAGTCTTGCGACCCGGCGGTCGTCTGGTCATCGTGTTGGGGGGAACGCCGATCGGTAAAAGCTCGATAAAACGGCTGTTGGGCTGGCTCTTCGGGAGCACCAGGAAGCGGATCATCCATATCAGCGAGCCATCATCCAGGTCAGGAGCCTGGGGAAGAATCTACGAACCGGCGGGGTTCGCCGTGACCATTTATCATGTTGTCCAACCGAATTACGTCGTCATAGTGATCGTGGCCGATCGAGTTGACTGACGCGTTAACCTTTGGAGAATGGCCAATCGTGCCCCGGGATCGAGCGGTGGCGAACGGCCGCCCGGATTGGTACAATGGTACGATGATTGACTCACACGAGCAGATAGATGGCGATACCATGGAGGAAACTCCAATCGTCGGCGCTCAACAACCGACCCGATCCGAAACACCAACCGAGCCAGGACCCGCTTTCGCCGAACTTGTATTACCGCTCCTGATCATGGCCGTCGTCCTGGTCCTGGATCAAGGCACCAAACGTCTGGTCGAGACGCGCATCCCCCTCTACAGTTATTGGGCCCCATTCCCAGGACTTGAGAACCTGTTCCGAATTACCCACACGGCCAATACCGGAGCTGTTTTCGGCCTGTTCCAGGGGACAGGCATGTTCTTCGCCGGGCTGGCCATTATCGTGGCCGTGGCCATCCTCTACATCAACTACACGCTGCCGGGCAAACAATGGTTGCTGCGGTTGGCATTAGGCCTGCAATTGGGCGGCGCGTTGGGCAATATGATCGATCGTTTTCGTCAGGGCCATGTGACTGACTTCATTGACATCGGCCCCTGGTATATTTTCAACGTGGCCGATATGGCTCTGGTCGGCGGCGTCATTTTGTTCGGGATCGTGCTGATTCGTGACGAGAGAAACACACGGAAAAACGCGCCAATCCCGGTCAATTCGCTCGACAACCAGGAGCGACTCGATCTTTAGGCGCGCGGCGATCCATCCTCCTCGCCGTCAAACTCATTTGCGACCCTCCCAAATCAATCATGTCCTTGTATAACCAAACAGTTGAAATAATCCTGGAAGCAGAAGGCGAGCGTTTGGACCGAGCCTTGACGGAACTGTTGCTAGGCCTCTCGCGCATGCAGTGGCAACGCCTGATCCGTGAGGGGCATGTCACCGTGGACGGCCAGCGCGCCAAGGCCAGCTATCGGATCATCGGTGGAGAGACGTTGATAGCATCCATCCCGGAAGTGGTCGACGCGGAAGTGACGGCCGAGGATATCCCGTTGGACATCCGGTATGAGGATAAGGACCTTATCGTCGTCAACAAACCTGCGGGAATGGTCGTGCACCCATCGCTGGGTCACGCAGGTGGCACGCTGGTCAACGCGCTGCTGGCACACTGCCCCGACCTGGAAGGCGTGGGCGGAGAACGCCGCCCCGGAATTGTCCATCGCCTGGACAAGGACACGTCCGGCCTGATCATCGCCGCCAAACACGATCAGGCGTTGTGGGAGCTACAGAATCAATTTAAGCAACGCAGTGTGGCAAAAGTCTACCTGACCCTCGTCAATGGCTCGCTTCAACCGCCGGAAGCAGTTATCGACGCGCCAATCGGCCGCGATCCGCGCAATCGACAAAAGATGGCCGTCGTTACGAAGGCAGGCAGCGACGCGCGTCCCGCACAAACGGCCTTCCGCGCGCTAGCCTACCATCCGGATTACACCTATGTGGAATGCCGTCCCCGAACCGGCCGCAAGCATCAGATACGCGTCCATATGGCCTATATCGGCTTTCCTATTGCGGGCGACCCTATCTACGGCCGCCGGAAAGACAAGCTGGGATTAAAGCGCCACTTCCTCCACGCGGCCGAACTGACTTTTCGGCGGCCGTCGGACGACGAGGAGCTGCACCTCACCTCTGAATTACCCGACGATCTCGCTCGCGTGTTGGCGCAACTATCCGGCCCAGCCCTCGAAAATTAAGGCTTTAGCCGTTTCTGCCTAGTAATCCATCTCACCTTGCAGTACGGCCACCAACAGGCGAATCGCGCCCTCCACATCGCCGGCATCCACGGTCTCGCTCGGCGTGTGGACGTATCGGCAAGGGATCGAGATGCACCCGGCGGCGCTGCCTGGCCCAGCCAATTGCATGGCCCGGGCGTCGGTCGAGCCGCCATCAAGCACTTCCAGCTGATATTCGATTCCCGCCGCTTCAGCGCGACGACGCATCAGGCGCACCAATCCGGCGTGGGCGATCATGCCGCTGTCCTTAACCTTAATCGCCGGACCATCCCCCAAGCTCACGTCCATCGGCCGCGCCTCCGGTACGTCGCCGGTCAAGGTCACGTCAAGGGCAATGCTCACATCGGGCATGATGCCGTTGGCGGCCGCTTCCGCGCCGCGTGTGCCCACTTCTTCCTGTACGCTGAAGACAAAATACAGATCATGAGCCACGGCTTCCGGCAGGCGACGTAGCGCTTCAATCGCCACAACGCAGCCGATACGGTCATCCATGCTCTTGGCCGTCAGATGGCGGCCGCGAACTTCGAAGGGCCGGTAAAACTGGGCCGAGTCGCCCACCCTGACCGGGCAATCTTCACGACTGGTCGCGCCAACGTCGATGAAGTGCTTGTTGAGCGGATGGATCGCATTCCGATCATCGCTCCGGTCGGAGCCAATAACGCCGATCGTGCCGTTGGCGAAACGGACGCGGCCGCCGAGCAGGGTATGGCTAAAAACCCCACCGATATTGGTGAAGCGCAGAAAGCCCTTCTCCGTAATATGGCTCACCATGACACCAATCTCATCCATGTGCGCGGCGATCATCACCTTTTGCGGGTTTTTATTGCCGGCCGCGGCATTTTTGTGAACGATCAGGTTGCCGAGCGAGTCCACAGTGATTTCATCGGCATAAGGCTCCACCAGCGGACGAATCAGGTCGCGCATGGCATCTTCAAAACCGGAAGGGCCAAAGGCTTCCGTGAGCGTGCGAATCAGGTCATTCATAGCGTTTTCCATCTCTCATGTTCCAACCGCTCAGGCGCGGCGCAAAATATCGGGGGTCAACGTTCGCAAGGTAGCATCGGCCAGGCGAACGATATTGTGATAGTCATCAAGGCTGATCATCATCGTCGGCGTGTGGGCATAACGGCCGGGCACAGCCAACGTAGCCGCAGGGATCCCGGCACCGGCGCGCTGGATCATGCCCGTGTTCGTGCCGCCGCCGCCCGGCTGGCGAACCTGGTAGGGAATGCCCTGAGCGTCGCCCGTAGCCATGATATGGGCTACGAATCTGGGGTCCTGGATAGTTCGAGAATCCATGATATAGACCGAAACGCCTTTGCCCATAGCGACGTTGGGGCTGACGTCTTTCTCGTTTGGCAGATCATAGGCAGGAGTGCATTCCAACACCAGTGCGGCATCGGCCCTGGCATTGAACGCGGCGATCCTGGCCCCACGCAGACCGACCTCTTCCTGAACGGTGAAGGCCGCCACCAGATCAAAGGGATAGCGCTCGCCACGGAGCAGTTCAATCAGCGCTGCGCACCCCGCCCGATTGTCGAAAGCCTTGCCGATGGCCGTTCGGTCGCTATCAAGCTCTTCATATTCGGTGACAAAGGCCGCATAATCGCCCACCTTCACCTTGGCCGAAGCGGCTTCCTTGCTTTTCGCGCCGATGTCGATGCGCATGGCGTCCATCTTGACCACCTTGGAGTATTCGCTGCTCTTCAGCAGATGGATTGCGCGCGCGCCAATCACCCCGGTTATCTTGTCCGGCCCCACCTGGACGACCTTGCCCAGCAGCGCGCGATCGTCAAAGCCACCTACGTTCGTGAACTTGAGCATGCCGCCGCTGTCGATATCGGTGATAAGCAAGCCGACTTCGTCCATGTGAGCATCGATGAGTACGCGCATGTCGTATTGTCCGGTGCCACGCCTGATCGCCACCAGATTGCCCATCGCATCGACCGACCACTCGTCGACGTAATCGGCAATCAAATCGCGAATTAGCAGGCGTACCTCTTTCTCCGCGCCGGAGACACCGATCGCCTCGGTAAGTTGTTTCAACAGGTCATTCATGCATTACCGTCCTTGGTTGCATTTTGCTCGGCGCCGTTCCCGACGGGTTTGTGCGGCCGCATCATATCCTCGCGTATGCCGTCCATGAAATGATCATCCAGACGAGCGATCATCTCCGCCAGCAACCGGCCCACGCGCTCCACGTCAGCCATGTCAATCGTTTCGACCATCGTGTGCATATAGCGCAAGGGGATTCCAATCAAACCGGTGGGAATACCTTCGCGCGCGACCTGGATGGCATAGGCATCCGTGCCGCTGCCGGCTGCGTGCGGCTCGATCCCGACCTTCATTTCCAGCGCTTCGGCCGCATCCCGCAAAGCCTTGAATAGGCCGGGGTGGACGTTGGCGCCGATCCCCAGGACAGGGCCGCCACCCAATTCGGCCAACTCGCTCTCACTCGAACCCGGCCCCTTGGCATGGGTCACATCGATGACCACAGCCGCATCCGGCCGCTGGGCATAAGCACTGGTATATGCACCGAGGTAGGTCGTCTCTTCCTGCGAGGTAGCTACGGCGATGACATCCCACATGTGACGGCGCCCCTGAAGATATTCCAGACAAATCGTGACCGCGGCCACGGACGAGCGATTATCGAGCGCCTTGCCGGCTACACGGCCGTTGCCCAGCTTTCGCAATGGCTGGCGAAACGAGATGAAATCGCCAATCGACACCAGCTCGCGTACCTGCTCGACGGGCAGGCCCACATCCAGAACCAGGGTCTCATAGCTGAAGGCTTTGTCGCGTTCTTGCTCCGGCAAATAGGAATAGGGCAGTCCGCCAAGAACACCCGTCAATGGCTTTACGCCATGGACCACGGCCGTCTGGCCGAAAAGGTGTCGCCGATCGACGCCACCAAGCCCCGTCACACGGAGAAAGCCATACCCGCCATGCTCCACGATGCGCGAGACCATCAGACCCAACTCATCCAGGTGGGCGGCAAGCAAAATGCTGGGGCGTGGCCGCTCCATTGGGCCGGCACCACGCTTTATGCCCACCAGGCTTCCAACCCGATCGGCGACGATCTCGTCTACCAGCGGCCGCCATAGCGGCTCAATAACTGCGGCCGCACCTTCTTCCTTGCCGGTTGGGCCGGGCGCTTCGGTCAGTTGCTTCAGCAAATCAAACGTTTCCATGGCGTAAATCCTTGCGAATTTCAGGGAGTCCCAACGGCGTCAGGCGTGGCCGTCATCCCATTGTCTGTGGCCGCCGGGGTCGGAGTCACCGTCTCGGTTGGCGTCTCCGTAGGAGTTGGCGTCTCGGTGGGCGTTTCCGTCGGCGTCGGGGTTATAGTCGGCGTTTCCGTTGGAGTCGGAGTTGCCGTGGACGTATCCGTCGGCGTCGGGGTCAACGTCGGCGTATCGGTTGGCGTCGATGTGTCGGTCGGCGTTGGTGTGATTGAGGATGTAATAGTGGCCTGAGGCGTCGGTGAGCCGGGCGGCGTAAGCGAGATGATTGCCGGCGGCAGCTGCGTCCCGCCACGGGTTGGTGTGGGCGACGCAGTTGGCGTTGCCGTATTTGCTTCAAGGGTGGGAGAACCGCCCCGGTTCGGCGCGCGTGACAATAATACGATCCCGGACAGGTAACATGGCACGGTGAGAAGGATGATGCCAACCAGAATGGCATATGTCCGGCGGCGTGTATCCATGAGATCGTATCATAATGAACTCCCCTCCAAATGACAAATTAGGACGGCACTGTTATACTGTTGAAGCAGACATAATGTAGGGAACATCCAAAGGAAAAGGCTCGATAGATTGCAAGGGCAAGCGCACGAATGGTAAACGAATTATGGGGCCTCGGTTTTTCCGGGATTGCCTGGCCGGATTCGGCGCTGGGTTATGGCTTATGGGCCTTCTCAATCGGCTTATTGGCATGGTCGCTCATCCGATCGGGCGTACTCTCGGCTATGCGGGGCCTTAATCGTGACCAATGGGCATTGTTCGTGGCCCTCTGTGGCGCTTCGCTCCTCTTTAGCCAGTTATTTCCGCTGACTATTCCATGGTCAAACTCCCTGCTGAGGGATCACCCGGCGACGAGCATCGCCGCGCTCCTCTCGGCCGCGCCCTACTTGCTGGCCGGGGCAGCCCTCAATACGCCGGCGGCGATCATCGTCGGTCTGTTTGCAGGCGTTGGCCGCCTCATCGGCCAAACCGGGCAGCCGCTGGACGTCGTAGCGATGGCTCTGGCGGCCGGATTGTCGGCAATGCTGATGCAACAAAACTTCGCCGGGCGCGGCTTTAAGTTGCTGCGCCTACCCATAATCGCAGGAACGTTGGGCCGGTTGGTCGTTGTAATATTTACCGGAGCCGCCATATTTTTCGCTTCCTATCGTTTGGCAGGTCTGTTCGGCGCGCTGGACCTGGCGCTTTACCTCGGGGCCTGGAGTGCGTTGCCACTCCTGATCGAAGGCGCAGTTGGCGGCGCAATCACCTCGGCCGTCCAGTGGATTGCACCACAGTGGCGTTTGGATCGCGGGACCGTCCCCTCTCCGTTCCAGCGCAGCCTGCAACGACAATTGGTGGCTACATTCCTGACGTTCGCTGCTGCAGTCGTTCTGCTCAGCGTGCTGGTCGCCTTCTTCTTTTCAGCCCGGGCGACTGAGCGAGCCTTGACCCGACAGATGGTCGACAACGCGGATGCAACGTCCGCTCAACTTGGTGCGCTGCAGAGCCGGCTAACCAACACGTTGGCTGAGTATATTCGCGATCCTGAATTGGCCGAAGAAGACCCAGGCCGAAAATCGGCCGTGTTGGGACGTGTGAAGGAGACTCGCCTGTTCGACAACGTGCGACTCGTCAGTCCGGAAGGGGTACACTCATCCGGGGCCGACGCCACCCTTGACCCCTCCGAATTGAAGCTGGCCACCTCTGCACTCGATGCCGGCCAAGCGCGCTGGATTGCGATTGCGAGCGAAAACGGGAGCACGGCCATTGATCTGGTCGTGCCGGGAGCGTCGACCGGCGGAGAACCGATTGTACTCTACGCGCGTGTCGCCACAGAAGCGCTCGATGAGATCGCGAGCGAGTTAGTGAAAGTCGGTGGGCAAAGCCAAGGGATGGTAATCAACGAACTGTCACAGGTGGTCATAGCCTCAAATGACAGAGCAAGCACGGAATGGCTTGCCCCCAGCAACGAGCAGATCGCCTCACAGCTCTCCAATATCACCGGCCGCACAGTGTATGAGAGCTTAAACCCTGTCACCGGCGCGCGCGAACTAATCGGGATTTCACCAGTGCCCGAAAGTGGCTGGAAGGTCGCGGCGTTTTTGCCCCGGTCGGTGATTTTGCGCCAGACGTTGGGCATTATTGGGCCGCTGACCGTACTGTTACTCATTGTGAGCGGCCTGTTTTATGCACTTGTGGCCGGCCTTGGCCGCGACATTACCCAACCTATCGCGGAAATCGGCCGTGCCTCGAAAGCCATTGCCGGAGGGGGCGGTCTTGAACGTCCTGTCCGCTCCCACCGTGAAGACGAGATTGGGCAACTGACGTTGGCATTCTCCCAAATGCAACGCGCCTTGCGACAACGACTCGATGAATTATCATTATTGCTTAGCGTCAGCAACGAGGTAGCGGCAACCATCAACATCTACGAGGGCATGTCGGCCGTGTTGCAAGGTGTGCTGCGCGGCACCGGTGCTTCGGGAGCACGAGCCATCGTCCGCAACCCAGCGGCGCCTGCCCCGCTGATCTTCGCCGAAGGCCCCGGCGCCGACGCCATGAGCGAACTGGATCGGATCATTTTGCTGCGCGTGCGCGAGACGGAAGAACTGGCCTTTAGCACATCGGCGGAAATCGAGGAAGCACTGGCGATCCATCCATCCCCGGTAGCGGCGCTATTCGCGCTGCCGTTGCGGCCCGCCGGCGAATTCCAGGGCGCGCTCTACCTGGCTTACCGGCAGCCCCATTATTTTGATAGCGATGAGCGCAATCTACTGAGGACGCTGGCCGGGCAAGCCACCGTGCTGGTGCAAAATGCCCACCTGTTTGTAGCTGCCGAAGGCGGCCGACGCCGATTGGCAGCGATCCTCGCCTCAACGACTAACGGCATCCTTGTGACCGACCAGACTGATAGGATATTGCTGATCAACCCCGCCATGGAGCGCGCGTTGGGCGTTCGCGGCAAAGATGCGGCTGGCCGTCCGGTGGTCGATGCTCTGTCAGGCATCGACAAAGCAATCCCGTTCGTCCAGCGGCTGAGTCTGAGCCGGTCGGGAACCGGAAGCGGCGCGACCGACGGCAAGGTTGAATTGGAAGTCAATGACCGAACCTTCCTGGCGAGCATCTCCACCGTTTACAGCCATGAGGGGCAAACGATGGGGCGAGTCGCCGTGCTGCAGGATGTGACCGACATGAAGGAATTGGACCGTATGAAGTCCGATTTCGTCGCCGGCATTTCCCACGATCTGCTAAGCCCATTGACCTACATGCACAACTACGCCGCCATGCTGCCTATCGTGGATGATCCGACGCTGGAAAAAGAGTACGTCGAGAAGATCATGGCCGGCATCGACCGCATGACGCGGCTGGTGAATGATCTGCTGGAGCTGGCGCGCATCGAGGCCGGGCTTCACTTGCAGTTCGATCGGGTGCATGTGGACAAATTGCTGCACGAGATCGCGATGGAGTACGCGTCGCCGGCCAAAGCGGCCGGCGTGAACCTGGTGGTCGAGGTGGCTGACGACTTGCCGGCGGCCGTGGCCGATCCCGCGCAATTGCGTCGGGCGCTCACCAACCTGGTGACCAATGGCCTGAAGCATGCCGCCAATAGCGGCCCGCTGACCATTCACGCCGAGGCAATCGGTCGCGAGATGGTGATCTCGGTTCGCGATCGCGGCCCAGGGATCGCCGCGGTCGACCAGACGCATCTTTTCGAAAAATTCTATCGCGGGGAAGGTCTATCCACAGTCGAACGGGCCAAAGGATCGGGATTGGGATTGGCCATCGTCAAGTCAGTGGCCGATCATCACAACGGCCGCGTGTGGTGCGAGAGCCGCTCCGATGAGGGCAGCACCTTCTATCTGGCTATCCCTCTCAAGCGAGAGTAACCCGGTTATTGTAATCGATCGCAATCTGCCTGTGAGAATCTCCCTCTTACTCAGACCAGCCTATTGCTCGTAATACTTTTGCTCAATGAATCGATCTTTGCCGAATAATCTGACGCCAATCCAGGCCAGTGTCATGGCGGGGATGACCTGAGTAAACGGGATAAACGATTCCACCGTGGCGACGCCACGCAGCCCCTTCAGACCAAGTCGATCGAGGACAACCCAGGCGATCGGCGCAGAAAGGAAATCAAGCGCCAAATCCAGCACGTCGAGGAACAACACCACAAGGAGAGGGGTATAGAGCAACGTCTCGGCGAAGCCCGCATTCGGCGGGACTTTAATGTGACGGATCTGGATAAAGATGATGATCAACAGGATGATGGCCAGAACGAGAGCGACGGACATCATGCCCAGCAGGATCAAAACAAAATTCTGTAGAAATTCTTCCATTCCGGTCAAAGCAACCTCAGCGTGGGGCTTGCGTGACGACAAGCAGGATCATTGCCAGGCCACCGGCGAACTCGAATGCCGTGCTGACGCCCCAGCCAACCACGCCGCCAAAGGCAGATTTAAGGGCCGGTCGCAGCTCGCCCAGCCGCACGTATTCCGATAGCACCAGCCCGGCCGCGTAACCCACAATCGTGCCCACCAGAGGAATGGGTAAAAAGAATGTGCCGAGGATCGCGCCAATGAAGCCAACTATCAGGGTTCGCCACGAGGCACCGGTTGTCTTGGCTCCCAGCGCAGCGAGCCAGATGTTCGATGTGCCGGCAACCAGGCCAACGATCGTGAGGAGAACGAAAACCCACGGGGAGAAAGTGTCAAAGCCGACGATAATGGCGGCGTAGTAGAGCGCCCCGAGCCAGATCACAGTAAGGCCGGGGATGACGGGCAGAATTGCGCCCAGGAGGCCCACAACAAAGGCCAGAATCACAATGCCCGTGTTGATAGAGTAAAATATGTTATCCATTTCCATGTGCTATACGCAGGGTTGCAATGCCGGTTGCGTGAGGGCTCAGAGGCTGCGGCAGGCGCACAGGAAGCGCTCGAACACACCGGCCAGATATTGCCGCAAACCTGCATCCGGTGTGTCATGATAGCGTCCGACTTCGGTCTCCGTTCGACGATTAACTCGCTGCCACACATAGCGATCGGGCATATTGCCGGCCCAGGTGGCGAAATAGGGGAACCAGGTCAGCAGGACATGGAGGCAACGCGCAGCCGGCAGTGCTGCCCGATAGGCGCGCGCCGCGGAGCGGCTGCCTAACTCGGCCGACAGGGTCAGCAGATAGGTATCGACGATTGTTTCCTCAGCCAATAGCGACAGCTTTCCGAGGAGGCCGCTTTGTGAGGATTGCCCCCGTCGCTCGCGCGGACCGAACTGAAGCAGCGGGTAACCCTCAATAAAGGCCATCAGATCGAGAACGCCTGGCCCGATTTGCACCTCACTCCAGTCAACGAGATAGGCGTCATCAAACAATGTTAGCCGCCAGTGGCCGGGATGAGGAGCGCCGTGAAGCAGCGTTAGCGGCAGATCGAGCAAGGGAGCCAGCATGGGCACGGGATCATCGAGCAGGTCAGCCACAGCCGACAGATGGCTTTCACCCATCACGCCGGGCCAGCCGTCGAGCGCGCGCATGACGACAAGGCCATTGGCCGCACGCAGGAAGAGAGGCGCCAACCGCCCGGCGCTGTGAATGGCGTGGCGAGACAACGCGACGCTCGGCCCCTCTTCGAAGAGCGCCGTTTCCATTTCACGCAGCTCGTCCCAGCGATAGGGGCCGCTTCGGCGGTGCAGGAAATGGGGGATGAGCGGCTCAACTTGCCCCAGGCCACCATCCACTTCCAGGTCATAGTTCCAGCGCGCGGCATGGATGCGAGCCAGAGTCCCTACAATGTCATCAACTTGATCCGGCACCCAATCAGTGGATGAATAATCGGCGGGGATGTCGTCAAGGACGACCCAACTCTCCTCGCCATCGAGGTGAGTGTAATGGCACCTTGGGATAGCTGTGCCGGGCGGATCGCCATACAGACTATAGAAGCGGGCTTCCACGGCGCTGGTTCGCTTGACGATGAAACTGATGGGGTCGGACACGCCGACCAGAGTCAGGGTATAGCGGCGGACTTGATGGGAACAATCAGAGAGCAACAAGTGAGCGGGCATAGCCGGTGATTGATCACACAGCGGCTCCGACGTAACGGCCGTGACGACTGCATCACTTGTCTCGGGACAGCGGGCGAGCAAGGCCGACCACGCCAGCGGATCGCGGCGCTGAAGCTGGAAAATATCCACCGGCAACGGTTCCATAGGGGCGAAATTGTAATGGGGATTGCGGCGCACTGCAAGCAGGCTAAGGGTGCGACTGTGAATAATCGGTCGTTTGGGTGACTAGAGCGTGTTATTGGTTAAAATCCCTATATCATGATTACAGGCATTCATCACGTCCAAATAACAATCTCGCCAACCGACGAAGCGGCCGCCCGGACATTCTATATTGATCTGCTCGACCTGCCGGAAGTTGAGAAGCCCGATTCCTTAAAAGGACGCGGTGGTTTCTGGATTGAGGTCGGTGATCGTCAAGTCCATATCGGCGTCGAGGATGGCGTTGATCGCCGGCGGACGAAAGCCCATGTCGCGTATCAGGTCGATGACCTGAATGCGTGGCGGGAACGGCTGGCGGCGGCCGGCATCGCAGCACTGAACAGCGTGCCCATCCCCGGCTTCGATCGGTTCGAGTGTCGCGATCCGTTTGGCAATCGCCTGGAGTTTATCCAGCCGTTATGAGCGAGCAAGACCCCACACGCCGTTTCACAGACAGGGTTGAGAATTACGCTCGTTACCGTCCCGGCTATCCCTCTGCCCTGCTGGAGTGCCTGAGAGAAGAGTGCGGGCTGACGCCTGGCTCGGTGATCGCCGATATTGGCTCCGGCACGGGCATTCTGACGGAGATGTTCCTGGACAACGGCAATCCTGTCTTTGCAGTCGAGCCTAATGAGGCGATGAGGCAGTCGGCTGAGATATCATTGGCACGCTATCCCGGCTTCACTAGCGTGAACGGCCGCGCCGAAGCGACAACTCTGCCCAGCAGCAGTATCGACCTTGTGACTGCCGGGCAGGCCTTTCATTGGTTCGACGCTACTGCCAGCCGGATAGAGTTCGGCCGCATCCTGCGACCCGGCGGGTACGTAGCTCTGGTGTGGAACGCCCGCGACCACGAAGAAGATCCATTGATGGCCGCCTATGAACACGTGCTGGGCGAATTCGGCATGGGCTATACGACTGTAACCCATCGTTCCCATGATGGTGATTTAGATACCCTGTTCATCAATGGACGGAAGTTCCGCAGCTTTACCCACACACGCCGGATGAACTTCGCCACGCTTTGGGGCGGGTTTCTGTCAGCCTCCTACGCGCCATCCCCCAATGACGCGATTTACGAACCCATGCGCGCGGGGTTGCGATCTGTCTTCGAGACGTATCAACATGATGGCCAGGTGACTTTCATCTACAAGACGCATCTGTATTTTGGGCAGTTGACGAACTGATGACACCTATCCGACACAATATCAGGCGAACGACAGGGGATTGAGCGACCACTGAATGCAACGGGGTATTTAGGCGAGGAGCACATAATGGCAATGGAATTGCGCACCCGACAAGTCGGCCCATGGTTAATGAACACCTACGCGCTAGTCTGCCCTAAGACTCGGCAAAGCGTTCTCTTCGATCCCGGTGACGACCCCGACACGCTGAGCGAGATGCTGGCCGGAACCCTGCCGGTGGCCATCCTGCTGACCCACACCCACCCCGATCATATTGGGGCATTGAGTGAAATGCGACGGCGACTCGGCGTGCCGCTGGGCGCATTCGATGGGCCGCACCTTAACGGACTTACGCTCGCCGAGGAGATCTTACTGCGCGACGACAATCTGTTTACCGTGGGCAAACACACGTTACGGGTTTATTCCACACCCGGCCATATTCCTGATCAGATCTGTTTTCTGGTCGATGGCGACAACAAGGCCATCGTAGGCGATACACTCTTCGACGGCGGACCCGGCAAGACATGGTCGGCCGCCGGCTTCCGTCAGACCCTGGACTCCCTGCACATCGTGCTGGGCTGGCCCAATGACATCGTTTGCTATCCAGGCCACGGCCCTCATTTTCGGTTGGGCGACCGACGTGCCCAAATCGAGACGTTCGTAGAGCGCGATCACGGGGATTTCTTCGGCGACGCCACCTGGGACTAGTAGTGTGTCATTATGGAACTTTCAATTAAAAACCGCATTGAATGGGATATCGGAACCGCATACGATTTCTTCGTTAGTTTATGGGCGCTCCATGAACCGGGGAGGCTTGGCCTGCGAGGATCATGGGCGGCCGGGGTTCGTTCGCGCCTGTCCGGGCCTGATCGCGAAATATTGCAGCGGGCGATGCCACTGGTGCGGCCGATGCGGTGGACCTATTCACTTCCCGCGCCCAAGAACGCTCAAACTGCATTGGATGAATTGCGCGCCATGGACCCCGAAGCGCGATTATTAGCGCTGATGCCTGAAACACCACCCCAAATTACCTCAATATGGCGCGATCTGGCTGCTCGTAGCTCCTGGAACGAAGAAGATCAGATGCGTCTCATGGAGGAGATGGCCGGGGGGGACTGGAAAAAGCACTCGGTAACTGCTGTTCGCAAGGCCGCCGCGGAATATCTTGACTTGTGGATGGATCCGATTGGAGCGGCCGACAGCTTGCTTGCAGCCTATCAGTGCTATTACGATGTCTTTTTTGCCGAGGAAGAACCTCGCATTCGCCCGGCATTGGAGGAAGGGCTGGCGCACGCCCAAATGATGGCGGAACAAATCCAGCAATGGGACAAGCTGCTGGAAGAATTGTCCCAAGGCTTGCGCGTGACCAAGGATTGGGAAAACAAGACGCTCGTTCTGGCCCCATCTTATTGGGGTACGCCGTTGGCAATAATGGCCGACATCGATCCGGATCGGGTATTGTTCGTTTTTGGCGCGCGGCCGTCGAAGGAGTCGCTGATTCCCGGCGATGTCGTGCCCGACGCGCTCCACCAGGCGCTCAAGGCGCTGGCCGACCCAACTCGCTTGCGTATCCTGCGCTATCTAACGGATGAGCCGCTGGCTCCGGTCGAGCTGGCGCGGCGGCTGCGGCTGCGTTCGCCAACCGTCATCCATCACCTGGATGCCCTGCGGCTGGCACGATTGGTCATCGTGACCATTGAACCCGAGGGGAAGCGCTACGCTGTGCGGCCCGACGCAGTGGAGGATGTCTTTAGCCTGCTAAATAATTTTTTGGTCGGCCGGGATGTTTAGAAGATTGATCAGGGGGGAGACACAGGCTCGCGAAGCAAGCCCATGTCTCCATTTGCTCCTTCTCCCTGAATACCACCCGCA